>NZ_SDLF01000049.1:0-1462 GCF_013096935.1 Brevibacillus sp. MCWH | reverse complement strand
CGAAAATGAAAGGCATTGTGCCTCCCTTTGCCTGCCTTCCATAGCCAATTGGCCAGTTTTTTTAAATTCATACAAGCAAAGACAAGCATCGCCTGCATTGTCACTTTTTTCAGTCCTCGCAAAGTGGTCCAACGCAAACCATGCTTCTCCTTTAAATCCGCAAATACGCGCTCAATGGTTTCTTTTCTGCGTGCGTACAGGCGTTTATTCACTTCGGTATGTCGCAGATGCTCCACTTCGTCTAGGTAATCGGCCCAAATATGACGACTGACTCGCTTCACAGCCTCCCGGCTCTCTGTACATTGGGGGCGGAATGGGCAATGGTTGCATTCGCCTGGGGCGGAACGGTACATACGGTAGCCGTCACGCGTGGTGGTTTCGTAGGTAAGAACCTGTCCGGCAGGACAGATGTAGCAATCAAAGTATTCATCATACACGTATTCATGCTTTCGAAAAAACCCTTCCTTCGTATGCGGACGGGTGTAAGGCATCACGGGGCGAATTCCTTCATCTATCAGACACTTGCTAATGTAAGGCGTTTTATATCCAGCATCTACTGCCACGGCGTCCGGTTTTCCTACGCGTCCCACGGCTTGTTCGAAAACATCCGAAAAGGCCTGACTGTCATGAACGTTAGCCGCCGTCACCACGGCACTGACGACAAAGCCATGTTGGTCGCTTGCTGCATGAAACGAATACGCAAACGTCTGCTCCTTCTCGTTTTTGACAAACCAGCCGCTGTCAGGGTCCGTGGTACTTTGTTTCACCTCCTTCCAGGCTGTTTCAGTCTTTTTTGGCAATGGCTTTTTTCCATGCTCCACGCGATCCTGGTTCAATTCTTCTTCAAGGAGTTCCTGATACTTCTTCCGTTCTTCTTGAACGAGTTGCTTGATGTACTTTTTCTTGTTCGCACTAGCTTTTACATGGGTGGAATCAATGTACAGGACCGAGGGATCTACAAATCCGTGATGGCAAGCCTCCTCGAGAATACCAGTAAAAATCTTTTCAAACAGATCGGTTCCTTGAAATCGCCGTACGTAGTTTTTCCCGAACGTCGTGAAGTGGGGAATCGGTTGTGTAAAGTCATAACCCAGAAACCACCGATAGGCGATGTTTGTTTCGATCTCTTTGATGGTTTGTCGCATGGAACGGATTCCAAACAGGTACTGGATGAGCACCATTTTGATGAGGACGACGGGGTCAATGCTAGGTCTTCCGTTGTCGAGAGAGTACCGGTCTTTCACCAAGTCGTAGATAAAAGAAAAGTCGATGGCATTTTCGATTTTTCGAACGAGATGATCTTGTGGAACCAATTCATCTAACGAGACTACGGATATCTGATAACGACCTTCGGCCTGTTGCTTGTTCAGCATGCTTCCACCTCTACAAAGTGTTGAATGTCATGTTTATTCGACAAAAAAGCGTGTAGACCTTGTACCTTTGGTACTTTGTCTACACGCTG
>NZ_SDLF01000048.1:0-1785 GCF_013096935.1 Brevibacillus sp. MCWH | reverse complement strand
CAATTACAGATGCTATTGCATGGGGAGAGAGTATGTCCAATATTGGAGACAGAATCTTCTCTAAAGAATTCCAACATTATAAAATTCGTGATCCATTCACAGGAAAAACAATTCCTGTCACAACAACTTATTTCGCAGCAATGAAATTACCTAATCATGTTAAGACGTTTGGAACCCACATTCCTTTCGTTGGTGAAGATTATGCAAAATTAACTGGATATATTAACGGTTCACTTCGACCAATTGTTGACGCTGATGACGTTGATGTAAAAGAGAAACTATATGAATTACGTCTAAACTTCTTCCAAGCTGTTAATGACGTAACGTTTGTTCGTGCTACACAATCAACTTCTCAAAACAAATGGTCAGATTTATCTGAAGAAAATAATATGAGAGTACTTTTAGAAATGAAACGTAAACTTGAAGATATGAACGCTTCTTTAATCTACAACTTTGCTGAAGCTAGTGACCGTGAACGTTTCAAAGAACAAGCAAACATCTTGTTCGCTAACGGTTACATTGGAACTAAAGTACGCTCAGCTGAAGTAGAATTCGGTATGAGTAAGTTTGAAGAAGAACGTAGTATTTTACACTGCTACTTAGCAGTAGTGTTCAAAACTCTCGCTAAGCGCGTAATTTTAGAGATCGACGTAAATCCGCGCGTTTAATAAATAAAAAAATAAAAAAGGAGTTGATCGTGTATGTCTAAAACTCTTCAAAGTAATATTAAAAACAACCGCACAGATTTGACAACATATTCGTTCTTTCTTGGCGGTTTAAACGCTAAAAACCGCTCTCTTACTAAATATAGCCCGTTGAAAACGGGTTATGCACGTATTTTCTTAATTAAAATGCCTTCTTTTATGAAAGCTGTTTTTCCTGAAAGAACTACACAGTTTAAACACTATATTGAATACGGTTTTGTAGGTATCGACGGTATTCAGAACTTGAGTATGGAATTTGAACAGCTCACTGGTAGCTATGCAGGTCGTCAAATGGACGTAGCTACAGTAGCTAAAGATGAAACTCAAGAAATTACAGTAAAGATTTACGAGTTAGCAGGTTCACCTGTTCGTGAATATATTGATATGTGGTTGACTGGTATTTCTGACCCATATACTGGAATTACACATTATCACGGTGCATTAGATAAAGGTATTCCTTATTCACAAGCATATCATACTATGGAAGCTATTTATGTACAAACTGACCCAACAGGTCGTTCAGATGCAATTGAATATGCTTGTTTATTAACTAACATGATGCCTAAATCTTCTAAACGTGATCACTTTAACTATGACGCTGGTCAACATTCTATCGTACAAGTAGATATCCCATTTACTTGTGTCAAATATGAATCAGCACAAATTAACGAAATTGCTAAAGCACTAGTTTCTAAATACAAAATTCTTAACAACTTCGTTAACTTTGATTCAGAATACACTCTTGGATTTGTTAACGGTCTTGAAAATAAATCATTCACTGACTGGTCTTACGAGTCTAATCAATATATTTAAATACCGAGTGCATAATGCACTCGGTATTTATTATTCGCTTTGTTCTTCTTTATTAGCAACTTTTTGTCTTAATTCTAATTGTGCTTCTTTAAGTAGTTTCTCAGCAACTTCCCATGGAATCATAGGTAGAAGTTCTTTGGCTAGTTTCTTATAAAGAATGTCTTTAAGAGTATTATCTTCTTCTGAAGGGCTAGCGTTTTCCCCTATCAATGCTTTTACAATAAACGATACAATTTGATCTGTATTACTTATTAAATCTGTCATATTG
>NZ_SDLF01000047.1:0-1894 GCF_013096935.1 Brevibacillus sp. MCWH | reverse complement strand
TCTGTATTGAGTGACTTTGCATGTAGCCATGCCCCTTTTTCGGTCCAAAGGTAGAGTTTTGTGGCAAACTTCAGCTGGTTATCAATTTGATAAGTAGCTTTAAATTGCTTTAATTCGTCGCCTTGAAGAAGAATAAAGTGTTTACCTTCCTTATAACGCTCTTTATTACGATTGAAATTAACCTGAATTCTTTCCATGTCCGTTCCGTATGCTTCCGCCAATTGCTGCGTCGTCAAAACACGTTGACCGTTTTGCTCAATTACCATTAAACTCATTACGTTCCCCCTCCACTTTGTTAATGTATTTGATTAGCTCTTTACGTTTGTGTTTATACGCGAGCTGTTTTGTCGCTTTAAGTGATATAAGCCAATTACCGTTGTGATATTTGAACTCGCTGTCTGGGATATCCTTAAAAACCGGAAATAACTTCTTGTACTCTGCTAAACTAACTGGATCCAACTGTTTCCCCTCTCTTTTTGTAGGATTTTCCTCCTTCCTGTCGAATGATGTTTAATTGGGAAGGAGGTGAATAGTTATGGAAATCAAAGATATGGCAAGAGCAGCAAAAGAGTTTCAAGGCGACCACCAAGTTTCACTACCCGAATTACTGACAGACGCTTTTTTGAGAAAATACACATCGTTCAATTCCTTTGCCGAATTCGAACAACAAGAGATTTTCAACAAATATTCTTCCTTTGAAGAAATTCCAGACGATGAATTAAATGCTTTTGTCTCTGCGAACACGAAATTTTCTAATTGGGCAGAAATGTTGGAAGAAGCAGTTGCCGAATACACGTTTAAAAAGTTAGGACTTTAACTTCACCTTAAAATCAAAGTTTTTGATTTGCTCCATTATCATCTCCAGTTGCTCTGAATGGTAGGCAGCCTTTCGGAGCAACTCTTTGTATTCATCTATGTTTTCAATAGTGAAACTCACGTTTATATCTTTGAGCATGCTTTTTCCTCCTCTTTGCTAGACTTGTCCATTTTTCTTCCAAAAGAAGCCCTAGAGGGCAGCTTTCACACGCGCTTCCAACCCGGCATACAACGGCCATCCGTCACTAGACATGGTATTCCGCGCTTGGTCATATGTGATCGAGTGATATTTCTCACCGTCGAACACTTCGATGACATATGTTTCATCTAACACGATTTCGCCGTTTTTCGTCTCAAGTGAAACGGTATCGCCGTCAATAATCAGCGTGCCGAGTGTGTAGCGCTCAAGAAACGCGTCAATTGTGCGCATAGTTTGCTTGATGTGATCGTTGAGCATTTGTTGTCACCTCCTTTTTAACTACTTCATTCCAAGTCAACTCCCCACGCTCGATCGCAGCTAAAATGCGCGGAACGGACGTTCGCATGAAAAAATCAATCATTGCTTTCTGCGTGCGTTCAGAAGGTTGATTCATTGTGTCACATCCCTTAACTACAGATTTTCTGTACATCTTTATCAAAAAAAATTATCTGATCCATTTCTATTCCTGTGATTTTTGAGAATTTGTACGCCATATCCATCCGAAAAATCTTTCTATACTTCTCGTAGTCGATGTAGGTTTTTTCGCACACACCTAACCTTTTCGCCATCTCTTTCTGTGATAAACTAGCTAACGCTCTCGCTTGAGCAATTGTGTATTTCATATTGATTACCACCTCCTCTTGTCTAATAATTTACTACAGATTTTCTGTAATTGCAATAGTTTTTTTCAGAAATTATGATTTTTTTTATCGTTTTTTTCACACTTAATAAAGCAATACTGTACAAAATTACAGTATTGCTTTATAATATTGTTAGAAAGGAGGTGATTGAAAATGCGATTAGGAAACAAAATAAAGGAGTTACGGAAGAAAAATCGCATGACACAAGCGGACTTGGCTAAAAAACTAAATGTAGCAC
>NZ_SDLF01000046.1:0-1955 GCF_013096935.1 Brevibacillus sp. MCWH | reverse complement strand
ACCCTACCGGGGCGCCCCTTCTCCCGAAGTTACGGGGCCATTTTGCCGAGTTCCTTAGCAAGAGTTCTCCCGCGCACCTTAGGATTCTCTCCTCGCCTACCTGTGTCGGTTTGCGGTACGGGCACCTCATTCCTCGCTAGACGCTTTTCTTGGCAGTGTGAAATCAGGGACTTCGGTACTTGCATTTCCCTCGCCATCACAGCTTGCCCTTGGCGGTGTGCGGATTTGCCTACACACCAGGCTTGCTGCTTGGACGGCCATCCAGCAGGCCGCTCGCCCTATCCTCCTGCGTCACGCCATTGCTCAAGCGGAATGGAGGTGGTACAGGAATATCAACCTGTTGTCCATCGCCTACGCCTTTCGGCCTCAGCTTAGGTCCCGACTAACCCTGGGAGGACGAGCCTTCCCCAGGAACCCTTAGGCTTTCGGTGGACAAGATTCTCACTTGTCTTTTCGCTACTTACACCGGCATTCTCACTTCCAAGCGCTCCACCGCTCCTTCCGGTACGGCTTCGCCGCTGCTTGGAACGCTCCCCTACCCAGTCCGAAGGACTGCCATAGCTTCGGTGGTACGTTTAGCCCCGTTACATTTTCCGCGCAGAGTCACTCGACCAGTGAGCTATTACGCACTCTTTAAATGGTGGCTGCTTCTAAGCCAACATCCTGGTTGTCTGGGCAACTCCACATCGTTTCCCACTTAACGTACACTTGGGGACCTTAGCTGATGGTCTGGGCTGTTTCCCTCTTGACGATGGATCTTAGCACTCATCGTCTGACTCCCGGACATAAGTCGTTGGCATTCGGAGTTTGACTGAGTTCGGTAACCCGATGAGGGCCCCTAGCCCAATCAGTGCTCTACCTCCAAGACTCTCATTCCGAGGCTAGCCCTAAAGCTATTTCGGGGAGAACCAGCTATCTCCGAGTTCGATTGGAATTTCACCGCTAGCCACACCTCATCCCCGCACTTTTCAACGTGCGTGGGTTCGGGCCTCCAGTAGGTGTTACCCTACCTTCACCCTGGACATGGCTAGATCACACGGTTTCGGGTCTACGGCAACGTACTGTCGCCCTGTTCAGACTCGCTTTCGCTGCGGCTCCGTCTCTTCGACTTAACCTCGCACGCTACCGTAACTCGCCGGTTCATTCTACAAAAGGCACGCCGTCACCCCTAAAACGGGCTCCGACTATTTGTAAGCACACGGTTTCAGGTTCTCTTTCACTCCCCTCCCGGGGTGCTTTTCACCTTTCCCTCACGGTACTGGTTCGCTATCGGTCGCTAGGGAGTATTTAGCCTTAGCAGATGGTCCTGCCAGATTCACACGGGATTTCACGTGTCCCGTGCTACTCGGGATCCGTCTCGGAGAGACACCTGTTTGGGTTACGCGACTGTCACGCTCTCTGGTCGGCCTTCCCAGACCGTTCACCTACAGGTGTCTTTTGTAACTCCACGTGAGACGTCCCACGACCCCGCAGAGTAAACCCTGCGGTTTAGGCTCTTCCGCGTTCGCTCGCCACTACTGACGGAATCACTGTTGTTTTCTCTTCCTCCGGCTACTTAGATGTTTCAGTTCACCGGGTGTGCCTTCACGTCACCTATGGATTCAGTGACGGATACCATCCCATTACGGATGGTGGGTTGCCCCATTCGGAGATCCCCGGATCAATGCGTGCTTACCGCTCCCCGAGGCTTATCGCAGTTCGCTGCGTCCTTCATCGGCTCCTAGCGCCAAGGCATCCACCGTGTGCCCTTAGTAACTTAACCACATAGGATTATCCTCAGCTTTCCATGCAGTATCCAGTTTTCAAGGAACGAAGTGCTGCTGCCGTCAGGCAGCCGCCTGGCAACGTCCTACTCTCCCGGCCCCCTTCGGGGCAAGTACCATCGGCGCTGGAGGGCTTAACGGCCGTGTTCGGAATGGGAACGGGTGTGTCCCCTCCGCCATCGTCACCAGACA
>NZ_SDLF01000045.1:0-1987 GCF_013096935.1 Brevibacillus sp. MCWH | reverse complement strand
ACATAAAAGTAATCGTAATCCCCCATAAACCAACCTTAAAAGATTAATATACCGAGATACCCTTTGTTGGTATCTCGGTATATTAATTTATTTTTTTTCTAAATTATATAGAAATTTTCTCCATCAATATGTGCGTAATTTCTCCATTTTTCAATTAATTCTTTTCTGTCAGATTCTGCATTAGACCAATCATCAATTTTTAAATTAATAGTACCGTAAGCTGTTTGAAGCTCGTTATAATGCTTTAACGAATTGTATAGAAACCTTTTCACATCAATTAACGCTAATTCATAAAATCCTTCCCAAGCTGAGTTAGGAATAGTCATTAAATTATCCGTATGCTCTAATCCAAAGTCTACAGTTATTTCTCCACCATATGTTGTCATATTATATAAATAAAGTAAATTAGGTTGTACAAACTTGAATGTAAATGGTGGTGTAATAGTAGATAAAAGGTTTGCACTAGCTTGTGCCATCATTAAAGAGTTGTAAATGTCCATAGAATCATCAAATACAGGTGTTGTATACCCGTAACCCGATAACTTATTTTTAGGACTTACTTTTCTAACATAAATAATTTTTCTATCACCAAATACATCTGGCAGTTCATAAATTGATTCTTGATATTGACTTTTAATACACTTAAGTTCATTTATTTTAAAATCTACAGAAATAATGTGAGGGAAAAACTGACTAAAAGTTTTTAACGTCCTTAATTTAATAGTATCATAAAGAATTTTATTCTCATCTTCAAATGGGAGGGCTAGCCCGTAAATACCTAAATCCATCTTTATAGATGTTAAAAGCTCGCCTATACTCATCATAATTTAGTTCCTCCCTATATATTTACAAACTTTTATAAACGCAACATTAAATTTCTAATGTCGTGTTTAATCTTATCTTCGATATTTACATAGAAAGTATTAGACCCTTCTTTAATAATTACATGACGTAAATCTTTACTTAAACTAATAGATTCGCCAGCAACTTCACAAACGTTAGATACAACTTTAAAGTTTTTAGATTCATCTTTAATGTAATTAATAATTTGAGACTCTGATACTGGTACTAAAGATTCTTGAACCGTATTTCCATCATCTTGAATACTTTTAACTACTTTCTGAATAGGTTTAGATTGGTCACGGTAAGCGGTATGATGGCTAGGTAATACTACCCAGTCATAAGTTACGATATGACATTTAGATTGAACGATAGAAGTACCGTCTCCTCTTTTAACTAAAGAAGCTAATGCACGTAAACTAAAAGCTGGTTCCATACCTTGTAAAATATTTTTAGTCATTTGTGTACCGTAAGAACCATCATCTAAAGTTTCTACTTCCCCTTTTAAGAAGTTTCCTTCAACCCAGAACTTATTAATTTTATGAGACATTAGTTTAGGGTCGATAGTTAAAATTCTTTGAACATCAGAAGTTAAAGGGTGCCCTGCTTCACCGAACCAACTTTTCTTCTCAACTAGCTCCAAAATATGAGGTGCTTTAAGTGACTCAATCATAGCATTTTTTTCATAAATACGCTTATTTCTGTTTTGCTTGTTAAATTCTTGAAGAACTGTTTCAAATTTAACGTAAAAAAGTCCGTTATCGTCAAATACTTTAACATTTTTAGGTTTTACAGGATCAAATGTGGACTCCATTACTAAATAAGCTGCAACCTGTTGCTTATTCATATTTTATCAACTCCCTACATAATATAAGTATTTAATCTATTGTTGATTTTTTTGTCCTTACAACAAATAATTAATTATAACAACTTATAGAAAGGGAGACGGATATATGAAAAGTAAAAATATTTTGGAAAAATTTAATAAGTTACAGGAAAGCTACAATCCTGTAAATGCTGCTTTATATAATGAATATATTAAGTCTTTGAGTGTAAAAGAAGTTATGGAGAATTCTGAATTTATTTTTATTGAACCTATATTCGGTGCAAAAACTTTTCTCAATATTTTAAAGGAAAATATTGACAC
>NZ_SDLF01000044.1:0-2214 GCF_013096935.1 Brevibacillus sp. MCWH | reverse complement strand
TGTGAAGATCAACGTTAAAATCCCCAATATAATCGGTTGAAAATTCCCCACTTTCATCGCAAACTCTCTCCTTGGAGGAGAGAGGAATCATGATAAAGAATGGGGAGTTTTACATGATTCACGAAATGAGAAAACGTGGCATGAGTATTACTCGGATCGCGCAGGAAATGGGGAGGGATCGAAAAACGATTCGTAAGTGGCTGAACAAGAAGGAACCTGAAACCTACCAGCGAAACGTCATCCGTCCCGGCAAGCTGGATCCGTTCAAGGACTACGTTCGCCGCAGAATGGAGGAAGGGTGCCTCAATGCCAGAGTCATTTTTGAAGAAATTAAAGCGAAAGGGTATACCGGCGGAATTACCACCCTACGGGTCTTCATGAAACCGTTCCGGCCTACCGTCATCAACAAAACCACTGTCCGATTCGAGACAGCTCCCGGATACCAAGCCCAAGTGGACTGGGGACGGTTTACGGTGGAATGGCACGGCAAAGAAAAACGGCTGTATGCGTTTGTCATGGTGCTGGGCCATTCTCGCATGATGTACCTGGAATTCACCGAAGACGAAAAATTAGACACACTCATCGGCTGCCACGTACGTGCTTTCGAGTACTTTGGCGGGTGTCCCAAGGTAATCCTATACGACAACATGAAGACGGTCGTAAGCGACAGAGATGAACAGGGCCATCCCGTCTGGAATGAGCGTTTTTCACGGTTTGCCAGCCACCACGGCTTCCTCCTCAAGAACTGTCGGCCCTACCGGGCTCGTACCAAAGGGAAGGTTGAAAACGGAATTGGCTATGTTCGCAAGAACTTTTGGCCGCGTGTTCGGGAATTTACAGGATTGGACGATCTGAATCGTCAAGCACGCACGTGGCTGAATCAGGTAGCCAACGTCAGGATCCATGGAACCACACACGTCAGACCCGTTGACCGTTGGCAGGAGGAAAAGTTGAACCCCGTCAATCCAACACCGTTTGTGGTTGTCGACCGTCATGCTCGGAAGGTATCGGCGGACTGCCTGGTATCGTTTGAGGCCAACCGTTACTCCGTTCCCTTCCGTTTTATGGGGCAAATCGTGCATGTCCAGGACGACAAGAACGGACGCATCCGGATTTACAGTGGAGACACACTCATCGCTGAACATCCCAAGGCCGTCCAGAAAGGGAAGTTGGTCATCAACAAAAAGCACTTCGAAGGACTGCGCCCAGCCGGTCAACACCGAGTTCCTGCTCCGATGCCCAAACTTGTTGACCGGCCATCCCCTGAAGTGCTGGAACGAGACTTATCGGTGTATGAACAATTCCTCGACGAGGCGG
Organism: Brevibacillus sp. MCWH; assembly: GCF_013096935.1. NCBI lineage: Bacteria > Bacillati > Bacillota > Bacilli > Caryophanales > Paenibacillaceae > Brevibacillus > Brevibacillus sp. MCWH. The sequence goes on along the minus strand of NZ_SDLF01000044.1, from coordinate 897 downwards.
TGACGCTCCAATGATTGGGCTGCAAGAACGTCTTGAGGATGCGTTCCGCCAGTTCGGCTGGGCTCGCATTCCCGAGGTGCTTCACCACCACGCCGAAGAAGCTGCCAAACACAATATATCGTACCTTGAATTTCTGGACAAGCTGTTGCAGGAGGAACTGGCGGCGAAATGGGATCGGTATGTCCGAACCCGGACACGTCTGGCGAACTTGCCCTTTCACAAGACTTTGAACCAATTCGACTTTCGATTCCAGCCCTCCATCGATGAACGGCGAATCCGGGATCTGGCGACCCTTCGGTTTATCGAGCACCAGGAGAATCTCATCTTCCTTGGCCCCCCTGGCGTGGGGAAAACGCATTTGGCTGTTGCACTGGCATTGGAGGCGATTAAGCGGCGGTATACGGTGTACTTTACAACCGCCCATGACCTCGTGCAAACACTTCAGCAGGCCGACCAGAACCATACGATTAAACAGAAAATACGGATGTATACCAAGCCACGTCTGTTGATCATCGATGAGATCGGCTATCGCAAGATGGACGAACCGGCAGCCCATTTCTTCTTCCAAATCATCTCGGAACGATACGAGACCGGCTCCATCATCCTGACTTCCAACAAGTCGTATGGTTCATGGGGAGAAATCTTTGGAGACTCTGTACTGGCCACCGCCATATTGGATCGTTTGCTCCATCATTCCACCACGATCAACATCAAGGGGGAGAGTTACCGCATCAAGGAGAAGAAAAAGGCAGGATTCTTCCGACCGGAAGGGGATGGGAACAACACAAGTGGGTAGTCTTGTCTATATTACCACCTAAGAGGCATTTGAGTATTCTCTTTCTCTTACTGGGGAATTTTCGCTTGATTTTTTTGAGGAACTTTCTTTTGATCTTGACA
>NZ_SDLF01000043.1:0-3030 GCF_013096935.1 Brevibacillus sp. MCWH | reverse complement strand
TTCCACCAATTCTTTCTTGCTTGTTGAACAAAAGAAAAGGGAACGTCGTCAACGCTCCCTAATTGGAATAACCTATCGTTTTCCTTGTTGTTGAAACAAGAAAGCGGCTTGCGTTACCTCCTGGAGTTCAGCCCACTCCTCGAAATCATTGAGACTTAAACCCGAAGGTTGCACAACCACGTGCTCAAGCATAGCTGGCATCGCTTTAGCATTAAGTATTTTACCATGTTTATCGGTGATTTGATCTAAAATCTCAGCCCATTTAGATGGCATGACTGTTTGGAATACATACTTATTTCCTGACGCACTTGTATATTCTTCTGTTTTTGGTTTAAAACCCATTACTCATTCCTCCTTACGCTTCTGTTAAGTCTGCCACATGGATTTGTACTTCTACACCTTGTACTTCTGTTCCCCATGAACGAGATGGCATCTTCACAATTCGCGCTTCGCTACCACCTGCGCGGTATGTGCCGTTGTTACTGTCAACGATCTGGATAGGAAAAATCTTTTTCGACTTGCGTAATTGTTGCAAGAATGGAAGTGAAGCGGAAGTCTGCTTCAACGTCAGCGTGATTGTACCTGTTTGGTCTGCGCTTTCTGCATAAGTAACTTCACCATCTGCGCCAACATGCGGTGTAATGTCATCTTCGTTTTTCTCCACTTGAATCGGTTCACCATCCATGAACCCAACGATAAAAGCGCCATTCACGATGACGCTAACTTTCTTGAAATCATATGTTGTTGCCATCTATATCCCCTCCTTAAATCGTGAGAACTCCACGAATTTCAACTTTTTCGACTGCCCCAGCGATTGTTGCTGTCCACTCGACGTCTGGTAAAATACGTTGCGCACGTGTATTTGCAGGAATATCCTCACGTTTTGGAACGGTAATGGTGTAGAGCGGCTCTCCGTTTTCATCAGCGATAATTCCTTGTTTAAACGCTTGTTTCAGTACGTTGTCAACCTCTGCGACGACCATTGCGATACCTGCATCCGTGTATGGAATTTTCGGATTTGTCGCAAGTAAACGGAACACCGCTTCGGTCATACGTGCTTTGATAAAGTGCGTTGCTTGCACATTGTCAATATATTCACCGCTCGTTGCTACACCGCGTGATGTGATATTGACACCACCTTCGCGGATATATGTGCATGCATGATTAGCATGGATATCATTAATTTTCGTTGCGTCATATGATACAGGAGAAACCCCTTGGATTGTTTTAAATGTCCAAGTATAACTCCCAATCGGTAACGGTGCTAATTGAGCGACAAGACCTTCAGCCGGATATTGACGAGGTTGGTCATGAACAAGAAGGAATACATTGTCATACAGTCCGCTTAATGTTTGATACAATGTTTCACTCGATGTAGAAGCGGCATAAATTTTGTCTTGTGTGCTAACCCATTGAGCTAACTCTGTGATCTCGTCATCTCCTTGCTCAACGGATACAAGGTAATAGAAATCGTTGTTGCCCATTGTTACAAGTGTGTTTAACGCAGCTGTTAAATCTGTTGGGTTTCCTGTCGCTCCGTCATATTGCACGCCATATACCGCAATTTCCGCTGGTCGTGGATTTTGCCCGAACATGCGAGAGAATAGTTTGTATTCTTCTGTTGTTGTCGCAAAGTCGTTGGCCACCTGTTCAATATCTGTGTAAATCTTATACGGCAAGTTTTTTGAGGTTGACAACACGAGTGGTGTACCAAATCCCTTTTCGCTCACCGCTTTCGTTTGTCGTGTAATCGTCACATCTACATAACGATTGCCCATATTCTCACTCTCCTTTGAAATTTACTGTGTCAAACCAATCTGTCTTCACTTCGATGTTTTGCGTCATACGTAATTGAACATCGAAGCCATGTTTGTATTCATAGCTGTCCACAAGAAATGTCGTGCGGTTTTCGATGTTTCCAACGTTTACAACCGCTATCCCGTTGTCTTGTAGGTACTCTTGACCAACAAACAAAAACCATTGACGTAGCTTTATCGCATTGTCAATGGTCGTTTCGTTTTTATCCGCATAGACGTTGAACGAGATAGTCGTCAGATACTGTTCTTCATAGTTCAGATACAGTTCTCCATCCCGCTCCTGCGGTGTCATATTCGGTTGCCCTCTGTCTTTTACATATGGAGCTGTGATGTTATATACAGCATAAGGAAGCGGCGGTTTTGGAGCGGTTTGGTTGGCTTGAATGATGGTGATGTCTGTATCCGCTTTGATTTTCGCAATCATATTTTTAATGGCGGTTATCATTCCGCACACCTCGCATAGTAAATGTACACATCGGCATAGTCGCTGTAATCTTTGAAGTTTTGTACGGTGTATTGTGTACCTTTATACTCGATTTTCTGTCCTAATTGAAGCGGTTGAATTGTGTAAAGTTTACGGTCTTTGACGCTGTATGTGCCTTGTTCGACATATTTTAGGTCATCTTCTGAAAGCGGAAGGATAATCCCTGTCATTTGTATAAGATTAGAGCCACCTTCAACCCAATCTCCTTTATCGTTGTAGTATCCGCCTGTTTCTTGATAAACGGTAAACGTGACTTTGAATTCCTCGATAAAATCGGCAAATTGAAATGGTTTCATCTATTCCACCTCATGTCTAATGGCACCGACTAGACGACCTGTATCAATGAGCGGATTATCTGAACCTTTTCGCTCAACCGTCATGCTACTGTTAGGCGGTTCTCTCAAGGCTCTCATTTTCTTTTGAATCAATCCAGCAAACTCCATGCCGATCGCATCCATAAAGAGTTTCGGATTGACGTTTCCTTCAATGACATCGGGCAATAGTTGCTCAATTTTTCTCGCAATCTTGTCGATGTTCTCATCATAGCCGCTCCGTAGCCATGACCGCTCTGGAATCTTGATGACCGTTGTTTCCTTCTTGAGCGGATAGCCATTCACCGCAAACCATGCCCGCATTTTGTCTGTGACCGGAATTTCGACACCGTACTCATGCACCGCTCCGATCATAACGAGTTCGGAATCATCCTTGCCCAACAGACCGACTTTGATC
>NZ_SDLF01000042.1:0-3180 GCF_013096935.1 Brevibacillus sp. MCWH | reverse complement strand
GAACCAACTTTCACACGTATCACACGGCCAAATAACTTGTCACTCACCGTCATTCACCACCAAGAACACCGTCACGCCAAAATTTTCCCATGTCACACGACTTTCTTTTCCCGATAAGTCGGTCACAAGGAGTTGGGGAGCAGGAAAACGACTGTCCTCAACATCTTGAAAAAGCGATTGATTGTACATAATTTTTTCGCCAAGCACAAGCGGATCGTCGTTTTTGTAAAGGTCAACGGTGAAAAAGTCGCCTGTTTCGTTGTAATTAATCTCAAGCGAAAACAATTCCGCTCCTAACTCAATGTCAAACCGCTCCGGCAAATTGTTTTTATCAATCTCAATGACACGCATATTACTTCACTCTCACTTTACTGCCGATTTGAAGTTTTTTCTCATCGACATTCGGATTTAGCTTGCGTAAGTTCGTGACGGTCGTTCCGTATTTCTTCGCAAGCGCCCAAAATGTGTCGCCTTTCTTGATGACATGATAGGTCGCATTGCTTGCTTTTTTGGCGGTCGGTTGTTTTTGTCCAGCATTGGATACCTTTTTCACTTGCGTATTTTTGACTGCCGCTTTCGCATAAGGTGTTGTTGCCACACGAATCTGTTTAAGTGTGATGGATACCATGACACCGTTTTTTGCGCTTGCGTCTGCGCTTGGGGAGATGTTCTCGATGACCACGTTTCGCATAATGAAGCGGCCAGCATAGTTCATCATTTCGCCTTTATACATGCTGTTTTTGAGTTGGTCGAGTGTCTTTTGATAATTGGAACCGCTCAAAAACACGTCAATTTTCAGCGATTCCGGCTCTGGTTGCACATGGTCGGTTAGTGATATTCCTTTTTCGACAGGGTATGAGGTGGTCTGTACGCTGTATTGTGGCGATTCATTCAATACGAATAGATTGTATTTTCCGAGTTTAGCCATCAGCACACCACCTCCGTTGCGTAGATGTCCATGAACATCTGCCACATTTCCTCCAGTTTACGATTGACTGCCGCTTCTAAACTTCCTGCCGACTTCACATCTGCTGCTGTGACGTGAATATCGACTTTCGGTGAGAACACCACCGAACCGCCTGCCACTTTTGGTGAAGAACTTGGCGCTGTGCCTAACGGATTGATTCGCGGTGTATGCCCTGAACGGTCAAGGATTCCTGCTTGTTCAAGCGCGCGTGATTGGTCCGCTCTTAGCACCGTCTCGTCTTTATGCAGTCTAGCTACATAGTTGTCATACGGAACACGAGAAAGCCCTGTGGCGTGCCCTGGAAGTTGGATTAAACCTTTACCGCCCATCCATTTTGGTAAACCGATTTTCGGCATTTTGAAGTTTTTCAACGCACCGACAAAGCTATCCCATTTCGCTTTTGCGCTTCGTATAAATTCAAGAAGCGGTGAGAAGAAATTGGAGACTTTGGTCTTTGCGCTTGTCATAGCGTTGCTAATAGATGTTTTTACGTTATTCCACGTCTCGCTCGTACTTTGTTTGATGCCAGCCCATTTTTCTCTCATAGAAGCCCACAATTCGCCAGCTTTGGCTTTAATCGTATCCCAATTCCGATACAAAAGGACACCAATTGCAACGAGAGTCGCAATCCCTGCCGCTACCCATGTCATCGGATTAGCAAGCATAGCCGCGTTTAATCCCCACTGGGCTATTGTCGCCATGAGTGTACCTGTACGGAAAGCGGTGATTAATTGATTGATTGTGCCGATGATAGTCATTCCTAGCATGATACCTTTAAATGTAAGAAAAGCCGTTCCAAGTCCGATAACCGTTTCTTTAATCGGACCCCAATTATCACGAATCGTGCTAGCAAAACCAGCCGCTTTTTCTGCGATGCTATCAATGACAGGTATCACATTGACCGAGATATATTCCGTCATTGATTGAAGCCCTTTCAACACTTCTGAACCAAGCGGAGCGAGTGCTTTGACTAAACCGACACCAATGTCCCAAATGTTACTCAGCGTATCCGCTAAAATCGGGCCATTTTCTTTTGCGTATTCAACGAATTTTTGAAAGCCTGTTGATTGACTTAATCCTGCCGACCATTCCTCAAAACGTTGTGTTATACGTACTAACCATTCTTCTACACTAGCCCCAAGCGGAGCGAAGGCGCTAAACATGTTTGTGATACCTAAAAAAGTGTTTCCGAAGATATGAGCAAAGTTATACAGACTTTCTGCCGCGTTTGTTTCTAACCAAGTGAAGAAACGTTGCATGGCTGGACTGTCTAACGATTCGTTAAACTCGTCGGTCAGTTCAACAAACACGTCTGCCACGTTTTGAATCGTCGGTTGTAAACCTGTCAAAACTCCTTGTAAACCTTTTAAGCTGTTTGCGAATGTCTGAAAAATAGGCTTTTCAAACTGTTTAACAAAGCCGCCCCAAAAGGTTTTAAACGATTGTAACGCTTTTAATGCGTTTTGTTGCTCTTGGCTCATATCTGCGTATATTGCCGCTAACTCTTTCTGCGCTTTGATTCGCTCTTTGGCTGAATCGGCTTTTTCGATTTTCTCTTGCAGTTTCGCAATTTCTTCTTGTGTTTCAAAGATATTCGTTAGCGCACCAACAGCAACAGCACCAAACGCCGCCGCTCCGATTCCTGCCGCTCCGAACGCTGCGACTAATGCGCCAATCCCTGCAAGTAATGGAGCGGAAGCGGCAACTCCTCCGCTAAATGCGGCAGTTAAGGCAGTGCCTAATAACACTACTTTCGCAGTCGTTCGGTTGGTTTCGTGGCCTAAATGCTCCATTTCATCTTCTACATCATCTACATCATCTTCCATTTTTTCGAACGCCGCTTCGGATGCAAGAGCTAATAACGCGATTTGGTCGGCTAGGTTTCTAATTTCGTCCTTTAGGTCATCCACCGCATCTTCCGTTCCATCCATTGCACGACTTCCGGCGATTCCTACTTGCCCGAATCCAACCGATAATCCAGCGAGGTCATTTTTCATACCTTGGAAATTATCGCGGATATCGTCTGTTTTATCATCAATCCAAATCAAGCCCGAAGTAGCGTTATCTTCAAGCGTTATGCCAACCGTTAAATTACGCAAATCCATTAGTTTTCACCGCCTTTCTTCTTCATCTCGGAGATAGCGGCGAGATGTTCTAAAATCATATCAGCGGGCCATTCCTCTATTTCGTTTGGTTTGTAAGCAGGGAAGTAT
>NZ_SDLF01000041.1:0-3229 GCF_013096935.1 Brevibacillus sp. MCWH | reverse complement strand
GATGAGATTACTGCTGCTGATATTCGGGTATTTTTAGGTCGTTTTAGTCACCTGAAACTTAGTTCAATCGCTAAAAAATTGTCTGTATTGAAAAGTTTCTTTGGATGGCTGGTATCTGAAGAAATCATTCAACGTGATCCGACTAAAAAGCTAAAACCGCCTAAACAAGAAAAAAGGCTCCCGAAAGCGTTGACGATTGAGGAATTAGAAATGCTCCGCGAGGCTTGCAAAACAACACGACAGCGAGCTTTTTTAGAAGTGTTATATGCAACAGGTTGTCGTTTATCAGAAGTACAAGCGCTGAACCGATCGGATATAAACTATCAGACGCTCAGTTGTAGAGTAATCGGGAAAGGAAATAAAGAGCGCGAAGTGTATTTCAGCTTTAAAGCGATGTATCATTTACGGAAGTACCTCATGGCTAGAACTGACAATGAACCAGCGCTGTTTATTACAGAAAGAAAACCCTATCGTCGCCTTTCAAAACGCGGCATTCAAAGGGAAATTGCACTCATCGCAGAGAATGCTGGGTTAGGGAAAAAAGTGAGCCCACACACGTTACGACACACATTTGCGACATTAACGCTGAACAATGGGGCTGAATTAGCTGCCGTTCAAGCTTTACTTGGTCACGAAGATCCGGCCACTACACAAGTGTATGCACAATTGACTGATGAGAAAAAACGAGAACAACATAAGAAATATTTAGTCCAATAGACCAGCGCCTTGGTCTTTTTATTTTTGTAGGAAAGGTCGTGAGTCGATGGAAGAACGCATTCAAAAACTGGAGGCAGACATGGTGGATGTAAAAACACGCTTAGCAGTCGCAGAGTCAAACATCAAAGATATGCGTGAAGACATTCGAGCAATTAAAGATGATACTAAGTGGCTACGACGTACGATCACAAACGCAATTATTGTTTCGGTGGTCGGCGGCATCGTAGCCATTGTTTTTGCGGCGTTGAAAGGGGGTGTGCAATGATGGAACGCTTTAAAAATTACGGTCTATGGCTGTCTGTGGCGTCATTGCTTCTTATGGTGCTACAAGATGTTGGAGTGAATATCACACCAGAAAAATTCAATGCGTATGTGCAAGCTATATTAGGGATTTTGGTGTTGCTAGGGATTGTGTCTAACCCGAAAGAGGGTAAATGGTTTAATGATGTAAATAACAAAGGAGATGAGCAATAATGTTCAAACCGACTTATCATGAACGAAATTTGGCCAACCTTGAAAAACTGGCTCCTAACACAAAAAGAGCAGCAATGGAATGGTACAATTGGTGCGTTGCGAATAGCATTGACATTCTTATCTATGAAACGCTTCGCACAAAAGAAAAACAACGATATTACGTTGCCAGTGGGAAGTCACAGACGATGCGCTCTTACCACTTGGTTGGACAAGCATTAGATTTCGTCCCAGTCGTGGGCGGGAAAACAGATTGGAATGGCTATGATAAAACAGCAATTCAACAGGCTATTGCCAAAGCCAAGCAGTTGGGCTTCACTTGGGGCGGAGATTGGGACAACGACGGAAAGACAACTGATGAAAAATTCATAGATAAGCCCCATTTGCAATTCGAATACAAGGGATATGGAACGGATAAGAAGTTAGACACTAACATTTCGGCCATTCCGAAAACACAGACGAAAACAACTCAAACATACACCGTCCAAAAAGGCGATACATTGTCGGCGATTGCGAAAAAACATAATACCACAGTAGACGCGCTACAGAGATTGAATAATATCGCGAATCCGAATTTGATTCGGGTTGGGCAAAAGTTGCGCGTGAAATAACCCCTGCTAATCGGCAGGGGATTTTTTTGTTTTTCTACATAATTCGACAATATTTTCTTGTTATTTGTGATATGGTGTAAACGTAATAGTACAAAAGAGGGGGATATAAAGGTATGAGCGAAAAGAAAAAGAAACCAATCTACAAAAGATGGTGGTTCTGGGTTCTCACTATTATTATTGTTGCTGGTGTAGCAAGTGGTGGCGGAGAAAGCGGTGAACAGGCGCAGAAAGAAGAGAAAAAAGAAACAGCAGAAACAGCAACGACTACAACGGCGACTCCTAAGTCTGAAGAGAAAAAAGAAACGCCAGCTAAAGAAGATAATGTTCCAAGAGAATATAAAGCGGCGTTAGAAAAGGCGAAACTATATGCCAAAACGATGCATATGTCAAAAGCGGCAATATACGATCAATTAGTTTCTGAATACGGCGAAGCGTTCCCGGAAGAAGCAGCGAAATATGCTATCGATCATCTTGAATGGGATTGGAAAGCAAACGCATTAGAGAAGGCAAAACAATATGCCAAAACGATGAATATGTCCAATCAAGCGATTTATGAGCAGCTAACTTCCGAGCACGGGGAAAAATTCACCCCGGAGGAAGCACAATACGCTATCGACAACTTAAAATGATAAGACGAAGCCTACTCACTTTGAGTAGGCTCTTTTTATAACATAGTTCGAGCGATGGGGTGAAATTCCTTATCCATCTGTGCTATGATTTAATTGTGTTGATTTGTTTTATTTTGTGTTTATGTCAAGTTCGTTGTAGTGTATTTTTCATAAACACAAAAAATTAATAAAAGGAAACCTCTTTTATTTTCACGTTTATTCCTTGTTTATCGAATTCTATCCCGTCGACGAAATTGTTCATAAACTCCCTTTTTTCTAAAGCTGTGAGAGTGTTCCAATTGAGCAAAAAGTTTGTTGCGATTGCTTTTATTGATTCTATGTCATGTTTTTTGTTTTTCGTTTCGTCAATCTCGACATTTTTCAATACCTCCTGTATTTCAGCCATAGCCCTTTTTGTTTCCCTCATTCGCTCTGTGAATTCCTCGTCACTAATTAAGTCAGCCGCCCAAGCCTTCTGATATTTTTCGCGTTGTCTCTCGATTTGACGAAGCCGTTCTTTCAGAGCTTCCAGCTCCTTTTCTTTCTCATCTTCAACTACTGTCGGAACAACGTGGAAATGCATGTTTGAAAAGTATTCGATGAGTCCTTTTTCAACACGCTTTTCACTCACGTTTATCGCTTTTCTTTTGTTCAAAGCACAAGATTGACAGCGATAATGATTTGTTTCTGTGTACGCCTTGTCTTTTTTTCTAAAATATACTGACCTCTCTGATGCCAGCCTGTTTCCGCAGTTCGGACATATTAACTTACCTTGAAAAATAAATATGCTACTTGTATTACGTTTTTTGAAATTTTTCCTGC
>NZ_SDLF01000040.1:0-3447 GCF_013096935.1 Brevibacillus sp. MCWH | reverse complement strand
AAAGACAACGCATTGAACATTCATATGTTGAGTCCGCAATTACAAGCTCTAATATCGATTGAATTGCGACAAAAAGAAATTGAACGGGAACTGGCAGAAGCGAAGCAACAGGTCGCAGTCGTGCAACACCGTTTAGATAACATCGATCGGATTGATACGATTGGTGATAAACGACAACGACTAAACCGCATGATTCAACGTTATGCTCACCAAAACGGAATTGGGTTTAATCACGCGTGGAAGGACTTTGTGCAAGCTTTTAATACAGCGTATAAAACGAACTTGGAGTTAAGACGGCAAAACTACATCAACAAGACAGGGAAAGACGTGAGTCGTCCGCAGTTCTTAGAAGAAATGGGACTATTGGATGACGCGATTCGCGTTGCAGACAAGATGTTAAACATCAAGGTGAAGTAACATGGAAGTTGCTTTGCGTCGAATGAAGCTAAGTCAGTTATTACACGCTGTTCGCGATTTAGAACGACGTGGGTGGGAGTGCATCGCTCCTGTTCAGAAGATTGCGAATGAAAAGAAGATTTTTGATTACGACGAGAAAATCGGAAGATTCAAAGACTTTAAGTGCGTCGAAGGATACGAATATTACTATGTCAAGATGCGGAAGGTGGATAAAGAATGAACGTATTACGCGAGGATAAGAAGCTAGCGAATGAACTAGTACAGTGTTGCGATTACAGTTTGTTTCGAGCGAGGACAGCGTTTTTGGATCGCTCGCTCGACATACACGGAAGGCTTGCAGAAGCGGAAAGATGGATGACGGAATTTCAGCGTTGCAAACGCGACTTGGACGAGCTGGTACGAAAGAAAGAAGAACATGACAAACTGGTGCAGCTCGTTGAGATGATGAAAGAAAAAGGAATCGATATTGCGATAGTGATGAGAAAGGGGAATGAGTGATGAATATCGTGTTTTCAGCTAGCCGACTAATGAAAGTTTCAGAGGTTCGTAGATTGTGCAAGGAAATGAGAGAAAATCCGACATTACTTGTCGCGACTGAATTATACGCGAAAGAATTGCTGTACAAGCAATTCCTCGCGAAAAAGAAAAAGCTAACTTGTTCAAGCTAGCTGAACCCGAACCAAATACTATTATACCATTTTCAACTCGACAGGTCTAGCGCCTGTCGTCATGGCTGGGAGCAAACAGGGTTCTCCCCCACCCATTAAGTTTGTTCCTGGTCATGACGATGTGCACTAGCACATCCGTAAGGTGATGGCGGAATAGGTAGACGCATGATTTTCTGGCTTTTGTTTAAAGTGGCACTCGGAGTTCGAATCTCCTAAAAATAGGCGAGTGCATGACCAGATGCAAGGTGCAAATCCTTGCTCGCCTTACGCTATCAATCTATGCGAAAGGAGGTGAGTGGAATGACAAAAGAGCAAATCGCGTCTTTAGTTGAGCAACTGAAAGGTCTAAAAAAATACGAGTGGGAAAGAATTGCGCAACAAGTCAATCTATATTTCGCGTTAAAAGCCGCCAAGCTGGAGCTTGACGACTCTGAAGAATTGAAACGAAATCTCGAAGTTGAGTTTAACTTACGACGTTATTCGGACGCCATCGTCAAAACTGAGTAACGTTATTCACTAACAACTTGAATGAAAATAGGGCTGATTCGATAGTCTTTCCCTTTGTAGTGAATGTTCACATAGTCCAATTGATATATGGTATGTTCATCTTTTTTATCGGGACTCCAAATCTCAGCGTTTTCTTCCCACCAAACAGAAGGGCTGACCATACGTGGTCCCATTAAGCATGTATCATCGGACGAGAGATCGACCCATTCACCAAGAAGATTGGCATATATCCTCTTCAAGGTTACTCACCCCCTTTCTTTTGTCGCAATTCGACAAAGAAAGGGGAAATCCTGCAAGAAAAGGAGGTGAGGAGGCGTGAAAGTATCCATTCAATTCAAAAATGCTGAAGAGTTCCAGCAGTTGCTTGAAAGAGCTGTCACTCTTTTGGAGCAACTACAGGAAACCCTTCAGCGGATCAATGAGTTTGAAATGGAATTTGAAGCATATACCAAGCCATCGAAAACCATCAATGTCACAAAGGATGTAAAGATAAAGTTTCCAGAGCCATTAAGCAAAGAGCGTATTCAGGAACTAGCAAAACCATTCATTTCACGACATGAATAAAATCGCGAGGGTCGAATGGATCGTTTAGATTAAGGTTTGTTAATAAAACCGTAATAAACGCGCCTAGCCTAATGGATTCAGCGACACTAACGGAAACTAGCGCAGATATCAGTTCATCATCTTTGAGTCCAAGTTGAATAAGGGTATCGTAATGGTTTCGAATACGATTGCTTATCTCAGGTTCAATAATCTCTTTGATTAAAGAGTCATCAAGAATTTGGAATATTTCTTCGATTTTCTGTAGCTTTTCTTTCATGTTAACACCTCCCTTCCACGTCACTATTCGACATGGAGGGAGGAAATCCCTACAAAAAGAGGTGAAAAGACGTGCACGACTTAGAGCATCCAGCGATCACGAGAGCATTGCGGACAGGCTATCCATACCCGATTGACTCAGAACATTGGGGTGTAGATGCGTGCGGTGATGAAATTATGTATGGCGATACGATCTATGAGTTCCCAGACGGGGAAGTCGTTCTCGAAGAAAACGTTTGGCAATATCTCATTGAAAATCTTGGTGTAGTACGAAAAATCGCAGAATGAAAAACGCCCCGATGGAGGCGAGGCGCTTTGAAAGGTGATTCACAGCTTAGAACAAGCTACCTACATAGTACAAGAATCACCTTCAAAAATCAAATGGAGGGATGAAAATGGCTGTTGTTTTTGCAAACACAAATGAAATGAGCCATGAGGAATGGCTGTCAGCGCGACGTAATGGAATCGGAGGCAGCGACGCTTCGGCAATTGCAGGATTGAACAAATGGAAATCACCTATTGCGGTGTACCTTGAAAAGACGGGACAAGCCCCAGAGGAAAGCATGAACAGCGAAGCAGCGTATTGGGGCACGATGCTTGAGGATGTCGTCGCTCAAGAATTTAGCAAGCGAACAGGTCTCAAAGTTCGACGTAAAAACGCTATCCTGCAGCATCCTGAACACTCGTTTATGTTAGCAAACGTTGATCGCCTTATTGTCGGTGAGAAAGCAGGACTTGAATGCAAAACAGCGAGCGAACATCTCAAAAATGAGTGGAAAGATGATGAGGTTCCAGCACAATATCTCATTCAATGCCAACATTACATGGCTGTAACAGGATACGATGCTTGGTGGATCGCGGTTCTCATCGGCGGAAATAAGTTCTTGTACAAAAAAATTGAACGCGACGAGGAGATTATCCAATATCTCATCGAGATTGAATCAAACTTCTGGAACAATCACGTGCTAAAGAAAAATCCGCCGATGTTTGACGGTTCGGATGCTTCGAGTGATTTGTTGAAAGCTCTGTATCCGAC
>NZ_SDLF01000003.1:0-279150 GCF_013096935.1 Brevibacillus sp. MCWH | reverse complement strand
AGCGAGCTCCTTTGACGACCTGCTCAGCGGAAAAACGAAGACGCGGGAATCAACAGGGGACACAAGTCTCACTTCCTCGAAATACCCAGATGTTTGTCCCCTGCCCGCGTCTCGTTTTGGAGCGGACATCATTCGCTTCTGTGCTGGGCGTCAAGCGAGCGAGCGGGCCCGATCTCCCATGTGCCGCGGACTTTGTCTACACGCTGTGCAGCCCCTGCCATGGGGCTGCTGTTTTTTTTTGCTCTCTGGAGCCCATACGCCCTCGTCCTCAAAAATAACAAAAAGGAGCAGGGCCATCACTCGGCCCCACTCCCGGAACTTCCCCGCTCCAACAGGCAAAGGGGGTTCGCTGATTAGTAGGTGTTCATGTATTGTTCGCGTTCCCAATCGTGGACGCGGGTACGGAACATATCCCATTCGATTTCTTTTGCCTCGGTGAAGTGTACCAGGGCATGCTCACCCAGCGCTTCGCAGATGACCGGATCGGCCTTCAGGCAGTCGATCGCTTCCTTCAGGGTTGCCGGCAGGCTTTCGATGCCGGCAGCTTCGCGCTCTTCTTCGGTCATCACGTAGATGTTGCGGTCCACCGACGGCGGCAGCTCCAGTTTTTTCTTGATGCCGTCCAGCCCTGCTTTCAGCATGACAGCGAGAGCCAGGTACGGGTTGGCAGCCGGGTCCGGGTTGCGCACTTCAATCCGCGTGCTCAAACCACGGGAAGCCGGGATGCGTACCAGCGGGGAGCGGTTTTTCGCCGACCAGGCCACATAGCACGGCGCTTCATAGCCGGGCACCAGACGCTTGTAAGAATTCACCAGCGGGTTGGTGATGGCGGCAAATCCGCGTGCATGGTGCAGAATGCCGGCCAGGTAGTGTTTAGCCGTTTGGCTGAGGCCCAGCGGATCAGATTCGTCGTAGAACGCATTTTCTTTGTTGCGGAAGAGAGATTGGTGAGCGTGCATGCCGGAACCGTTCACGCCAAACAGCGGCTTCGGCATGAACGTCGCATGCAGGCCGTGTTGACGGGCAATGGTTTTCACCACCAGTTTGAAGGTGACGATTTGGTCAGCCGCCTGCAGCGCGTCGGCGTATTTAAAGTCAATTTCGTGCTGACCCGGTGCTACTTCGTGGTGGGATGCTTCAATTTCGAAGCCCATTTTTTCCAGGGTAAGCACGATGTCGCGGCGGCAGTTTTCACCAAGGTCGAGCGGCGCGAAGTCAAAATAACCGCCCTGGTCGTTCAGATCGAGTGTCGGTTCCCCTTTCTCGTTAATCTTGAAGAGGAAAAACTCCGGTTCCGAACCGACATTGAAAGCAGTGAAGCCCATCTCTTCTGCTTCCTTCAGTGCACGTTTCAGGATATAGCGCGGGTCCCCTTCAAACGGGGTGCCGTCTGGCATGTAGACGTCACAGATCAAACGTGCCACTTTGCCGTGCTCGGTGCCCCACGGGAAAACCACCCAGGTATCCAGATCCGGCACCAGGTACATGTCGGATTCCTCGATACGCACAAAGCCCTCGATGGACGAACCGTCAAACATCATTTTGTTGTCCAGTGCCTTGGGCAGTTGGGAGAGCGGAATCTCCACGTTTTTAATGACCCCCATCAGGTCGGTAAACTGCAGGCGGATGTACCTGACATCCTCCTCATGGGCCAGACGCAAAATGTCTTCCTTGGTGTACTTGCTCACGTTTCTCTCCTCCTATCGCGTTTGTTGGCTTGTATTAGTGGAAGAAGCGCGAAAGCTCTCCACGTATCAACGCATTCTCGCCGTGGCGAGTCGCGTTGTTAAACATGATTTGCTGCTTCAAAAGCTGATGCAGTTCCTTTTCGGACATTTCCTTCCGCTTGGCCTCGGAAGTGGCAGTGATCTCCGTCTTTTCCGCGGCGGACTGCTGCATCTGCAGCACCTGCTTGATGCCGGCGATGTTGAGTCCTTTTTCGATCAGCGCCTTGATTTCCAGCAAGCGATCGACGTCGTTAAAGGAGAAGAGTCGCTGCTTCCCTTCCGTACGTGCCGGCTGAATCAGTCCGTTTTGCTCGTAATAACGGATTTGCCGGGCGGTCAGATCGGTCAACTTCATGACGATCCCGATTGGAAAGAGAGCCATGTTTCGACGAATGTCATCACTCATGACGTGTCCCTCCTCTTCTCAATCCTTGATTGTATTGTATGCGTTTTTAAGAATCCTGTCAATGGATGTTAGAAAAGATTACACAAAATGATGCATCTTTCGGCAAATCAACGCGAAAAAACGGGAAGCGTCTCTTGCAACGCTCCCCGTTTGCAGGCAATTGACTCGTTCACGCCGGTCTGCGACGCCTACGTATTCGGCAGTTCCAGCAGCCCTTTTTCTAACAGGAGGTCCAGCGCGGTCAGGATGCCCACCTTGACATGGGAGTAGGTCAAACCGCCCTGCACGAAGCCCAGGTACGGCGGACGAATCGGGCCGTCTGCGGAAAACTCAATGCTCGCCCCCTGGATGAACGTGCCGGCCGCCATGATGACCGGATCGGCGTATCCGGGCATGTCACTCGGATAAGGGGTGACGTGGGAATCGACCGGTGCCGCCTTCTGGATGCCCTGACAAAACGCGATCAATCGCTCCGCCGAACCAAATTCGACCGATTGGATCAGGTCGGTGCGCGGCTCGTGCCACAGCGGATTGGTCCGAAAGCCCAGCCGCTCCAAGAGTGCGGATGAAAAAATCGCCCCTTTGAGCGCTTCGCCAACCACATGAGGAGCGAGGAAAAAGCCCTGGTACATTTCCAACAGGGAGTACAGCGACGCTCCTCCCTCCGCGCCGATGCCGGGAGCGGCCATCCGGTAGGAAGCGAGCTTCACCAGGTCCTGTCTGCCGACGATGTATCCGCCGGTCTTGACCAGACCGCCGCCCGGGTTTTTGATCAGCGAACCTGCCATGATGTCCGCGCCCACCTGCAGCGGCTCCCGCTCCTCGGTAAACTCTCCGTAGCAGTTGTCCACAAAGACGATCAGTTCCGGATTCCGCCCTTTGACAAAGCGAATCATCTCTTCCAGCTTGGCGATGGTAAACGACGGACGATCAGCGTATCCGCGGGAACGCTGGATGCCGATCACCTTTGTATTCGGGGTGATCGCCTCGGCCACAGCGGCAAAGTCAACTTCCCCCTCCGGCGTCAGCGGCACATAGCGGTACCCGATGCCATAGTCCTTCAGCGAGCCTTGTCCCTCGCCGCGCACACCTACTACTTCTTCCAGCGTGTCATACGGTTTGCCGGTGATGTACAGCAGTTCGTCGCCGGGACGGAGCAGGCCGAACAGGCAGATGGCGATCGCGTGCGTGCCGGAGATGATGTGCGGCCGGACCAAGGCCGCCTCCCCGCCAAACACGTCCGCATAAATCGCTTCCAGCGTCGCACGGCCCGTGTCATCGTAGCCGTATCCCGTCGACGGCGCAAAGTGAAACTCGTTTACTTCATGCTTCTGAAACGAACGGAGCACCTTCAACTGGTTGTAGTCGACCAGGGCGGCAATCTCCTGATGCCGCCCGGCAATCATTGCTTCGACTTCCTGCACGATCGGGCGCAGCCGTTCTCCATGGGTGAATAATGAAAACATTGTCGTTCCTACCAACTCTCTTCTGCAATCTCTGGCTTGTCCAGGAGAAACGGGACAACTTTCCCGTAGATGGGATGGTCCCGGTTGATGCGTACGGTAATCAGATACGCGGCATTCGCTTCGTCAAACGTCTGCTCCATCTCGATACCTTCGCGGTGCAGCAGCGACACGATGTCTCCGCGCTCTACCGGCACTTTCAGCTTGATCCGGTCAAAGGAAGCGTAGACGTACGTTTCGATGCGCTCCAACAGCCGCTGCAAGTCTTCATCTCGCAGCGCGGAGATGAGAATGGAATCGTCCACCGGCGGCAAGTACGTGCCCTCGGGTATCAAATCAGCCTTGTTGAACACCACGAGCTGCGGGATTTCGTTCGCCCCAAGCTCACGCAGGATGCGCTCCACCACTTCCATGTGGATTTCCAGATCGGGATGGTGGCTGTCCACCACATGCAGGATCAGATCAGCTTCCTGAACGCCTTCCAGCGTAGAGCGGAAAGCAGCCACCAGCGTTGTCGGCAAATCCTGGATAAACCCGACGGTATCCGTGAGCAGCACCTCCATGCCGCTTGGCAGGGAAAGCTGCCTCGTCGTCGGGTCGAGGGTGGCAAACAGTTTGTCTTCCTGCAGGGTGTTCGCGGAGGTCAGCCGGTTTAACAGCGTGGATTTGCCGGCGTTGGTGTAGCCGACCAGCGCAATTTGATAGACGCTGTTTTTCTTGCGCCGCTCCCGGTGAAGCTGGCGGGTGCGCACGATGTCGGCCAGCTGCTGCTTCAGTTCGCTGATTCGCCGTCTGATGTGGCGCCGATCGCTCTCCAGCTTGGTCTCCCCGGGCCCGCGCGTGCCGATCCCGCCCCCCAGGCGGGAGAGCTGCTTGCCCTGTCCCGCCAGGCGCGGCAGCAGGTAATTGTACTGGGCCAGTTCCACCTGGATCTTGCCCTCCCGGGACTGCGCCCGTCCGGCAAAAATGTCCAGGATCAGCTGGGTGCGGTCGATTACCTTGCAGTCGAACACCGTGTCCAGGTTGCGGGTCTGACTGGGCGACAGCTCGTCGTTGAAGATGACCAGATCCACGTCCAGTTCCTGCGCGCGGTGGGCGATCTCCTGTATCTTGCCGCTGCCCAGATACCAGGCGGGATCGATGCGCTCGCGGTTTTGGGTGACCACGTCAAGCACGTCGACGCCGGCCGTCCGCGCCAGCTCGTGCAGTTCCTCCATTGAGAGACGTGCCCGCTCCGCATCGCGGTTATCCAAAAAACAGCCGACCAGAATGGCTGTTTCAACACGTTTGATCACATCGTCCACGTATTCACGTCCTTTCCCACCCTATCATACCACAATTCATCCGGTTGTCAGGAAGCGGGCCAGACAAAATCCTCCGGCAGCAGCGTCATCACCTCGTCGCGCGTCGGTTCCGCCACGTCCAATAGCCGCACTGCCTGTCTGCGGATGGCCTGTTCAATGGCGTTCCGAACATAGCGGGCGTTGCTGAAATTGACTTCAAACACATCGTTGCGCTTGCGCATCAGATGGTGTCGCAACTTTTCCCTGGCGGAGGGTGACAGCTTGTATTCCTTTCCCTCCACCATCAACTCGGCAATGCTGATCAGTTCGTCTACCGTGTAGTCGGCAAACCGCAGTTGAATGGGAAAGCGGGAAGGCAATCCGGGATTCAGCTCCAGAAATGCATCCATCTCATCGGTGTAGCCCGCCAGAATGCAGATAAAATCATTGCCGTGGTCTTCCAGTGCCTTTGTCAAACAATCAATTGCTTCCTTGCCAAAATCCTTTTCTCCGCCGCGCGCCAGGGAGTACGCCTCGTCGATGAACAAGATGCCGCCAAGCGCCTTTTTGATGAGCTCGCGCGTCTTTTGCGCGGTATGGCCGATAAATTCGCCGACGAGATCGGCCCGTTCCACTTCGATCAGATGTCCCTTGCTCAAAATGCCCATTTCGCGAAAGAGTTTGCCAAACAAGCGGGCGACCGTCGTCTTGCCGGTGCCCGGATTTCCTTTGAACACCATGTGGTAAACTTGCTTCTCCAGCTTCAGGTTGTGTTTTTCCCGCTCCTTGTTTACCCTCAGCAGCGCGTGGATCTCGTACATCAGCTTTTTGGCTTCACGCAAACCGATCAGTCGCTCCAGCTCGTCGAAGGCGGCGGCCACATTGCCGGGTGCGGTAGTGCGTACCTTGTCGGCCAATGTTTCCGGACGTTTGACCTTTTCCGGCCGGCGAAAGACTACCTGGATGCGGTTAGGAGCCTTGTCTGTCACGGAATCAGCCGGCGGTTGATTGCCCGACGGTTTCACCAGCGATCACCTGCCTCATGGTCATACATTAAGTATACGCATGGGGCTGGCAGACCTGCCCATTTTTTTCTACAGGGACGTATACCTGTGGACACCCGCCCGGCCAATCCGGTTGAAAAACCATGACATGACCAGCAGTCCGGCCATGCACCCGGAGAGAAACGGCACGACGCCGCCCAGCAGACGCGCCATCGTCCATGCGCCGCCAGCGCTCCATACCCACGCGGCAGCCGCGAACAGGCCGCATCCGCCCACACCCAGCCAATACAGCCATTTTATCCGGACCAAAAGACGTCTCCCGCCGACCACCATTGCCTGCCCGCGATGCACCATCCGCCAGAGTGCCAGCGCAATCAGCGACAAGCCAATGAGCGTACTGCCGTGCTGCAGCAGCTTGTAGAAGGGTATGTCCAAGCCCGCCAAAGGAAGCGGCACCCGTTGTTGCAGAAGCGGCAGGCGGCTGACCATGAACGCCCCCTGATGGGTAAACGCGTCCCAGACGATATGGGTGAGACTGCCGATTACCGCCGAATAGGAAAAGACCAGCCCATCGCGCAGCGAACCGATCATCCAAGGCTTGGCCGCAGCGTATCCCAGCCCCCGGTCAAACGGGGCGGGCAGGCAGGCGACCAGGGGGCGCTTGACGATGCGGTGAAAAAGTAAGGCCAACAGAAAACTGAGCGGCAGATCAAACACAAACAGGCCGACCAGGGTATGACTGACCGCGCTGTACGGCCTCAACCGGAAAAAGTATTCAAAATCGGGCGCCATGCTGCCAAAGACCAGTGCGGTAAAAGACAGCCAGCGAACGCGCCAGAAGGGCAGCACGATCGCCGGGTGGGCAAACGTGAACGGCAAAGAACCCACTCTCCATAAGATATTTTATGTAAACTTATAGGCTGTTTCATCCTGTCTGCTGCACCTGTTTTTTTGCGTGCCGGAACCAGCAAACCTGTCCCTGACAGTGAAAAAAGCCCGGATGGCTAAGATCCCGGCTTCGTTGGTGTGACGCTATGCTTGCTGATTGTTGTCTTGAGACATGAGCGACACGGGACGCTGCGGCGTGAACGTGGAAATGGCATGCTTGTATACAAGCTGCTGCTTACCTTCGCTGTCAATCACGATGGTAAAGTTGTCAAACGCTTTGATGTAGCCGCGCAGTTGAAACCCGTTTACCAGGTAGATGGTGACAGCGATGTTCTCCTTCCGCAAGTGGTTCAGGAACGTATCTTGAATGTTGATCGACTGTTTCATGTTCATTACCCCCTAAAAGGACTTGTATGTTATATATTCGGCAATCGCTGAAACTTTCCTGCCAATATCTGCTTGATTGTTTGGACGATCTTCGGACGCTCGGCGGGATCGGTCAGATCAAACCACTGCACCTCCGACATGCGCCGAAACCAGGACAGCTGGCGCTTGGCAAAATGGCGGGTCCGCTGCTTGATGTCGTTGACCGCCTTCTCCAGCGTGATCTCTCCGTACAAATACGGAATCAATTCCTTGTAACCCAGCCCCTGCATCGACGTCAGCGCCGAGCCGTACCCTTGATCCAACAGACGGCGCACCTCGTCCACCAGACCGGCTTCCAGCATCTTGTCCACGCGCTGGTTGATGCGCTCGTACAGCACGTGCCGTTCCATCGTCAATCCGATCATCAGCAGATCGTACGGGGAATGCTGGGCCCGATGTTGAAAATCAGACATTTTGGTGCCGGTCAATTCATAAATTTCCAAAGCGCGAATCACCCGTTTCACATCGTTGGGGTGAAGCCGTTCCGCTGTCAGCGGATCAATCGCGGCAAGCCGTCGATGAAGGGCCTCCGCTCCCTCCGTCTCGGCCAAGCGCTGCAGCCGGCTGCGCAGTTCCGGGTCCTGCTCCGCCTGGGCGAATTGAAAGCTGTGGGTGACCGACTCGATGTAGAGGCCGGTGCCGCCGACGATAAACGGCAGCTTTCCGCGCGCATTTATCTCGGTGATCAGCCGTGTCGCCGCTTTTTGAAACAGCGCCACAGAGTACTCTTCATCCGGATCGATAATGTCGATCAGGTGGTGCGGCACGCGCGCCCGCTCTTCCGGCGTCGCCTTGGCCGTCCCGATATCCATGCCGCGGTAGACCTGCATGGAATCGCCGGAAATGATTTCGCCGTCGAAGCATTCGGCCAGCTCAAGGCTCAGCTCCGTCTTGCCCACGGCGGTCGGGCCGACGATCACGACCAGTTTTTCCTTTGGTGGCAAAGTCACTCCCCTCCATCTGTCTCTTTATAGCTGTACACGACCTGATGGCCGCGCGTGCGAAACGGGGTAAACCCGAACCGCTCGTACAACCGTCCCGCTTTGCCTTCCTTCAGTACGACGCGCCGTTTGGCAACTCTGAGCGCCTCCGCCACCGCCTCCGCATCCAGCGGGGCCATGTTGGCGTGCTCGCGAATGCCGGCAATCCCGGTGGAGTCGTGTACCGTCCGCTCAAACATCGGATCGAAGTAAACTACGTCAAACGATCGGTCCGGCAGGTCTTTCAGGATGTCGAGATGGTGGCCGTGTCTCACCTCGATCCGGCCCATCGCCTCGCGCAGCGCCTCTGAGTCGGTCGGATAGTGACGCAATCCGTCTGCGACCAGTATCGCGATGTGCTTTTCGGATTCAATCCCGACCACCCTGCCTGTTCGGCCGACAGCGTGGGAAAAGACGATCGCGTCGGCACCCAGGCCGAGTGTGGCGTCCAGCACGCTGTCACCTGGTTGAATTTGGCAAGCGGCAAGCATAGTATCAGTATCGCCGCGCTCCATCCGCTTTATACGAAAGACGGCCGTGTTCGGATGAAAAAAGAACGGGCTCTTCCCCTCTGCTTCCAGGCGGACCCCTTTGGCGGTGACGATCAGCACCTCCGCCTCATTGTAGCGCCGACGCAGCTCCTCAATCGAACAATCGCCCCGCTCAATGACCGGCAGGCCAAACTGTGCAGCCAGTTCAGCTGCGTGGCGGCGCGTCTCCTCGCTGGGTTTCAGTCCGGTGGTAATCAGCATCTACATCACCCGTTTAAACATTTTCTCCAAATCGTATGTGGAGAAGTGGATGATGATCGGCCGGCCGTGCGGACATGTAAACGGACTGGTCGTTTCGCGGAGCGTATTGAGCAAGCTTTCCATCTCCGCATGGGTCAGATAGCGGTTGGCCTTGATGGCAGCCTTGCAGGACATCATGATCGCCGCCTTCTCCCGCATCGCCCGTATGTCTGCTTCAGCCGCCTCGCCCGTCTCCAGCACAAACTGGATCAGCTCTTCGATCACTTCCAGTTCGCTGCCCTCCGGAAACCAGTGAGGATGGCCCCGCACAATGAACGTTCGACCGCCAAACGACTCGATGTCGAGGCCAAACGAACGCAGCAGGGGCAGCTTTTTCTCCAGCTTCACCGCTTCCTGAGCCGTGCACTCCACGGTGTGGGGAAAGAGCAGCATCTGGCTGGCGACGCTCTCCTGCTTCAGTTTTTCCATGAAATACTCGTAGAAAATCCGCTCCTGCGCTGCGTGCTGGTCAATCAGATACATGCCGTTATCGTTCTGCGCCACGATGTAGGTGCCGTGTACCTGTCCGACCGGAAAAAGCAGGGGCACGGCCGATCTGTCGCCGTCAGGCTGTGCAGCGGCTGGTTCCGCCTCGGGAGCGGGGAACTGGACAGCAGGCTGCTCTGTCTGCAGGCCATCTGCCGTCATCGGTGCGGTTTCTGCCGGCACCAGGGAAGCCGAATGATTATCGGCTGCAGGTGTTTCCAGCCCGCCGTCTGTACCGGCCGACGCGCTGCCCTCTCTATGAGACGTGCCGAGTGCTTTTGAAGTTGCAGTCAATTCTCCCGCTGCCGCATTTCCCTGCAGCGGAACGGATGCAGGCCGCTCCTGTGCTAGACCCGCGTACTCCCCACCCGATTCCTTTACGACCGTGGCGTCAGCTGGCGCATCTCCGCCCAGCCGCGGGGAGCGCGCTTGTGACGGGGCCTCCTGCCGTGCCAACCACTCCCGCAGACGCGGACTGGCCTCAAGATCGACGGCACGGGAGATGCTTTGGCTGCTCGCCGCTCCCGGTTTGGGCAGCTGCAGGTCAAACTGCGGCTGCACCACCTGTTCCACCACTTTTGCCTTACGCTCGGCTGCCATCGGCCGGACGATCTCCAGCCCCTGACGCAGCGTCTCCCGGACGGAACGCTCGATGGCGCCCAGCAGCTGATCTTCCTTGCTGAACCGAACCTCCAGCTTGGCGGGATGGACATTGACGTCGACGAGCGAAGGGTCCATCTCGATCTGAAGCGTGACGATCGGATAGCGCCCGATCGGCAGCAGCGTGTGATAACCGCGCAGGATGGCGTTGTTCAGGCCAAAGTGGCGGACGTACCGGCCGTTGACCAGCGTGGACAGATAGGAGCGATTGGCCCGCGTCACTTCCGTCTTGGAGACGAAGCCGGTCCAGCGGAAGTCCAGCGTCTCCCCGCTGATCGGCAGCAGCAGTTTGGCCACCTGGACGCCGTAAATCGCCGCCATCACGTGCAGCAGCTTGCCGTCACCGGAGGTCTGCAGGAGCACTTTGCCGTTGTGCGTCAGGGTAAAGGCGATGGACGGGTACGTCAGCGCCAGCCGGTTGACGTAGTCGGAAATATGGCCGATTTCGGTGGCGATCGACTTCATGTACTTCAACCGGGCCGGCGTGTTGTAAAACAGGTCGCGCACGCAAATATCCGTCCCTTTGACTGTGGCGGCGTCGGCAATGTTCGTAATTTGGCCACCCTCGATCGTCAGGCGCGTCCCCACCTGGCTGCTGGAGGGACTGCTCGTCAGTTCCATCCGGGAGACAGCGGCGATACTGGGCAGGGCCTCGCCGCGAAACCCCAGGGTGCGAATCCGGAACAGGTCGCGTGTCGTGCGAATCTTGCTGGTCGCGTGCCGTTCAAAGGCCAGCTGGCAGTCTTCCCGGTCCATGCCGTGGCCGTTGTCCACCACGCGGATGAGCTGCAGCCCGCCTTCTTCCACGTGCACCTCGATCGCGCTAGCTCCGGCGTCCACCGCGTTTTCCACCAGTTCTTTCACGACCGAAGCCGGCCTCTCCACCACTTCACCGGCAGCGATCATATTGGCGAGATGCTCATCGAGCACTTGAATGTGTCCCATCGATCTCCTCCTTGGATCGGCCCGTTACGTTTTTTTCAGGCGCTGTCTCCACTCATACAGCTTCAGCATGGCTTCCATCGGCGTCATCTGGTTCAAATCCAGTTCGCGCAGCTCTGCCATCACGGTTTCTTCATCCGGCGACAGGCGGGACACGGGCTCCTCCTTCGCTGCGGACACAGGAGCCGCCCACAGCGCGTCCAAGGTCATCTGCACCTCCTGTGCCGATGTCGCGGCTGCATTCGCTTCCAGTCCGGCGAGAATCTCCCGCGCCCGCTCAATCACCCGGCCGGGCATCTCCGCCAGTTCGGCCACGTGGATACCGTAGCTTTTGTCCGCCCGTCCCGGCTCGATTTTGTGCAGAAACAAGAGCTTGCCGTCACGCTCTTCGCAGCGGGCGTGCACATTGACCACGCCGGGAAGCGACTCTTCCAGGCCGGTCAGCTCGTGATAGTGCGTGGAAAAGAGCGTCTTGGCTCCGATCTTTTCGCGAATGTACTCGATCACTGCCTGCGCCAGCGCCATTCCGTCATAGGTGGACGTGCCGCGGCCAATCTCGTCCAGCAGGATCAGGCTTTGCGCGGTCGCTTTTTGCAAGGCGTGTTTGGTCTCCAGCATTTCCACCATGAAGGTGCTGTGTCCGCCGACCAGGTCGTCGGCTGCACCGATCCGGGTAAAAATCTGGTCCACCAGCGACAATTTCGCCGCTTTCGCCGGAACAAAGCAGCCGATCTGCGCCATGATGACGATGAGCGCGATCTGGCGCATATACGTGCTCTTTCCGGCCATGTTCGGGCCGGTAATGAGCAGGATCTGTCTGTCCGACTGGTTCATCTCCACGTCGTTGGCGACGTATTTTTCCCGATCCAGCACCGCTTCCACGACCGGGTGGCGCCCTTCGCGGATGACGCACTCGCCGGTCGTGACGAGTTCGGGCCGCACATAGCCGCGCTCCTCGCTGACAGTGGCAAATGCCTGCAGCACGTCCACGGCGGCAATGCGTTCAGCCAGCCCCTGCAGGCGGGGAATGTGGGTGGCCACTTCGCTGCGGATGGCGGTAAACAGCTGGTACTCCAGCTCCACCATCTTTTCTTCCGCTTCCAGGATGAGCGCCTCTTTTTCCTTCAGCTCCGGGGTGATGAACCGTTCGGCATTGGCCAGTGTCTGTTTGCGCTCGTAGCGGCCGGCCGGCACGTTTGCCAGGTTGGCACGGGATACCTCGATGTAGTAGCCGAACACCTTGTTGAAGCCTACCTTCAGCGAACGGATGCCGGTTGCTTCCCGCTCCGCCTGTTCCAGTTGGGCAATCCAGTTCTTGCCTTCGCGGCTTGCCGTGTGCAGCTTGTCCAGGTACTCGTCATAGCCGGGCCGGATCAGACCGCCTTCGCGCACGGAAACCGGCGGGTCGTCAACCAGCGCCGACCGCAGGAAAGCAGCGATGTCGGCGCACTCGTCCATCCCTTCGGCCAGTTCGGTGAGCACGCGGGAGCCGGCGTTCAGCAGAAGCTGCCGCAGTTCAGGCACCGCTTCCAGCGACAAGCGAAGCTGCACCAGGTCGCGGGCGTTGGCGTTGCCGTACGAGACACGTCCCGCCAAGCGTTCCAGATCGTAGACCCGATCCAGGCAGGCGCGGACGTCGGAACGCAGCAGCATATCCCCTTTCAAATGTTCCACCGCATCCAGCCGTGCTTCCAGTTCGCTTTTGTTCAACAGCGGCCGCTCAATCCAGCGGCGCAGAAGACGTCCGCCCATGGCTGTCTCGGTACGGTCCAGCAGCCACAGCAGCGAGCCTTTTTTGGACTTGTCGCGAATGGTTTCGGTCAGCTCCAGGTTGCGCCGGGAAAAGTTGTCCATCTGCAGGTACTGCTTGGCGTCATAGCGCTTGATCAGCCTCATGTGGGACAAACTTCGCTTCTGCGTGGAACCGATGTAGTGCAGGAGCGCATTTACCGCGAGGCGCATCGCCAGATCCAGCTCGCGCGCCTGATCCTGATACTGCTGATCGACGGCAAATGCGTTCACCGCCCCGGTTTCTATGTACGTGACCGGCATGTCGGGCTTCAGGTCCTGCGACAGACCGCACACCACCAGTTCCTTCGGCCGGTACTGCATCGCCTCGTCCAGCGCGGCTCCCGCCGTGCCAAACAGCGAGGTGACGTACATCTCGCCCGTGCTCATGTCACAGGCGGCAATACCCATTCGGCCGTCCGCTTCGGCGATCGCCGCCATGTAGTTGTTTTCCTTGTCCGTCAGCCATTTCCCCTCCATCATGGTCCCCGGGGTAATGACGCGGGTCACTTCGCGGCGGACGACACCCTTGGCCGCTTTCGGGTCTTCCACCTGTTCGCAGACAGCCACCTTGTACCCTTTTTTCAAAAGCTCGGCAATATAGGCGTCAGCCGAGTGATGCGGCACACCGCACATCGGGATACGCTCGTCCCCGCCGCCGTCCCGGCCGGTCAGCGTAATCTCCAGCTCACGCGAGGCGGTGATGGCATCGTCGAAAAACAGTTCGTAAAAATCACCTAAACGAAAAAATAAGAAAGTATCCGGGTACTCACGCTTGATCGCCAGATACTGTTGAATCATTGGGGTATACTGAGCCATGTTTTCAAATCTCCTAGCCTGCAATCTCGCCTGTACATTATAGCACGTCCGGCCGGGGAAGTTGAACCTCTTCCCCGCAGATCAGATGCGATTCGCATTCAGGTCAATATG
Source organism: Brevibacillus sp. MCWH (assembly GCF_013096935.1). Taxonomy (NCBI): domain Bacteria; kingdom Bacillati; phylum Bacillota; class Bacilli; order Caryophanales; family Paenibacillaceae; genus Brevibacillus; species Brevibacillus sp. MCWH. The sequence goes on along the minus strand of NZ_SDLF01000003.1, from coordinate 265,376 downwards.
GTTGCTCAGCCGATTTCCCAGGCCTTGCGCAGATCCTGCCCGGCCGGCCACGTTTCTCCCGCGAGCAGATAGGCAAAATAGCAATCGAGCGGGTCCCGGCTGTCGCGGTAGCAAGCGAGGCTTGAAAGCTCTTCCCATATGGCTTTCACGTACGGTGCCAACGTCTGTTTGTCGCCGCGGTAATACGCCCTGATGAGCGACACATCCAGATGAGGGCGGGCCGTCAACTGCTCGTGACAGGCGGCCACCAGCCGGGCGAGGTGCAGGATGCCTCGCGTCACATCCGGATGGACCAGCCAACTGGGCAGGGTGCGGTACTCAAACCCGCCGTGCGTCTTCTCCCGGATGTCTCCGAGGAATCCGTATCGGGGGCGCCGCTTCAAGCAGCCGGGGTCTTCCACCATGACCAACGGCAGGGCGAGATAGGCGTCCAACTTGCGGAGCAGGGAAAAGTCGAGGGCCACGCCGCTGAAGTGGATGTGCCCGCCGACGGGATAGCCGTCGAACGGCATGCCGCCCGCCAGCCACTCCACCGTCCTGTCCGTGATCTTGCGGCGGGCGAGCAAGAGCGCCTTCCGGATGCGGGCAAACAATTCATCCGGGTCGTCGGACGGCTCCGGACGCAGTTCGGCCAACGGGTGCTGATGCAGAGCCAGCTCTTCCCGATACCGGGTGGAATCGCACCCGACCACCCCGCCTTTGCCCATGTAGTCGGAGGCCAGTACCATCGAGCCGTCCGCTCCCCTCAGGGCAAACTCCGGGTCCGCTCCCAGCATCAGCCTGTCAGCGCTGCGCCTCTTTCTCTGGTTCAGCCACCAGTCCCGCGCCTCCCGCATAAACCGATCGGACATTTGGGCAGGCCAATACGGCGATACCCGCACCACTTTGACACGATGGGGCGAAGCTGCAGTCAGCAGCACTTCTCCGCACTCCAGCCCCGTGGCGTACAGGGCACGCACCGCCAGCTTGACGGCCACCTGCGCTTCCGGATCATTCGGCAGCCGCTCCACCGGCTCGAAGTGCTGCTCGCCCCACGGCTGGGACAGCCAGTGCGCCTTCTCCAGACTTTTTTCCAGGTGCAAGAGATGAAACTGATACAGTTGGACGCGATAGATCCGTGTCCCCGGCTCCGGACCAGCCTTTGCCGTCGCGATGCCGCTCATTTTGAGCAGTTTGTTGGCCTGGTTGCCCTTCGACAAACGATCAATGGCCGCCTTGAAATTGGTCGGCATCACTTCGGTGTTGTATCGTCCGCCTGTCCCGGATGGCCTGCCGTTTTCACGTACGTGGATAAACATCATCCATCACCCCCGCTCTGCTGCTATAGCCTATGTGGCCCAGGGAAAAAAAGTGTGTGCCGGGACGGTTGCCCCGCCTGACCACCCGAAAAAAAGAAAAAAGAGGAGATGTGCCTCTCCTCTTAATCCAATTCGTCGAGCAATGTGGCCGAATCAAAGTCGTCAAACTCGTCGCTGCTGTCTTCGTAGTCACCGAGCAGGTGGAAGTCCTTGTCATCGCAGTTGTTGCAAACGACCACACACACTTTGGTTTCGCCAATAATTTCGACGGCAAATTCACTTTCCACTTTCACCGTGACAGTACCACCGCCGCTCAGTTCGGCTTTGACGCACTTCGGCTGTTCCACAGCCCGGGCGATAATTTCCAGGTCGCCGCGGCAATGTTTGTCGAAGAACGTAAGCGGAACGAGTACGGAGAACTTGACGGTTTCCCGCGTGACGTCGGTTTGGGTGTTATTGGCAAACGAGTACCACAGGTTGACGTCATACGTACCAGTCACTTCAACCGCATCCCCCGCCAGCTCCGCCTGGAAGTTCGTGTTTATCATCCAGCATCCGAGGACAGTCGAAGGAGTATGCGACGGAATGATGGTGTGGGTCGTTTGGGAGAATTTATGACCTTTACCGCAGACGGCTTTTGCGATGAGTTCCCGGCACTGCAGGTCTTTGTCTATACCCGACATTTCTTTACCTCCTCCATACAACGTTTCTGTACATTTGTATGCAGGGCATTCGACTAGGGTGCAAACACCCACTGTCATTTTGGGGAGGATTGTCGGGAATTGATCGCGCCGTTTATTCGCCTGTTACGAACAGCAGCCGCGGGATTTTTCCGGTCCGCCGCCTGTTTCGCCGGTGAGCGGATTGCCGCCGGTGTCCAGGATGATGCGTTCGGACACCGTGTTGGCGATCACGTTTGTGACCATCTGCAGCAGATCGTTCACGTCCACTTGAGACTGCTTGAATTCAGTAACGATCGGAATTGCGTCCAGTTCCTCGTGAAGCTGGTTGTACTCCGCTTCCACTTTTTTCGCCAGCTCCGGTTTGTTCATCGATTCAAACATGACCATCTGTTTTTGTTTCTTCTTTAATTCCGCGATCAGCTCCTGAACGCGTTCGTTGTGTTTGATCTGCTGCTCGGCCCGTTTGTAGAAATCGACTTCCTTGGTGCGGGCAATCATTACAGCCAGTTCGCGGGCCTTTTCCAAAATCTCGTTGTGTGTGTACAGGCTTGTTTGTTCCATCGCTCCATTACACCTCGACTTTTGTCACGATCTCTCCGTGCAGGGTCCACGTCTTCACGTCCGTGATCCGTACGTGAGCGAACTGACCAATCAGCGATTTGTCGCCGACGAAGTGCACCAGCTTGTTGGACCGGGTGCGGCCAGCCAGCACATTGGGGTTGTTTTTCGATTCGCCTTCCACCAGCACCTCGACGACCTGGTTGTGCAGCTTCTGGTTCTGCTCCAGGCTGATCTTCGCCATCAGCTCGTTCAGGCGGTAGAGACGCTCCTTTTTTACCTCCATCGGCACGTTGTCTTCCATGACGGCAGCCGGCGTACCTTCGCGAGGCGAATAAATGAAGGTATAGGCGGAGTCGTAACGGACCTCTTCCACGAGGGAGAGCGTTTCTTCGAATTGCTCATCAGTCTCGCCGGGGAAGCCGACGATAATGTCCGTGGAAAGCACCACGTTGGGAATCGCCGCTTTAATTTTACGCACCAATTCCAGGTAGTGTTCGCGCGTGTATTTGCGGGCCATCCGCTTCAGCACTTCGCTGGAACCGGACTGGACAGGCAGGTGGATGTGTTCCACCAGATTGCCCCCTTTGGCCAGGACTTCGATCAGACGGTCGTCAAAGTCGCGCGGGTGGCTGGTGGTAAAGCGGATGCGCGGAATGTCGATCTTGCGGATCTCGTCCAAAAGGTCGCCGAAGCCAAAGTGGATGTCTTGAAAATCCTTTCCATACGCATTGACGTTTTGACCGAGCAGGGTGACTTCCTTGAAGCCTTGGCGGGCCAGTTCGCGCACTTCTGCGATCACGTCTTCCGGACGGCGGCTGCGCTCCTTGCCGCGCGTGTACGGCACGATGCAGTACGTACAGAACTTGTCACAGCCGTACATGATGTTGACCCAACCCTTGATGTTGCCTTCGCGGATCTTCGGCATGTTTTCGATGATGTCGCCCTCTTTGGACCACACCTCGATCACCATTTCCTTGCTGAACATGGCGTCGCGCAGCAGCACCGGCAGGCGGTGAATGTTGTGCGTACCAAAGATGAGGTCAACATGCGGGAAGCTTTTCAGGATCTTGTTGACCACGCTTTCCTCCTGCGACATGCAGCCGCAGACGCCGAGGATCAGGTTGGGGTTGTTGTTTTTCACCCGCTTCATGTTGCCCAGTTCGCCAAACACCTTGTCTTCGGCGTTTTCCCGGATCGCACAGGTGTTGAACAGCACTACGTCCGCATCTTCTGCTTCTTCGGCCGGGCTGTAGCCCATTTGCTGAAGAATCCCGGCGATTGTCTCGGAGTCGTGCTCATTCATTTGACAGCCGTAGGTGCGTACGTAGTAGCGTTTGCCTTTCCCGATATCCTTCATGTCTTCCGGAATGGCGAAGTCGTAATGCACCTTAACCTCTTCCTTGCCGCGTTTTTTCGCGTCTTTCAAGGAAGGGGGCTGGAAGTACTTGGCGTAGTCTGCTGTTGTTTTCGGGGACTTGCCGGATTTTAAGTCCGTAGTCGCCTCAGTTTTCATTGTCATCTGTCTATCACCTCAGTAAGCATTGGTTTTACGGTTTACCATCAACACATTATAGCATAGAACATTTTATTTTAACGAATAAATCAGGAACTTCCAGTGAATCTTTCTGGAAAACCATTTTCCTGCGACTTTTTTCACATTTTTCTGAATCGGGCTGGTCCACGTGCAACATTGCCGACCCGTCCGCCGTCTGAATAGCAGCAAAACGATATATCCCGAACAGGAGGTTCCCATGAAGCGAGTCCTATCTGTTTTTCTGGCGGTTCTGATGATTCTGACTCTCGTGCCGTTCGTTCAGGCGGCGCCCTCGTTCTCCGATGTGCCCCGCAGCCATTGGGCCTACAAGGAAATCACCGAGATGGCGGCCAAAGGGATTATCAAGGGGTACGAGGACGGCAAATTCCGGCCCAACAATCAGGTCACACGCGCTGAATTTGCCAAGATCATGATTGCCGCGGCCGGCGTGGACATTCGCAAGAACAAGGTTAGTCAAACGTTTGTGGATGTGCCGAAGTCGCATTGGGCGTTCCTTTACGTGGAGCATGCCAAGCCATACCTGACAGGCTACAAGTCGGGCACCCGCTACTACTACAAGCCGGATCAGTACGCCGTCCGGGAAGACATCGCCGTGGCGCTGGTTCGCCTGCTCGGCTACGACCGCACGCACAAGGCGGACCAGGACGTGTTGAAACGTTTCCGCGACCATGAGCGAATTTCGCCCAACCTCCGCCCGTACATCGCCATCGCGATCCAGACCAATCTGATGAAAGGGTACAACAACGAGTTCCGTCCGCTTGATCCGATCACCCGCGCCGAAGCAGCCTCGCTCCTGTACCGCGCGCTTCTGGACCGAAACGATGACGAGACCAAAGTGGTTTTCCCCAACCCGGATAAACCGGAGCTGCCGCGCAGTGTAAGCGACAACTTCAGCGATACCGAACTGAAAAACTGGGACACCGATCATGCCGTCGGTACCTGGGGCGTCGTCAACAAGCAGGTGACTGCCATTTCCACCGAGAAAAATCTGCATCACTATTTCCTGCCGCTCATCTGGGATGAAGACAAAAACACGAAACGTTACGAATTGACCGTCGATGTCAACGTGAGCGGCTCCGATGGGCTGGGTGGCGTGTACTTCAACGGCAAGAACGGCGCAGCCCATGTCGTCTTCGTCAACAAAGACCGCGTCACGCTCGCCCGCGTGGAAGACGCCAAGGACGCCGACATTGACGTGATCGCGTCCGGTTCCTACAAGCTGAAAACGAGCAACCGGCTGAAAGTGGTCGTCGACGGCGACAGCGTCTCCATCTACATGAACGACCAGTTCCTCTTCAGACAGCAAAAAGTGAAACCAGAGGGTACCAAGCTGGGACTCTATCTGCAGCGTAACGCAACCAAAGACGCGCCGCGCAGCATCACCTATCTGGATAACTTCTCCTTTACAGCACAGCCGTGACGCCGCACCGCTTCCGTTTCCAGGGACCCCTGAGCGGAAGCGGTTTTTTCTTTCCCGGCAAACTTGCTGCGGTGCAGATCACTAGAAATGAACAAGGTACAGTTGTATAATGGTAGCGATTCTTGACCGGGGAAGGAGTTTCCTATGACCTTTACTGTTACTCAGCCGTTCCGCTGGATGGATTCCGGTGTCTATCGGGACAATCCGCTGGAGCCGCTGATTCGCGACGAAGCGCTGGCTGCTTACATGAACCGGGACGACGCCCAACCAGTCATCCACCTGTGGGTGTACGACAAGGCGCTCTTCCTGGGCCGCCGCGACGCCAAACTGCCGCGGCTGGAACAGGCGCTGCGCCAATTTGGTCTAGACGGCTTTGGCTGCGTGCTGCGCTCGTCCGGCGGAGCCTGTGTGCCGCTGGACGCGGGCGTGCTCAACCTCGCCTGTCTGCTGCCCGACACGTCGATTGCGATCGACGCTTTTTTCCAATTCGTCGCCCGGATGCTGCATGTGGGATTGCGCGAGTACGGCGACATGCAGTTTGGCGAAGTGACTGGTTCCTACTGCGCGGGCGAATACGACTTCTCGATTGGCGGCAAAAAAATCGGCGGCATGGCCCAACGGCGCACCCGCTTCGGGTCGATCCTGCAATTGTGCATCAACGTCGAGGAACAGCCGCGCGGTGCGTGGATGGAACGCTTCTACGCGAAAGCCGGCCTCGCTGACATGGACAATCACCGTCCCATTCCCTTCATCGACGGGAACACAGTGGGCAGCATCGCCGGATTGACCGGCCGCCCCGTTACCGTCTCGGACGTCAAGGAACGGCTGCTGACCGCCATCCGCAGGGAGTGGCCGATCAGCCCCGCACCGTTTGCCGTGCCCAAGACACTGGTGGAAGAATCCCGGCACCATCTCGCCGAGCGGTTGGGGTTGTTCGCGTTTACGGCGGATGAACTGATCAGGCCCGACTGGCATTTGCCGGGCTGATCCCCTATCATACCATGCACAGGGGAAAAGCGCCTCGTAAAGAGAGGCGCTTTTGATTTGCGTCACTTTTCGAAACGGTTAGACCGCTCATTGTAGCGCAAGAGTTCGTAGGAGCTTTTTTCCATCAAAGAGAAGCCGGTTTGATCAAGTGTACGTTCCAGCTGAAAATAGATCATCGTATGGCGCCTGGGGTCAATCTGAACGGTACCGTCCAGCAGTTCTGTCGTCTCTCCCTGTTTACGCCGGTAGGCGGCCACACCGCTCCACACTTCCTGATAGCCGGAAGACGTTTTTCGCAGCACGTACAGCGTGCGCTCCTGACCGTGGCTGGCCGGTTTTACCGTCGTCACCACCAGGTATCCGCCGCCGGCTTGCTGGAGACTGAAGAGAGGTTCATTCTTGCTGTAGGCGGGCTGATAGTCTCCATCTTCGCTTGCGTACACGACGAACAAGCCTTTTTCACCGTCCAGCGTGAGTGAACCGGCCAGATCGACGGGCTGCGAAGTCGACTGGTTCTGTGTAACCGGCGGCAGCGTCATGACATGTATCCGATCCGGCATTACGCGGGAGCGCAGTGAGGTGTCCAGCCGTTCGCGCATGTCTTCCACCATCCACGCAGGCACAGCCGACGTGCCCAATGCCTGCTCCGAGTGGCCGGCTGGCTTGATCAGCAAACGGCCGGCCAACAGCCCTATTCCGGCCGATACCAGCATCATCAAGGCGACCGCTCCCCAGATGGGTTTACGCATGACTATCCAACTCCTTGCATACATACAAAAAGACAATAGGCGTCCATCTGTAATACGATGGAACCAGCCATTCGGTTACACGTCCATCCGACCAACGTCCCGCGTACGGCACAAGGTCCTGCGAACAAGGTCCGCTTGTTCCCCGCCTTGAACGATTGTACGACATACTGCCGGGCTTTTTTTCAGGCAGGACTACCGTACGCTTACGCCATACGGTATCATAGAAGTGAACCACAAGGGTACGGTACTGCCGTGCCGTCAGAGACGAAAAAAGGTGGTGGATTGTTTGAAGCAGGTTGAGCAATTGCTGCACACCAAACTCAACGAATTGGTCATCGCTTCGACCAAGGTGGCCCACGTGCAGTTGGGCAATTCACTGGAACACGCGCTGCTCGTGCTTACCAAAACCGGATATTCTGCCATACCCGTACTGGACCACTCCTACCGGCTGCACGGCCAGATCAGCACCACAATGATCGTCAACAAGATATTGGGACTTGAACGGTTTGAATATGAAAAGCTGTCCGACTACACCGTCGATGACGTGATGAACACCAAAGTCCCCCGGATGAAAGAGTCAGATGAGTTTCTCAAAGCCTTGGAGATGTCGATTAATCATCCGTTTATCTGCATCGAGGATGACACCGGGATTTTTCAGGGCATCCTGACCCGCAGGTCGATTCTCGCGGTCCTCTACCGCCACTTCCGCAACCTCCCCTCCCCTGCTGCGGAAAAACAATTCACCGATCATTCATGAATACAGTAAGCGACAATTTACTCCGCTCGCCATGAAAAAAGCAGACCTAGTCCAGTTTGGCCCAGGTCTGCTTGCTCTACGGACGTGTCTGCCTGCCCCTTCCATTCCCGGCAAGCAGGGAACGCGCGTATTCCATCGGATGACGATAGGTTTTTTTAAACATGGCCAGTTCTCCCGCTTTGCAAAACGAATACCGCTGGTCCCGCACATTTATCTCAATCAGATACGGGTGGCCCTGCCTGTCGATGCCCATGTCCAGTCCCAGATCGGCAAGCGACGGAAAGTGGCGCTGATACTGCCTGGCAATCTCGACAGCCGCCCGTTTGATCCGCTCAACCACCTCTTTCTGCTGCTCGGCGGTAAACAGCGGCTCCAGGGCCCGTGATAAGGGAACGGCACGTCCGCCGCGAGCCAGGTTGCTCAATTTGTTTGCCCGATTGGCCACCTTGGCGACCAGGCCGCTAACCGTCCACTCCTGATTTCCGTTTTTCTGCACCGACACGCGGATGTCAAATGTCTTGCCCTGGTAACGGGCAAGCGGCACTCCCTGCTGAATAATAAACCGCCTTTTGCCCACCCACCTGGCCGCTTCGGCCATCAGCCTCTTGCGGGACAAGGTTCTGTTCCGTCTGAACGCGATAAACCTGTAGGCGTTGTTGTGCCGTTCAATGCGGGCAACGCCAATCCCCACCGAACCAATCGCCGGTTTGACGTACACTGTCTGATACCGGTCCAAAAACATGCGAAGCCTCTCTGGTGTGAACAACACCGTATGCGGCAGGTAGGTACGGATGGCGGGATTTTTCCACAGCATCTGGTGTACCCTCCATTTGTCCCTCACCACCAGCCCGTTAAACACGGTGCGCGTCCTGCTCAGCCGGCGGATCGTGGCCCGTATCCGCCCGTTTCTGGACAGCACGCGGTTGTGGATCACCTTCGGCACGTTCACCAGGCGGGGAATTAATCGGCTTCCATTCCAAAAATGACCCAGCACCGTCTGTCCGCCTGGCCGCACATGGCGCGGATGAAAAAAGACCGGCTCCATCCCCAGTTCCTTGCAAATCTCCGCGTAATAGGGAAGACGTTCGTAAGACTTGTCGCCTCTGATGCCTCTCTGCAAGACAGTCCAATCCAACATGATGCCTACTCGGTCCACGGTCATCCCCCTTGCTGCCATTCCTCACCCTATTGATATGAGTGACACATGGCTAGCGCGTGCCTATTTTTGCTCACCGTGGTGCATTACGGGGGAATGGATCTGCCGGGAGCGCGCCCAACCGACAGCCAGGCGACACGATTTTGCCCATGCCGCCACGGCTGTCGTATCCTGCGCTTGCCCGGGAAACGCAATGACGCGATCGCTAGATAACGGGCCGCCGCTCAATCGCCAGCAAAAACGGCGCCTGATTCTGCTGGTTGATGTACTGGTACTTCAATACCAGGTAATCCAGCTGGCTGAGTGTCTGGCAGTACGCCTCCACTGCCTCTTTTTCCACCTGGCCGGCAGGGTGGCCCCAGTATATCATCACCGTCATGATCCCGCCTGGCCGCAGGATTTTTAGCCCTGCTTCAATCGCCCGGATCGTGCTCGCCGCCTGCGTCGTGATGGCCTTGTCTCCGCCGGGCAGGTATCCGAGGTTAAACATGATTGCTGCAGCCGATACATCCAGGTTGGCCATCTCTTCGTGGCTGGCCAGTTGCAGCTGCACCCGCTGCAGCACCCCTTCCCGCTCCAGCCGCTGACGGGTCTTTTCCATGGCCAGCGGCTGAATGTCGTAGGCGATGACTCTCCCCTTTTCGCCGACCAGTTGGGCGAGAAACAGGGTGTCGTTGCCGTTTCCCATCGTCGCGTCGATAACTGTCTCATTTTCTCCGACGCGTTCGCGAATCAATTTTCGTGCTACTTCCAATACGTTGGGGAACAACGTCATTCTCTCCTCTCCTCATGCATTACAGCCGGATTTGCAGGCCAAACCGGGCGATGTGGCACGTACCCGTCCGGTATACATCCGCTTCCGCCCGCACTTCCTCCTCCGTGTAAGCAGGCCACAGATGGGTAATCAACAAGGATCGGCAGGCCAGCGATTCCGCCACCTGCGCTGCCTGCCGCACGGTGAGATGACCATGGGGCTCTGCCGGCTTGTAGCGCTCCAAGAACGTTCCCTCGCAGATAAACAGATCGGCCTGCCGGGCAAACGGGTCCCACATCGTATTCGGTCCGCTGTCTGCCCCGTATACCAGCGTTTTTCCCCCGGCTTCCAACCGCATGGCATAGCAGGGGTCACCATCCCCGTGGTCCGTGCGAAGAAAGCTGATCTGCACGTCCCCCACGGTCACTTGCGACTTTTCGTCTACGGGAACCAGGCGGGTTGCTTCCCGGTAAGTAAGCCCTGCTGCTTTTTCTGCCGGCTGTCCCGGCGCGTAGATCGGCAGCGGCTGATCGGGCGAGCGATCGCCCACCCGTTGATGAACCATCAATCCGTACTGCAAAACCCCGACATCTGCCACATGATCGTGATGAAAATGAGACAGCAGAAGCGCATCCAGCTCGTAGATCGGGAGCAACTCTCCCAACTTGGCCAGCACGCCGCTGCCGCAGTCGAGCAGCAGGGTGGTGTGATCAGTTTGCACCAGATACCCGGGGGTGGCACCGCCTGGCCCCGGATATGGCGACTGAAAGCCTAACACGGTTACCAGCATATTCACGTCGCTTCCTTTCATAGGATGAATTAAGTGGGACAGGAGGTTTGACATGCAGCAATCATGGAAAGCCGCTCTGCAAATCGCCTTTACGTATATTGGTACAGTGGTAGGCGCCGGTTTTGCCTCAGGAAAAGAGATCGTCGAATTTTTTGTCCGGTACGGCACGCAGGGTTTCATCGGCATCCTGCTCGCCTCGCTGCTGTTTGTGTGGGCAGGTGTGAGCATCATGCTGATTGCCTACCGGATTCAGGCCAATTCCTATCAGGATGTGAGCACGTACTTGTTCGGACGGGCCATTGGCACCGTGTTCAATACACTCCTGCTTACAGTCCTGCTCGGCACCACGTCCGTCATGCTGGCCGCCACCGGAGCGATCTTCTGGGAATCGTTCCGCCTGTCGCCGCAGGTGGGCATCTGGATCAGCATGGTGATGACCTTTTTCGTGGCGCGGAAAGGGTTGTTTGGCATTCACTCGGTCAACAGTCTCTTTGTTCCCCTGTTGATCGGCTTCACCCTGCTCGTGTTTTTGTACACGCAGCCGTGGAACGACACTGGTCCGCAGGTGGTGAGCATCCGTCCGTGGGTCTGGCTCAGCTCTCCTCTCTACTATGTTGCCTTAAACGTTGCGCTGACACAAGCAGTGTTGGTGCCGATCGGCAGGGAGAGCGAGAGCGAACGGCCGCTGATTTGGGGAGGCATTTTGGGAGGAACAGGCATCGGCATCCTCTTGCTGCTCTCGTACGCCTCCCTGTCAGCAGGAATGCCGGGAATCGGCGAAGCGGAGATGCCGATGATTGCCCTCCTGCAGAGCGTGGGTAAAGGAATTCCGTTTTTCTTTTCCCTGCTGGTGTACACCGAGATCTTTTCGACGCTGTCTGCCAACGTCTTTGGCTTGTCGGAACAGGTAAACAAGACGACCGGCCTGCGCAGACCGGTCGTGGTCTTTGTCATCCTGCTCGTCTGCTACGCTGTCAGCTTCATCGGCTTCGGGCCGCTACTGCGCTTTTTGTACCCGTTGTTTGGCCAGCTTGTCCTGCTGTTTTTGTTCATGCTCTTTGTCCGCCAAGTCTGGAACCGCTCTGTCTGAACCCTGCCGGGCCGCGTATGGACAAAAACCCCGACAAAAAAACCTCTCCGCGCGGGAGAGGTTCTTTCGCTTACGATTGTGCTGCTTAGGCAAATTCTGCAACCAGTTTGGCGAAATCTTCGTCGGAGATGCGGAGGTCTTGTTTGACCAGCCCTTCTTCCTTGAAGCCCGGAACCAATTGCTCGTAAGATTTTTGTTCGGTGTTTTGGTAGATCAGACCGGTGATCAGGCCTTTGTACTGCATGGAGTAGGACATGGCCTTGATGCGGTCATGCGGATCGTAGCCTTCGATGGTATCCACCGGTACGATGTTTTCCTTGAACCAGTCGTACGTGTTCACCTTGTTGTAGGTCACGCACGGGCTGAACACGTTGATCAGGGAGAAGCCTTTGTGCTTGATCCCCATTTCGATCAGTTCGGTCAAGCCTTTCAGGTCGCTGGAGAAGGATTGGGCAACAAACGTTGCGCCTGCGGACAGCGCCAGCTCAACCGGCGAGATTGCCGACTCGATGGAACCGCTCGGAGTGGACTTGGTCACGAAACCGGTCGCAGAACGCGGAGAGGTTTGCCCTTTGGTCAGACCGTAGATTTGGTTGTCCATCACGATATAGGTAATGTCCATGTTGCGGCGAATGGCGTGAACCGTATGGCCCATCCCGATGGCGAAACCGTCACCGTCACCGCCGGCAGCAATAACCGTCAGTTCGCGGTTTGCCATTTTCAGCCCTTGCGCGATCGGCAGGGCGCGGCCGTGTACGCCGTGGAATCCGTAGCAGTTAATGTAGCCGGAAATACGACCGGAGCATCCAATACCCGAAACGACCGCCAGCTGTTCCGGTTCCAGGCCCACGTTGGCAGCGGCGCGTTGGATGGCCGCCTGCACGGAGAAGTCACCACAGCCTGGGCACCAGTTCGGCTTTACGTTATTGCGAAACTCTTTCATAGTCGCCATGTTTAATCAGCCCCTTAACTTCGGTATAGATTTCCTTCGGCAAGAACGGGTTCCCGTCGTATTTCAGCACGGATTTGATTTTTTCTTCGTGTCCAACGTTCAGTTTGATCAGGTTGGCCACTTGCGCTTGCGCGTTGTGTTCCACGACGATTACTTGTTTTGCTTTTTCCACGTACGGTTTCAGTTGTTCGGCCGGGAACGGATGGATCAGGCGGATTTGTGCGTGGTTCACTTTTACGCCCTCTTGTTCCAGACGACCTTTTGCTTCCTGGATCGTGCCAATGGTGGAGTTGATGCCCACGATCAGCACGTCAGCTTCTTCATGCGGAGCGTCGAAGGTGATCGGGTTCTTGAAGGCTTTCAGCACGCCTTGCAGTTTGCGCATCCGTTTATCCATTTGCTGCACGCGGTTTGCAGCGTTCTCGGACGGACGACCGGTTTGATCGTGCTCAACCCCTGTCACATGGTGCAGGCCGTATTTTTGACCCGGCACCACGCGCGGAGAAACGCCGTCTTCGGTCACTTCGTAGCGCTTGAACAAGTCGTTTTGCTCTTTCGGCGGAAGTTCTTGTCCAGCCAGGAGCTTGCCGCGGCGGATTTCCACTTTGCTGTAGTCAAACGGCGTAACCGTCTGTTTGCCCAGCGACAGCGTCAGGTCGGTCAAGACGATAACCGGCAGTTGGAATTCTTCCGCGATGTTGAACGCCTCAGCCGTGTCATAGAAGCACTCTTCCACCGTGCTCGGAGCGATCACCACTTTCGGAATATCGCCATGCGTACCGTAGATCATGGCGTTGACGTCGGATTGCTCTTGTTTGGTCGGCATACCGGTAGACGGGCCGCCACGTTGGGTGTTGACGATGACCACCGGTGTTTCGGTGATACCGGCAAGGCCAATTGCTTCCATCATCAGGGACAGACCCGGGCCGGCAGATGCAGTCATGGCGCGCACGCCGCCGTAGTTGGCGCCGATTGCCATGGTGATGGCTGCGATTTCGTCTTCGGTCTGGATAACCGTACCGCCAAACTTCGGCAGTTTTTTGATCAGATATTCCATAATCTCGGAAGCCGGGGTGATGGGGTAAGCCGGCATGAAACGACAACCCGCTGCCAGTGCGCCAAGTGCGATCGCATCGTTGCCGATCATGAAGAGCTGCTTTTGACCGTCAGCCTTCTCCAGTTGGAATTCAGGGAGTTGTCCACCCGTCAGTTCATTGACGTATTCAAATCCGCGGCGAATGGCTTCCATGTTCTTTTCCACCACTTTTTCGCCTTTGCGGAGGAACATGTCTTCAACAATATTGCGGAAGCTTTCCACTGGAATGCCGAGGATGGCAGCAGACGCACCAATGGACACCATGTTCTTCATCAGGGACGTTCCCAACTCGTCGGCAATTTCCGTCAGCGGCACCGTGAAAAAGCGAACCGCTTTCAAACCTTCCGGCAGTTTCGGGTTAAATTTCGAGTCCGCGATGATGATGCCGCCTTCGCGCAGCTCGTGCGCGTTGAAGTCGATTGTCTCCTGGTCGAACGCGACGAGGATGTCCAAATCGTCGGAAATGGCGCGCATCGGTTTGGTGCTCACACGAATTTTGTTGTTGGTGTGTCCACCTTTGATCCGGGAAGAGAAGTGACGATAGCTGTACAGATGGTATCCCATCCGGTTCATCGCCATGGAGAAGATTTCACCGGTACTCTCGATACCCTCCCCTTGCTGTCCTCCAACTTTCCAGGAAAGTTGACTAATCATTCAGATTCCACCCCTTCAGTGACTGTGAGAAAAAGCTGCCCCACCTTACCCGACAGGTTCCGATAAGATGTGACAAAATTGTGCATAGACTGTACCAATTGTAGTCCGAGCTATGCAAAAATGCAAGTGCTTTTACTCAAATTAGTATTGATCTGAATTAAACGATGAACTTGGTACATTAATAATCTGCAATATTATTGTAGCACGTTTCGGAAAACACGCAACCAGTTTTCACGCACAAATTTCTGCACGTCCGCCTCTTTGTAGCGCTTCAGGAGCGCCTCCACCAGATTGTGGTAGTCTCCTGCCCGGGTCAGATCGCCAAACGTCTCAGTAATGCCGTCAAAGTCGGAGCCAAACCCGACATGATCGACACCGCCCAAGGCACAGACGTGATCCAGGTGGCGCAGCAGGTCGTCAATCCAAACGGTCCGCTTATCCGCTGTGACAAAAAAGTCGACGAACGTCAGTCCCATCACACCGCCATTGGCTATCAGCGCCTTGATCTGATCGTCGGTCAGGTTGCGCGGATGGTCGCACAGCCGTTTGACATTGGAATGGGAAGCGATCACCGGCATCTTGGACAGTTCCAGCGTGTCCCAGAACCCTGGCTCGGCTACGTGCGACACGTCGATGATCATGCCGAGCCGGTTCATCTCTTCGACGACCGTCCGTCCAAACGAGGTCAACCCGCCCGGATGCGGCTCATGACAGCCCGAGGCAACCGCGTTGCTGTAGTTCCACGTCAGCGTCATCCCCCGCACCCCCAGGCGGTGCCAGGTCCTCAGCTGCACGAGGCTTTCTTCCAAGGCATGCGCCCCTTCTACAAACAGAATAGCCCCTTTTTCTTCCTTTAATACGCACGCATCCAGATCGGCGCGACTGCGAATCGCGCGGATCTTGCCGCTGGCCACGCGTTCGTAAAACACATCCAGCATCTCCAGCACGGCCTGAAAACGGCGGCCGTAGGGAACGTATTTGGGAACGTAGCAGGCCATTACCTGGATGCCTACGTTTCCTTTCACCATTTCGGGATAACTTACGTGCAGCCGTTCGTCTGCGCGGTAAAAGTCGAGCTCTGGCAGCTCCCACAGCTTGGACAACACGTCGCAATGCGCATCAAATATCGGAACCATTTGTTTCTCCCCGTTTCTGTTCTGTGTTCTGGAAGTGAAGGAACCTCAACGAGGGGGCATCGACAGGCACTCTCGATTATTGTCCCTCCACAAACGAAAAAAACCTGTTCATTCAACGAACAAACAGGCCGGTTAAATCGTATTCACATCGATTTATCTGGGTTCTACGATCAGCTTGATCGCTGTGCGCTCTTCTCCATCAATCACGATGTCGGTAAAGGCTGGAATGCAAATCAGGTCAACTCCACTCGGCGCTACGAATCCTCGTGCGATAGCTACAGCCTTCACAGCTTGGTTAAGCGCCCCAGCGCCAATAGCTTGGATCTCGGCGGCGCCGCGTTCGCGCAGAACACCGGCAAGGGCACCAGCAACGGAGTTGGGGTTAGACTTTGCTGAAACTTTTAATACTTCCATCCTTTTGAACCTCCCGTCTGATAGGATACCTGTCATTATTAGAATGATATTCGCATAACCCCGAAAAATTCCTGCTTACGCGCAGCAAAGATTCAAAAAATTCAAATCTCGTTCTTATTATTCCATAAACGGGTGGTCGTCGTCAATTCTGATTCGCTCCAGTTTTTTCGCGTGGCCGGTCGCCTTGTCCAACGTGATCAGCACGGCATTCAACTGGGCCGGTTCCCCTGCCACTTCAAATCGTACGGGCAGTTGGGTAAGAAACTTGCGGATGACCGCTTCCCGCTCCATGCCGAGGATGCCATTCATCGGACCGCACATGCCTACGTCGCACAAAAAGCCCGTGCCTTGGGGGAGAACGCGCTCATCGGCGGTCTGCACATGCGTGTGTGTCCCTACCACCGCGCTGACGCGGCCGTCCAGATACCAGGCGAGCGCCTGCTTCTCGGAAGTGGCTTCAGCGTGGAAGTCGACAAATATGTATTTGGTCCGCTTGCGTGCCTGCTCCACCAGCTTGTCGGCCGTCTGGAACGGACACTCCAGCGGCGGCAAAAAGGATCGGCCCTGCAGGTTGATCACAGCCAGTTCGCCTTCGGGCTGCTTGATGTATGTAATCCCTTGTCCCGGAGCGCCTGCGGGAAAGTTGGCGGGGCGGATCAGACGAGGTTCACTGTCAATGAATTCAAAGATGTCTTTGTTATCCCAGGTATGGTTGCCGAGGGTGATCGCCTGAACTCCGCCTTCAAACAGTTCCTTGGCAATCTTCTCGGTAATGCCCCTGCCGTGGGCGGCATTCTCCCCGTTGGCAACCAGAAAGGTAGGTTGGTATTTTCGCTTCAGCAGCGGCAGATACGCCTTCACGATGTCCCGTCCGGGCGCACCCATGATGTCACCGATAAACAGCAGTTTCATTGGCTTTTCACCTCTCCATTAGTATACACGACCGAATGACGGAAGAAAAATGCGCGTAAGCTAACACCCCACCGCGTTGAGCCTGGTCCATAACCGGTCCGGTTCAAAAGCGGTTGCAGGCCGCCCGCGTTTCTTTCGCACAAAAAAGTAAAGTGGCCCAAAGCCACTTTACTTTGCATACTCGACTGCCCGTGTTTCGCGGATGACGGTCACCTTGATGTGACCCGGGTAGTCAAGTTCATTTTCGATTCGTTTGGTAATGTCGCGTGCCAGGCGCGCCGCTTCCGCATCGTCAATCTTCTCAGGCTGCACCATTACGCGGATTTCGCGGCCGGCCTGAATTGCGTACGATTTTTCCACGCCGTCGAACGACTCGGAGATCTCCTCCAGCTTTTCCAGCCGCTTGATGTACGTCTCCAGCGTTTCGCGGCGAGCTCCCGGCCGGGCGGCGGAAAGTGCGTCAGCCGCTCCCACCAGCATCGCAATGACGGATGTCGGCTCGGTATCCCCGTGATGGGACGCGATGCTGTTGATGACAACGGGATGCTCGTTGTATTTCTTCGCCAGTTCCACGCCGATCTCCACGTGGGAACCTTCCACTTCATGGTCGATGGCCTTGCCGATGTCGTGAAGCAGACCGGCCCGTTTTGCCAGTTTGACATCTTCGCGCAGTTCGGCTGCCATCAGTCCGGCCAGGTGGGCCACTTCCATCGAGTGCTTCAGCACGTTTTGCCCGTAGCTGGTCCGGTAGCGCAGACGGCCGAGAATCTTGATCAAATCCGGATGCAGGCCATGAACACCGGTTTCAAATGTCGCCTGCTCGCCGTATTCGCGGATGCGCTCATCCACTTCCCGACGCGCTTTTTCCACCATCTCCTCGATGCGGGCAGGGTGGATGCGTCCGTCGGCAACAAGCTTGTCCAGAGCAGTTTTGGCGATCTCCCGACGAATCGGATCGAAGCCGGACAGAATGACCGCTTCCGGCGTGTCATCGATAATCAAGTCAATGCCGGTCAGCGTTTCCAGCGCGCGGATGTTGCGGCCTTCGCGTCCGATAATGCGGCCCTTCATCTCATCGTTCGGCAGCGTTACCACGGAAACGGTGGTCTCCGCTACATGGTCTGCCGCACACCGCTGGATGGCGGTGGTGATGATCTCGCGTGCCCGCTTGTCCGCCTCTTCCTTGGCTTGTGTCTCAATCTCCTTGATCATGACCGCCATTTCATGGCGAACGGTGTTCTCCACATCGGTCAGGATAATGTTCTTGGCTTCTTCCTGAGTCAGTCCGGAGATGCGTTCCAGCTCGGCCACTTGTTCTTTATATAAGTGCTCTACCTTGCTTTGCAGTTCCGCGATGGTTCTGTCCCGCTCGGACAGTTCGCTCTCCTTGCGCTCCAGCTGTTCCATCTTGCGGTCCAACGCCTCTTCCTTCTGCAGGATGCGGCGTTCCTGGCGCTGTATTTCGTTGCGGCGTTCGCGCAGCTCGTTTTCAGCCTCGGAGCGCAGTTTGAATACCTCGTCCTTGGCTTCCAGCACCTTTTCCTTTTTGACGGCTTCGGCGTCCCGTTTGGCTTCTTCGACGATCTGCCGCGCCGCTTCCTCGGCGCTGGAGATCTTCGCCTCCGCAATGGATTTGCGCGTGAAGTAGCCGGCACCATAACCGACAATCAGCACGGCGAATAGCACGATCAGTACAATCGGATCCATAATGGCCATAGGCTCTTTTGTTTCACCTCCTTGTGGTAAGACATCTCCCCGCTTTCCACACATTCGTTTTCATGGCGTGTCGCTGTTGTTTCGCTCTGGTATTAGTTAAAAAACAAGACCGATTTTACTCGGTCCGCTGAATCCGCACTGGTATGTACGGGTGTTCAGTTGTGACACTGGCAACGAGCGATCAAATCAGCGAAATAGTATGATGCACCAAGTAAATACACATCTATTTTATTATTTGTGAACAAGAAATGTCAAGAACTGCAAGTGTGCCGCTCCTGCCTACGACTCCACGTCCTCGCGCATTTCGCGGCGAATCCTCTGCACGATTGAGCCGGCGAACCCCTTGCGCGCCAGCATGGCCAGCAGCTTTCGCTCTTCGTCCGGTTCCGGCGGCCCTTGCCGGTGCCGCCGCTTTTTTTCCACCAGCCTGCGGGCCGCTTCCAGCTCATCCTCGTAGGAAACGGCGCGCACGGCCGCTTCCGCCGTGTCGCTGTCAATCCCCCGCTGCTGCAGTTCCATCCGCATCATGTACGAGCTGCGCGGCTTGAGCCGCATCCGCTCATCGACCCACTGCCGGGCAAACCGCTCATCGTCCAGATAGCCCTGCTCTTCCATGCGGCGGCAGATTTCATCCGCCACGTCCCCTTCATACCCTTTTTCCTGGAGATAGGAAGCGACTTGTTTTTTCGTCCGCGGGCGGATGCCCAGATAGCGGAGTGCCAACAGGTAGGCTTTGTGCTTTTCTTCCGCCTCCAGCACTTCCCGGCAAAACGCCTCGTCCAGCTCTGTTCCCTTTAACAGCTGATACTTGACAAGGATGTCTTCATGGACGGAAAAGACAATGTCATTGCCGATCTGAATATGATAGCGATGCTGGTTTTTCGCGTCGCGGTGAACGGCGGTAATCCGGCCGCTTTTCATCGCGCCTCTCCCCCTTTACGGCAAACACCGCCCGGCTCGCAGCTCCTCACACCGGGCGGTTTGAACATGAAACAGCCTGTCAGGCCGACAGGCTGTCATGCGATTAGTCGAAATCAAATACCGGTTCCTCATCCTGCTCCGGATCGTTGATCGGCTCCATGCTCGGGATGGAGCTAGGATTGAGGCTGTAATACTCACGTACTTTGGCTTCGATTTGCGCCGCCACTTCCGGATTTTCCTTGAGGAAGAGCTTGGCGTTCTCCCGTCCTTGACCCAGACGCTCATCGTTGAAGGAGTACCATGCTCCGCTCTTTTGAACCACATCAATCTCCGCGCCGATGTCGAGAATGCTGCCCTCTTTGGAGATGCCTTCACCGTACATGATGTCCACTTCGGCAGTTTTGAAGGGCGGCGCCACCTTGTTTTTCACGACCTTGATCTTGGTCTTGCTGCCGACCACGTCGTTGCCCACCTTGATCGCTTCCGCCTTGCGCACGTCCAGGCGAATGCTCGCGTAGAACTTGAGCGCGCGCCCACCCGGAGTCGTCTCCGGATTGCCGAACATGACGCCCACTTTCTCCCGGAGCTGGTTGATGAAGATGGCGATGGTTTTCGATTTGTTGATGGCACCGGACAGCTTGCGCAGCGCCTGCGACATGAGGCGGGCCTGCAGCCCCACGTGGGAGTCTCCCATTTCGCCTTCAATCTCTGCTTTTGGCACGAGCGCGGCTACCGAGTCTACGACGATGATGTCAACGGCACCGGAACGCACCAGCGCCTCGGCGATTTCCAGCGCCTGCTCCCCTGTGTCAGGCTGGGAGAGCAGCAGTTCGTCAATGTTTACTCCCAATTTTGCCGCGTAGACCGGGTCCAGTGCGTGCTCTGCGTCGATAAACGCAGCTTGTCCGCCCTGGCGCTGCACTTCGGCGATGGCGTGAAGGGCAACCGTCGTTTTACCGGAGGATTCCGGTCCGTAAATTTCGATGATCCGTCCACGCGGGAATCCGCCCACACCCAGGGCGATGTCGAGGGCAAGCGCACCGCTGGAGACCGTGGAAACCTGAACGTTGGCCATGTCCCCCAGCTTCATGATGGACCCTTTCCCGAACTGTTTTTCTATTTGACGCAATGCGTTTTCCAAAGCAGCGCGACGATCTGACAAATGGTACACTCCCTTTCAACTCGTAACTGATTTGCTTGTCTTCATCATACATCGAGACAGAAGCGTTTGCCAAGTATTTTTTGCGAACAAATATTCGCATCGCAAAAAGAGGCCGTCCGTCCCGAAAACGGAACGTGACGGCCTGTGTCTGCGTGCTGTCGGTATCAGGAACGCTTGGCGCGCGGTTTTGCCGGCTCCAGATTGATCCGTCTGCCGTTGATGCGCGTTTGACGCAGCGATTCGTAGACGAACGGGGCTACGTCTTCGGGAACTTCCACGAAGGTGAAGTTCTCGAAAATGTCGATGCGGCCAACCGCCTTTCCGGGGATTCCGACGGACTCGGAAATCTCCCGCACCAAATCCTGCGGGCGTACGTTGACATTGCGGCCCACGTTGAGGAAGAAACGCACCATTCCCTTGGCGGCACCCGTCTCCCCGAAGTTGTAGGCGTCGGTATCGTCCGTCTCGCCGATCTCGGTATGGAACGCGAGGTGCAGCGCCGCAGCGGCGATTTTTTCAGCCGGGTACTGAGCGATGAGCGAGTTGGCCACCTTCAGGTACATGTCGGCCACTCCATCGCTCTCCAGCAGGTTGACCAGTTGTTCCCGCAGCTGTTCTTGCTTGCGTTCCGCCACTTCCTCCAGGGACGGCACGTTGCGGCAGATCAGTTGGGCTTTGGTCTGTTTCTGGATGAACATCATCTGGCGCATCTCGCGCGGCGTCACCAGCGTCATGGCAATGCCTTTGCGGCCGGCGCGGCCCGTGCGGCCGATCCGGTGCACGTAGCTTTCCGAATCCTGCGGAATGTCGTAGTTGATGACGTGGGAGACGTTGCCGACGTCAATGCCGCGCGCCGCCACGTCGGTCGCGATCAACAGTTCGATGGAACCCTCGCGGAACGCATTCATCACCTTGTCGCGCTGAGCCTGGGACAGGTCGCCGTGCAGACCGTCGGCCAGGTAGCCGCGCGCCTGCAGCACTTCCGTCAGCTCGTCCACGCCCCGCTTGGTGCGGCAGAAGATGATTCCCAGCTCGACGTCTTCGCTGTCCAGAATGCGGCAGAGGCTTTCCACCTTGTTCCGTTCAAATACCTTGTAGTACACCTGCTCGATCAGTGGAGCGGTCACTTCTTCGCGGCTGACAGCGATCGTCTGCGGCTGTTTCATGTAGCGGGTCGCCAGGCGTTTGATTTCCGGCGGCATGGTCGCGGAGAACAGCAGGGTCTGACGGTCTTCCGGGAGGTGGTTGATAATGGTTTCAATGTCGTCGATGAATCCCATGTCCAGCATTTCATCCGCTTCGTCCAGGACCAGTGTGTGTACGTGATCCAGCTTCAGCGTTTTGCGGCGCAGATGGTCAAGCACGCGGCCGGGGGTCCCCACCACGACCTGGACACCCTGGCGAAGCGCACGGATTTGGTGGCCGATGGACTGTCCGCCGTAGATCGGCAGTGTCCGCACCTTTTTGTATTTGGAGATGCGCAAAAGCTCGCCTGCCACTTGGATGGCCAGTTCGCGGGTGGGCGTGAGCACAATCGCCTGCACGCGGTTGCCCGGCGTCACTTTTTCAATCAGCGGAATCCCGAACGCGGCGGTTTTACCCGTACCCGTTTGCGCCTGACCGATCAGGTCGCCGCCCTCCAGTACTTTCGGGATGCAGGCAGCCTGGATCGGGCTGGGCTCTTCAAAGCCCATGTCGTAAATGGCTTGCAGAATGGATTTATGTAAAGGAAAATCAGAAAAAATCGTCATGTGTTGTCACCTTTCTTTTAGTCGTTGCAACGCGTAAAACAACGCAAATTTCGCTGCCCGGCCGACGATGGCCTGGCGCCGCCCGGCCAGGCGAAGCTCCTTGACCAGCGTGGGCAGTCCTTCCACGGCAACGCCAACGTAGACCAGTCCCACCGGTTTGCCTTCTGCGGGGTCTGGGCCGGCCACTCCTGTCACGGAGATGCCGACGTCCGCGCCGAGCGTCGCCCTGATGTTTTCGGCGAGCAACCGGGCCGTCTGCTCGCTGATGGCCCCTGCCTCTGCCAGGACTTCTTCCGGCACGTTGAGCATCTGCCGCTTCGCCTCGTTTGTATAACACACCACGCCGCCGCGCATGACGGCAGAGCTGCCGGGTACGGACGTAATGAGGGATGCGACCGTTCCCCCGGTACAACTCTCCGCACAGGCGATCGTCGCCCCCCTGCGCTTCAGTTCGTCCACCAGCACCTCGTGCAGTGACGTTTCTCCTGTCGCGTAGATGTACTCGCCCAACCGCTCACGTATCTCCCGCTCTACAGGTTGAATCAGCCGCTCCGCATCGTCTACGTTCGCCGCCCTGGCCGTGATCCGCAGCGTCACTTCAAACTCCTTGGCATACGGGGCGATGGTCGGGTTGTCCTGCTGTTCAATCAGGTCGATCAACCGCTCTTCCAGCGCCGATTCGCCGATGCCGTAGAAGCGCAGCACGCGCGAGTGAAACACTTGCTGTTCCGGCTTTAACCCGATCAGATACGGCATCACGTATTTCTCTACCATCGGATACAGTTCACTGGGCGGCCCCGGCAGCAGTACAAACGTGCGTCCGTCGCGCTGCGCTGCCATGCCCGGTGCCATGCCGTGATCGTTCGGGAAGACGTGGCTGCCCGCCAGCACCAGTGCCTGCTTGCGGTTGTTTTCCGTCATCGTAATGCCACGCTGGCGGAAAAACGCCTCGATCCGCGCCATCGCCGTCTGATCAATGGTCAACCCGACGCCCAGGTGCTCCGCCACCGTCTCCTTGGTCAAGTCATCCTGGGTCGGTCCCAGTCCGCCGGTGAACACGATCAGCTCGGACCGGGCCGCGGCCTGACGAATCACGCTAGCCAGCCGTTCGGCGTTATCCCCCACCACTGTGTGGAAATAGACGCCGATACCAATCTCGGCGAGCTTTTGGGAGAGATACTGGGCGTTCGTATTGGCGATCTGCCCAAGCAACAGTTCCGTTCCAACCGCGATTATCTCCGCTCTCATGCCCCTCATCCACTCTCTTTGGAATAAAGTAACGCTGCCGGCAAAGCCCATCCGGCGAAGCCTTTCCTTACGCATCGTCAGGCCGCCTCGGACGTTTCCTGTCTGACGCGGAAGAAAAGAAGACCAATACCCGTTTTTCACGAGTATTGGATGACATTGCGATTTTTGACAAAGTAGTCATACCCGGAGTACAGGGTAATCACCACCATTGCCCATATCGCTGCTTCATCAAAGGGAATGCCGAAAATCTCAAACGGAAAATTGTTTACCATCACCGCCGTAATGGCCACGATCTGCACCCATGTTTTTAGTTTGCCCAATGCGCTGGCGGCAATTACCTGTCCTTCCGCCGCTGCGACCAGTCTTAGACCGGTCACGGCAAACTCTCGGCTGATGATGACGATGGCAATCCACGCTTCCAACCGATGCATTTCCACCAGCGAAATCAACGCAGCGGAAATCAGCAGCTTGTCAGCCAACGGATCAAGGAATTTCCCCAAGTTGGTCACGATTTTGCGCTTGCGGGCGATATAGCCGTCCAGTCCGTCCGTACTGGCTGCCAGGATGAACACCAATGCCGCAATCAGTTCGTTGTACGTCATCGACACGGTGCCGATGGTAAACGTCCCGATGTTGTATCGCACCAGCAGAAAAAACATGACTACCGGCACCAGGAAGATCCTGGCGAGGGTGATGCGGTTGGCGAGATTCACCTAGACTACCTCCCCGGCCAAGTCGTATTCGTAGGAGTGCGTAATCTTCACCTTTACGATTTTGCCCAGTTCGCCCTTGTATCCCGTGACGAACACCTCGCCGTCAATCTCTGGAGCATCGTACTGGGTGCGGCCGACGTAAATGTCATTGTGCCCTTCGTACCGCTCGATAAGCACATCCAGTACCTTTCCGACAAAGCGGCCGTTTTGCTCGGCAGCCACTTCCCGTTGAATCTCCATCAGGATGTTGGCCCGTTTTTCCTTGGTCTCCTCATCGACGTGGTCCGGCAGTCGGCTTGCCGGCGTATCGTCTTCATTCGAATAGGTGAAGACGCCCAGCCGGTCAAACTTCACTTCCTTCACAAATTCACACAGCCGCTGGAAGTCCTCTTCCGTCTCACCGGGGAAGCCGACGATCAGGGACGTGCGCAGGGCGACGTCCGGTACGCGGGCGCGAATCTTCGCCACCAGTTCGCGAACATCCCGCTGGCGGCCGGGGCGGCGCATCTTTTTCAGGATATGATCCTCGGAGTGCTGCAGCGGCATATCGATGTATTTGCACACTTTGGGGTTGGTTGCAAACACCTCGATCAGCTCGTCGGTAAAGAAGCCGGGGTACGCATAGTGCAGTCTGATCCACTGAATCCCATCCACTTCGGCCAATCGGTTCAGCAATTCGGGCAGCATGTGCTTGCCGTCGTAAATGTCCGTGCCGTAGTTGGTGGAATCCTGCGCGATCAGGCTGATCTCCACAATCCCCTGTTCGGCGAGATGCTTTGCCTCCTCCACGATCGATTCGATGGTCCGGCTGCGAAATCCTCCGCGCATCAGCGGAATGCTGCAGAACGTACAGGCGTTGTCGCAGCCTTCCGCAATCTTGATGTAGGAGGAATAAGTGCCCGCCTTCACTTTCCGTTTGACCACTTCCTCGTACGTGAAAACGGGATTGCCGACATAGACGGGCCGCTTGCCCGCGAGCGATTCAGCAATAATGTCCGTAATCGACATAAAATCGCCTGTTCCGACAATGCCGTCCACTTCCGGGATCTCCTGTAGAATTTCCTCTTTGTACCGTTGCGTGAGACAGCCTGCCACGACAAGCGATTTCAACTTGCCGGATTCCTTCAGCTCCGCCATGTCAAGAATCTTGTTGACCGATTCTTCCTTGGCGGCGTCGATGAATCCGCAGGTATTGACGATGACGACCGTTGCTTCTTCGGGGTTATCAACCAATTCGTACCCTTTTTCATCTATCAGATGGGCCATCATGTCCGAATCGACAAGATTCTTTTCACAGCCCAGCGTAACGATCGCTACTTTTTCACGTGAGCCTACCTTCTCTGTCATTTGTTTTCCTCCAATTGGTCACACCTGCCCAGATTACACCTATTCAGTATAATATAAGCCCCAACAGAGTGTCAAAAGTGAAGAAAGTACGAAAGGCAAGCGAGATGCTTGCCTCAGGCTGAAGACAATGTGCATCGCATGGCGGGATGGGCCAAGCGAGCTCCTTTGACGACCAACTCAGCGGAAAAACGAAAGACGCGGGGATACACAGGGGACACGAGTCTCACATCATCGAAACACCCAGATGTTTGTCCCCTGCCCGCGTCTCGTTTTGGAGCGGACTTCATCCGCCTCTGTGCTGGGCGTCAAGCGAGCGAGCGGGCCCGATCTCCCATGCGCCTCGGACTTTGTCTACACGCTTTGGCAAGCATGACGCTTGCCTATTGCGTAGGGGATTGTGCCATCGTAACGACGACGTTGGACGGCATGTATTTCATGTTGGATGTGTCTACATGCGCGCCGTTGACCGTCAACTCTACAGCCATCGGCTTGCCCAGACGGATGTATGCCGTCTTGCCCAGTTCGACGACGACTTCCTCGTCTTTCTTCAACGTGCCCTCTTTGACGTACTTCTTGCCCTTCGCCTCGGACACCCCGTACCAGCATTTGTCGTCGACAACTTTCAGTTTGACCGTGATCTTGTCGCCGCCGCTCAGCGTGTAATTGTACAAGGCCCCCTGCTGCGACTCGAATGTGACCGTCGCCTGCTGCTCGCTGCTCGGAACTTCCGGGTTGACCGCGGTCGAGCCGGGGTCTGGTTCCGTATCGGTGGACGGAGGGATAGGCGTTTGACTCTGCGGTGAAGGAGTTGGCGTCGCGTTTCCGCCCTGGCCCGGTTTCACGATTTCCGCGCCCGGCGACAGGTTCCCCCCCGGCAGCGCCGGCTGGATGTTCATTCCGCTGTTGACGACAGCGATGTAGATCACCCCGATGATCAGCGCAATAAACAGCACCAGCAGCGTCTTGGTCAACCATCTTCCGGCCTGCAGCGGGTTGTTGGCGGCCACCACCCGGCGACGGCGCAGCCGTTCCACTTGTTCCTGCGGAGGTTGGGCAGGCAGGTCTGCCTGGAAGTGACTCATGATGTGGTTCGGATCAAGACCGACGGCTTCCGCGTAGCTCTTGACGAAAGCCCGTGCGTAAAAGTGGCCAGGGAGTACGTGAAAATGGCCCCTTTCTATGGCTTCCAAATATCGCCGTTGGATCTTGGTGATCCGTTGAATGTCGTCGAGCGTGATCCCTTTTTCTTCGCGGGCCCTTTGTAGTACTTGACCTAGCTCAGACACAGCTTACCCTCCTTAATTCATGTCGAAATGGTCGAAGCCGCGGTTGTTGATCAACTCGTATGTAATCTCTTCGTCCGGATGCTGACGCAGCTCGATGATGTAGTGAAAATCTGACAGTTCATACTCCGACTCGCGGACAAAAATATCGGGGTGTTCAATGATCTTGGCCGCCGGGAAGTTCATGATTTCCCTCAGCAGTGCGTGATGTTTCTCCGTAGAGCGCAGCGTCGACACAATTCCATCTATTAAATATACATGATCAGTCGACATCTCATCAACGGCAAGGGAACTGCGCACGGTCTGCCGCAGCAGCGTCGAAGAGATGAACGTCCAGCGCTTGTTGGCCGAGACGCTGGCCGCGATCATCGACTCGGTTTTGCCGACGCGCGGCATGCCGCGAATGCCGATCAGCTGGTGGCCCTCCCGCTTCAAAATCTCCGCCATGAAGTCGACCAGCAGCCCCAGCTCGTCGCGCACAAAGCGGAAAGTTTTTTTATCCTCGCTATCGCGCTCGATGTAACGACCGTGGCGAACAGCCAGTCTGTCCAGCATCGTCGGCGGACGCAGCCTCGTTATGGTTATTTTGTCCATTTTTTGCACAACGTTGCGCAGCACCTCTATTTTTTCGTCATCATCCGTCAATAGCAGCATGCCGCGTCGCATATTGTCGACACCGTTGATCGTCACGATGTTGATGTTGAGCATACCCAGGATGGAGGCGACATCCCCCAGCAGACCGGGCCGGTTTTTGGAGATTTCGTATTCCATGTACCATTCTTTTTTCGCTTCCATGCCCTATCCCTCTCCGACAGCCAATTTTCTCTTCGTATGTAGTATATCACGTTCCATACAATCGACAATCAGTATTCAGACAGAAAAGAAAAATCCCCGTAAAAAGGGGATTTTCAAGCAAGTTACCTGTTTTGATTGGCGTCGTTCTCCACCAGCTTGACCATCATGGAAGCGAGCGCGCGCTGCTGCTGTTCGTCGCCGGCGTCCCACAGCTGTTTCAGCAGGCGTTCCTGATCGTTTTTCGGATCCACCTGATCAGCCAGGTAATGGCCAATCTGGTACGCCACATTTTCAATCGTGTCAGATTCCATGCCTGCCTGTTTGGCCTGCTCTACTCGCTCGCCGAGAAATTGCTTCCAGTCGCGGAAATTGTCGAGAACCGACATGTACTATTCCCTCCTTACTGTCGTTACGGACTAGGTTTGTGCCCGTATATTGGTAGAATGCCTTCATCAAGAGGGAATTATGCATGCCGCCTCAGGCGTACCAGCCACCGTTGGGGCTGATGATCTGACCGGTCAGGTAGCTCGCCTCTGCCGTCAGCAAAAAGCGAACGACCGCAGCCACCTCCGCCGGCGTGCCAAGTCGGCCGGCAGGGATCTCGGCCGCGATCATCTCCCGTTCTTCGGGAGAAAACCGCTCCATCATGCCGCCTTGGATCGCTCCCGGTGCCACTGCGTTTACGGTGATCCCGTTGGGGGCAAGCTCTTTGGCCAGCGCTTTGGTAAAGGCGTTGACAGCCCCTTTGGTGAGCGAGTAAAGCACTTCGCAGGAGCCGCCCGTCAGGCCCCAGACGGAGGAGATGTTGACGATCCGGCCGTACCGCTCCAAGAGCATCGCGCCCAACGCCGCCTGTGTCACAAAATAGGCGGAGCGGACGTTGAGCGCCACCAGTTCGTCAAACGTTTCCGGCGACACATCGGTAAAAAGGCCGACGTGATCCGCTGACGCGTTGTTGACGAGCAGCAGCGGAGCGACGGGCATGGCCTGAAACATGGCGGTGATTTGCTTCACATCGCGCAAGTCGGCCTGCAGGGCATACGCAGGGACGCCTAGCGCCCGGCATTCGCTCAGCACCGGCTCCAGTTTGTCGTAGGATTGATGGTAATGAAGGTACAGCGGGACGCCCGACGCGGCCAACGCCAGGCTGATGGCGCGGCCGATCTCGCCGGACGCCCCTGTCACCAACGCCCACGGCGTCTGTTGATTCATCTGTGTTCACTACTCCTGCGGCGAAGCGGAACGAACGATCGAGACAGACATTTGTTCCGGCAGGAAGTGCTCCCTCATGCGTTCTTCCACGTCTTCGCGGGTGATCGACTCCAGCATCGGCACCACGGAGAAAAGATCGTTGCCGTTGAATTTGTAGCTGGTGAACTGGTTGGCGATAAACTCCACGGAATTCAGCGAGCGCAAAAACTGGCCGATTTTTTTCCGCTTGGCGCGTTCAAAATCGTCCTCCGCGATGCCCGACTGCTTCAACGCCTCGATCCCCAGCTTGACTTCCTCGGCCAGGCGGTCGGGATCTGGGGTGTCGGCGCCGATAATGGAGTAGCCGTAGTCCTGTTCACCGCTGTAGTCGACGTCGAAATTCTCCGTGATCAGCCCGCTGTCGTACCATTTCTGGTAGAGCGCGGAACTGGTGCCAAATGCGATGTCCAACAACAGTTTAGTGGCTAGCTCCCGTTTTAACAAGGCCTCTTGAGACAACCCGCATTGTTTTTCCTTAAAGCCGATCATGCATTTGGGAATCCCCACGGGCAGATGATGTTCGATGCGCTGTTTGGCCACCTCCGCCGGCTCTTCGGGAAAGATGCGTTCAATCTTCGGCGCCGGCGGGAACTGCTTGGCGGCCTGATTGTTCCGGATCAACTCCATCACTGCTTCTGGCGCAAACGATCCCACCACCAACAGCAGCATGTTGGCCGGGTGGTAAAACGTTTCGTAGCACTGGTACAGCATCTCCTTGGTGATCTTGGAGATGGAGTCAATCGTGCCGGCGATCTCGATGTTGATCGGATACCGCTGGTACATGGCTTTCAGCAGATTCATGTACACTTTCCAGTCCGGGTTGTCGTCGTACATGGTGATTTCCTGCCCGATGATGCCTTTTTCCTTTTCCACGCTGGCATCGGAAAAGTACGGCTCCTGCACGTAATCCAGCAGCAGGTTAAGGTTGGCCTCCAGCTTGTCAGTGCAGGAAAACAGATACGCCGTGCGGTTGAAGCTGGTGAACGCGTTGCAGGAGGCGCCGTTCTTGCTGAACTCGTGCATGACATCCCAGTCCTGCTTCTCAAACATTTTATGTTCCAGAAAATGAGCGATCCCGTCCGGCACGTGCACTTCCTCCCCGTTGCGGGTGCGAAAATGGCTGTCGATTGAGCCGTACCGCGTGGTAAAGACGGCGTATGTCTTGCTGAATCCCTGCTTGGGCACCAGGTATACCTGCAGGCCGTTCGGCAGTGTCTCGTGATAGACGGTCTCGTTCACCTGTTCAAAGACGGTGGTCTGCATGTTACACGTCCCCCTTTTTGTCCCGCAACAGATAGATGGTATCAATGGCGACGCGTTCTGCCACGCGCTTGATATCGTCCACTGTCACGCTGTTGATCTCGTTCAGCAGTTCCGTCAACTGCCGTTTCCGCCCGCTGAGCACGCCATTGTAGGCAAAGTCGATCATCATCCGGGCGCTGTCCAGCAGTTCACGGAACTGGTTGGTCAGCGTCGCTTTCGTCTGCTCCAGTTCTCCGGCGGTGATGCTTCCCTGTCGCATCAACTCCAACTGTTCCTTGATGATGTCGACCGCCCGCCGGTAATTGTTTACGTCGATGCCGGACATCATCATCAGGATGCCTTTGTGGCTCTCCAGCCGGGAGACGGCGTAGTAAGCCAGGCTCGCCTTTTCGCGGACATTGACAAACAGTTTGGAATGGGGAAAGCCGCCCAGCACGCCGTTGTAGACCAAAAGCGCCGGGTAATCGTCGTCCTTAAAGGAAATCTGCGTCCGGCAGCCGATGTTCAGCTTCGCCTGGGTGACATCGAGCCGCTCGATCACTTCCCGCTCCTGGGTTACTTGCTTGGTGACGTCAGTCGGCGGGAACGCTTTCACATCGGCCCGCTTCAGCGTCACATGAGTGCCGATTGCCCGCTCCACCTCCGCCTGCTGCACATCCCCGACCACGAAGATGTCGATCGGATTGCACGACGTGATCTCACGGAAATAGCGGTACAGCTCCGCCCCCGTAATGGACGGCAGGTCCTCGGTACGCCCCTGAACAAGCAGGGCGAACGGCTCCCCTTTGCACATCTCCGCCGTCACCCGCTGGTTGGCGTACTTCATCTTGTCGTCAATCAGGCTCTCGATCCGCTTGCGCAGTGACTCTTTTTCCTGAGCGACGTACTTTTCGGCAAACGCTTCCCCTTCCAGATAGGGACGGGTCAGCACGTCGCCGACGAAGTGAATCGCCTGGTCCAAAAGGGACGTTTCAGTTGACAGGTACTTCTCGTTGGGCACTTCCATGTAGATTTGGAGGATTTGTCGCTCCCCCTTTTTCACCACGTCCACGTCGAACGTGGCCCCGTAAAGAAAGTCCAGATGTTCACGAAGCTGCTTGGTCTCAGGAAAACGGGCGGTTGCCCGCTTCATTAGCATGGCCAGCAGCGCCGTCTTGGTCACGTGCGCTTCGGAGAGTTCCTGTTCAATCATCGTCACGATGGTCGTCGTCTTGAATTTGGCAGTCGGCAGGATATGTACGCGAATACCGTTGACTGAGGAGGTGTGAAACGCTATCTCATTCCGCTGCTCGCTCATATTCCAATCTCCCTTCTCGGTCGGCTTGATCGTTTCTATTGTAACCAATTGGCAGGCCGTTCAGCAAAACAGACGAGAAAAGGCGGGACCGTACCGTCGCCGCCTTTTCATCGTGGAAATGATCTCTGCTGTTACTGTATGCACCCCGGACGATACCTACCACTACCGAATGGATTTTTTCTTGTGTCGTTACAAATCGGTGTCATCCCACTCGCTGAGGTCGTCAGGGTCCCAATTTCTGTCGACAAACCGGCCGCAGTCTGGTTCCATGCATAGGATCCCATCCAGTTGGCTGTCATGAAACGGCAGACCGTGCGTGCCGCCGCAGTAGGGGCAGGTCCACATTAGACGTCCTCCTTTATGAAAAAGTGCTGTACTCGTCTAGTGTGCCCCGATTTCCCGCCGGATTACGCGCAACGCACCTGCTGGTGGTTTGTTTTCATAAAAAAAGCGCCCGGAAGTCCGGGCAATTTGAACGACCACCATTTGCAGAGAGCTGCGGATCGCTCTTCTCCTCCTGCATCGTTGGACGAGAACACGACTCGTGCAGGAAGAGTCCCAGATTCCAGACGCATGCTTGTGTATGCTTAGCGGGAGCCAGTCTCGTACGGCTTGCCCAGTGCAGCAGGTGCGTTCGAACGGCCGACGACGCCTGCCAGGACCAGGATGGTCAAAATGTACGGGAACATGTAGATGAATCCGGTCGGTACGTATTGCGTCAGTCCGAAAATCTGCACCAGCGATTTGATCGCCTGCGCAACCCCGAAGAACAGCGCCGCGCCCATCGCACCAGCTGGATGCCATTTCCCGAAAATCAACGCTGCCAGCGCGATAAATCCTTGGCCGGACACCGTGTTGTGGGAGAAGTTGCTGGTCGTGGTCAGGGCGATCGTCGCACCGCCCATCGCTGCCAGGGCGCCGCTGATCATGACCGCCGTGTAGCGCATGCGCTTGACATTGATGCCCACAGTGTCAGCGGCGCGCGGATGCTCACCGACCGCCCGCAGCCGCAGACCGAACGGCGTTTTAAACAGCACGTACCAGGAAAGTGCCACCAGTGCGAAGGCGATAAAGCTGGTCGGGTACCCTTCGAACAGTGCGTGTCCCACATACGGGATGTCGGCCAAGAGCGGAATCTGCCATTTGCTGAACACATGGGCGAGCGTCGTAGTCTGACCCGCACCGTTGAAGATGATCTTGGTCAGGTAGACGGACAACCCGGCGGCCAGGAAGTTCAACGCAACGCCGCTGACCACCTGGTCGGCCTTGAACGTGATTGAGGCGACCGCGTGCGGCAGGGCAAAAATCGCACCGGCCACAATCGCAGCGGCAAAACCTATCCACGGCGCGCCGCTGCCAAACGCGTCCTGCGCAAAGAAGGTGATCACGGCACCGGTAAACGCCCCGATGATCATCATCCCTTCCAGTGCGATGTTGACGACACCGGAACGCTCCGAGTACATGCCGCCCAGCGCGGCAAAAATCAAGGCAGTGGAAAACACGATGGTATCGTGAATCAGGTTGCTGAGAATCATGCCCCAATCCATCAGTTTCCACCCTCCTTTTTCTTCAGTATGGGCTTCAGGAATACTTTTACGATGCCGTGAGCAGCCACGAAGAAGATGACGGAGGCGATCACGACGCGAATCAGTTCGACCGGAACACCGGCGCCAAACTTCATGCCGGCCGCGCCGAACGTCAGGATGCCGAACAGAATCGCAGCCAGCACGACACCCAACGGGCTGTTGCCGCCGATCAGCGCAACGGCAATACCGTCAAAGCCGTACCCCGGCATGCCTGCCATGACAGACTGGTAGTGATGCACGCCCAGAATTTCGCACGCGCCGCCGATACCGGCGAACATCCCCCCGATAAACATGGCGTTGACCACGTTGCGGTTGACATTCATGCCGGCGTACTCGGAAGCGTGCGGGTTCAGACCGACTGCGCGCAGTTCGAACCCGGTCTTGGTCTTCCACAGGACGACGTAGAAAAAGACGGCGGCAAGCAAGGCCAACAGCGTCCCCCAGTGCAGCCGGGCACTGTCAAACATCTGCGACAGCCAGCCGATCGTAATGGAGGCAGAATCCTTGATCAGCTCGGAACGCTGCTGTCCCTCTGGCACATAAAAAGTGGTCAGGATGTAGTTGGCAAAGTAGAGGGCAATCCAGTTCAGCATGATGGTCGTAATGACCTCGTTTACACCCCGGGCAGCTTTCAGATAGCCGGCGATCGCTCCCCACAAACCCCCTGCCAGCGCCCCGGCCAGCACCGCGAGCGGCGCGTGAATGTACGCCGGGAGATCCAGGGAAACGCCTACAGCCGTAGAGGCGATCATCCCGATGATGAACTGCCCCTCCGCCCCGATGTTAAACAGCCCGGTGCGAAACGCAAACGCCACGGACAAGCCCGTAAAAATCAGCGGGGTGATCTGGCGAATCGTCTCACCGAAGTTGTACGCATTGCCGAATACCTTATCCACAAGGGACACGTACGCCTTGATCGGGTTGAATCCTCCCGCGAGCATGGCGACGGCTCCAGTCAATAATCCAAGAATGATAGCTGCTGCCGGGACGAGGAACGATTCCTTGGTAAAAACAGCAATCACTCTATTCATCGCTTCCTCCTCCTTGCATCCGTTTTCCGCCGGACATCATCAGGCCCAGTTCTTGTTCGGTAGTCGACTTGGCGTCAACAATGCCGACGATCTGTCCCTCGTAGATGACCGCAATCCGGTCAGAGACGTTGATGACCTCGTCCAGCTCGAGCGAGATCAACAGCACGGCTTTGCCCTTGTCGCGCTGCTCCACGAGCCGTTTGTGAATAAACTCGATCGCCCCTACGTCCAACCCGCGCGTCGGCTGTGCCGCAATCAACAGATCCGGGTCCTTGTCCACTTCACGGGCGATGATCGCCTTCTGCTGGTTACCGCCGGAAAGCGCTCTGGCCTTGGTGTGGATGCTCGGCGTGCGGACGTCGAACTCCTCGATCAGTTTGGATGCATGCTTGTCAATTGCTGCGTAGTCCAGGAAGCCGTTTTTGTTGAACCGCGGGTGGAAGTACGTCTCCAGCACCATGTTTTCGCTCATGGTAAAGTCGAGCACAAGCCCGCGCTTGTGGCGGTCCTCCGGAATGTGGGACAACCCTGCTTCCGAGATTTCACGCGGCAGCCGGTTGGTAATGTCCTGTCCCTTCAAGAGGACCCGTCCGCCGGAAGCCTTGCGCAATCCTGTCAGCACTTCAATCAGTTCGCTTTGACCGTTGCCGTCCACACCGGCGATGCCGAGGATTTCCCCTGCACGCACTTCAAACGAGATGCCGTTCAGCGCGTTGACACCGCGGTTGCCCATGGCGGTGATGTTTTCGACCGAGAGGATGACCTCTTTTGGCTGCGGCGGCTTTTTGTCCACTTTGAACGTAACTTCGCGCCCCACCATTTTTGCAGCCAATTCGTCCAGGTTGGTATCCTTGACGGCGACCGAATCGATCACCTTGCCCCGGCGTATGATCGTGACCGCGTCGCAGACAGCCATGATCTCTTTCAGCTTGTGCGTGATCAGGATGATCGTCTTGCCCTCTTTTACCAGATTGTGCATGATCTCGATCAGTTCCTGAATCTCCTGCGGTGTCAGGACGGCGGTCGGCTCGTCAAAAATGAGGATGTCCGCGCCTCGGTAAAGCGTTTTCAAAATCTCTACCCGCTGCTGCATGCCTACGGAAATATCGGCAATTTTGGCAGTAGGATCCACTTTCAGCCCGTATTTGCGGGAAAGTTCTTCCACTTCCTTTTCCGCGCGACGAATATCTATCTTCAACCCGTTTTTCGGTTCGTTTCCTAACACGATGTTTTCCGTGACCGTAAATGTTTCGACAAGCATGAAATGTTGGTGCACCATGCCGATGCCCAGATCGTTCGCGACGTTGGGACTCGTGATGTTTACCGGTTTCCCATTGATGAGGATTTCCCCCTCATCCGGTTGATACAAACCAAACAAGATGTTCATTAATGTAGACTTCCCCGCGCCGTTCTCCCCCAGGAGGGCGTGGATTTCGCCTTTTTTCACGACCAGGTTGATGTTGTCGTTCGCCACGATGCCGGGAAAACGCTTGGTAATCCCGCGCATTTCAACAACTGTCTGTACCGAGTTCAACCATGTTCCCCCCGTTTTTGTGGGTCTTAGTGAAGGTAAAGAACAAGGCTAGTTGCTCGAACTAGCCTTGTCCGCATGCAGCCTGCTGTGGGTTACTGTTGAGGTGTTTCAGGAACCTTGATCTCGCCGTTTACAATTTTTTGCTTGTACTCTTCAACCTCTTTCAGCACGTCTTCCGGCACG
Source organism: Brevibacillus sp. MCWH (assembly GCF_013096935.1). NCBI lineage: Bacteria > Bacillati > Bacillota > Bacilli > Caryophanales > Paenibacillaceae > Brevibacillus > Brevibacillus sp. MCWH. The sequence goes on along the minus strand of NZ_SDLF01000003.1, from coordinate 229,331 downwards.
TTCTTGCTGGAGGTGTCGGCCAGTCCTACACCGTTTTCTTTCAGACCGAGCCATACGATGCCGCCTTTGAAGTTGCCGTCGATGACGTCTTTGGAGACGCGGTACACGGCTTCGTCCACGCGCTTCACCATGGAAGTGAGGGTGATGTCGTCGCCGAAGGTCAGGGACTGGTCCTTGTCTACACCGATTACCCAAACCTGTTGACCTTTTGCCTTGCGGGCCTTGGCTTCGTTGAATACGCCGTCGCCGGTGGCGCCGGACGCGTGGAAGATGATGTCAACGCCCTGGTCGTACATTTGCGACGCGGTGGATTTGCCTTGGTCCGGTTTGTCGAACGCAGCGGTGTATACCTTCACGACTTGAATGCTCGGATCAACAGCTTTCACACCTGCTTCGAAGCCAGCTTCAAAGCGTTTGATAACCGGGATTTCCATACCGCCGACAAAGCCGACTTTTTTCGTTTTGCTCATTTTCGCAGCGACTACGCCAACCAGGAAGGACCCTTCATGCTCTTTGAACAGAACGGATTCCACGTTTGGCGCATCCACTTCGGCGTCGATGATCGCCAGTTTGGCATCCGGGTTTTCGGACGCCACTTTTTTCACGTGGTCGCCCATCAGGAAGCCGATGCCCCAGGTCAGATTCCATTGGTCCTTGACGAACTGGGTCAGGTTCGGGATGTAGTCGGCGTCACTGGTGGACTGGAGGTAGCTGACGTTTTCTTGCGGGAGGTTGAGGTCTTTTTGCAGTTTTTGCAGACCTTCCCACGCGCTTTGGTTGAAGGAGTTGTCGTTCACACCGCCCACGTCGGTCACCATGCCGATTCTCGCGTTCGGCGCAGCCGTTCCCCCTTGGTCGGCCGCTCCTTGCTGTCCTTCTGTTTTTCCGCCGCAGCCAGCCAGTACAAGCGACAGGCTGAGGGCTGCCACGGAGAAGACGGAAAGTACCTTTTTCATGCCGAAATACCCCCTAATATGAGATGGAATGAAATTGTTGTGCGAGGTTTCCCCCGCTTGTTACAACCGTCTGCGTACGACGTGAAAGTGAATCTTGTCCGCCCGGAAGTAATTGTGGGAGTATAGCACGGGCCGTTCACTCTCGTCGTAGTGAATCTGTTTCAGCAGGAGCAGCGTCGCGTTTTTGTCGCACTGCAGCAGATTGGAAACCTTTTCAGAGTAGCCCAGCGGTTCGATATGAGCCACTGCGTATGCAATGCGCAGTCCCGTCTTGCTCTCCAGCCAGTTGAAGATGGACTCGCCCTCTGCCGTGTACCCTTCAGGGACCAGGCGAGCTGGAATGCGGTCAAAGCAGTAGACGACCGGGTCGCCGTCCGCCGTGCGAATGCGCTCTACCATGAGCACGCCTTCACCTGGATTGAGGGACAGGTGTTTGCGCTCGTCCTCGCAAGGCTCACCGAACGCGGTGCCAATCAGGATTGTTCCCGCTTTGTACCCCTGCCGCTCAATTGCATCCGTCACACTAAAGAGTTCCCCAATTCCGCCTGTAAAAACAGGGCGGGAATTAATAAACGTACCGACCCCGTGACGACGGATGACAATTTTCTCTTCTTCGAGAAGGCGAAGCGCTTCCCGCAACGTCGCCCGACTCACACCCAACTGTTTTGACAGCTCGGCTTCGGAAGGGAGACGTTCGCCAGGTTTAAACACGCCGGAATCAATATCACTCTTGATCTTGTCCATGACCAAGAGGCTCAGCGACCGGAAATTCCCCTTGATGCTCATCCATACTCACTCCTGTTTCCCTTCAGCCATCCAACAGGTAGGACGTCAGACCTCTGATTCACATGCAACGATAACAACAATTTCCTAGAATCCCGTAAAAATTGTACCGTAGGGGCAGATATCATGCAAGCCAAATTTTCAGAAGTCGTTATACCATTTTTTGCGTTTTCAGTCGTCTGATGAGCAGTCGCTCATAGACTGCCCCATTCGGCCGATAAAAAACGCCCGGCTCAGGAGATGTTGCTCTCCTGTGCCGGACGCGGTATGCGCACTTCGCGGGGTTTGCTGCCCTCATACGGGCCGACAACCCCTTGTGCTTCCATCATGTCGATCAGCCGGGCTGCCCGCGTGTACCCGATGCGGAGCCTGCGCTGCAGCAGGGAGGCGGATGCGGTCTGCGCCTCGGCGACAATCTGCACCGCCTGATCGTACAATTCGTCGTCGACGACGGCCTGCTGCTCGTCCGCCACTTCGTCCGGAATCATCTCTTCCTGATAACGGACTTCCTGCTGTTCCTTGACAAAGCGGACGACGTCCTCCACTTCCTTGTCGGAGACGAACGCCCCCTGCACGCGAATCGGCTTGGAAGCCCCCATCGGCAGGTAGAGCATGTCCCCGCGGCCGAGCAGTTTTTCCGCCCCGCCCATGTCCAGAATGGTGCGGGAGTCGGCCATGGACGAAACACCAAAGGCAATCCGCGACGGGATGTTCGCCTTGATCACGCCGGTGATCACGTCCACAGACGGACGCTGCGTGGCGATAATCAGGTGAATGCCGGCTGCGCGAGCCATCTGGGCCAGGCGGCAGATGGCGTCTTCCACTTCACCTGGCGCCACCATCATCAGGTCAGCCAACTCGTCGACGATGACCACGATGTACGGCAACGGGCTTCCTTCCACCTGCTGGTTGTACATCTCGATGTTGCGGCTCCCCGTTTTGGCAAACAGGTTGTAGCGCCGCTCCATCTCCGCGACCACTTTTTTCAATGCAACGGACGCTCGGCGGGGGTCGGTCACCACCGGCGCGAGCAGATGGGGAATCCCGTTGTACACATTCAGCTCGACCATTTTCGGATCGACCATCATCAGCTTCACTTCATCCGGCTTCGCCCGGAACAGGATGCTCATGATCAATCCGTTGATGCAAACTGATTTGCCGCTGCCGGTCGCGCCAGCCACCAGCAGGTGAGGCATTTTGGCCAGGTCGGCCACGATCGGCTCGCCCGAGATGTCCCGGCCGAGCGCCACCGTCAGCTTTCCGGGCGCCTCCTGGTATTGCGGCGATTCCAGTACTTCGCGAAGCGACACGACCGCCACTTCGGCATTGGGCACCTCGATGCCGATCGCCGACTTTCCTGGAATCGGCGCCTCGATGCGAATATCCTTGGCCGCCAGCGCCAGCGCCAAATCATCTGTCAAGCTGACGATCCGACTGACTTTCACGCCGGTCGCGGGCTGCACTTCATAGCGGGTGACGGCCGGCCCCCGGTGCACTTCCGACACGATCGCGCTGACGCCGAAGCTTTTCAGCGTCTGCACCAGCTTGGCCGCGTTGGATGTATGGTCCACATCCTTGCCCGGCGTATAACCTTTGGGCCGGGCCAGCATCTGCAAGCTGGGAAGCACATAGGGGACAGCCGACTGCTCTTCTGTGTTCTCCAGTGTGCCAAAAATCTCTTCGTCGCCTTCCAGCGAAAAGGTAATCTCCCTCTCTGCCGGCGGTCGGACGGGCGCGGCCGCAGATTCGGGGGATTCCTGTTCGTGTTCGCTTGCCACCCGCTCGGTAAAGTCCCGAATCAACGGGGCGACAGGCAGTGCTTCCTCCTCGTCCACTGACGCTCCCGCCGTCCCAGGTGACTCGGCAGCCTCCGATGCAGGGGAGGCTGCTCCGTCCTGCCGGTCAGCGGTCCCTTCCTCATTGGCGCTTTGCTCTGCGCGGGCCTTCCGCTTTTCCTTCTCCTGCCTGCGCTTCTCGCTTTCTTCCTGCAACAGCTGTACGGAATCTTTCACCGAGTCCTTCAATTTTTCGTATAGCTGCAACGTTTTGTTGCGCATGAAAATTACGATGTCCACGTACGAAAGGTTAAACAAAAACATGGTGCCGGCCAGAAACAGCAGGGCGATGATCAGGCCGGTTCCGGCCAATCCCACCAGGCTGTTGCACAGGCCGAAGAAGAGCGCTCCAACCATGCCGCCGCCAACACCGGTAGTGGACACCTTCTGGCTGTGGTCCAGCCACAGCCGGTCCCACGTGACGCGGACGATGCTTTGTTCCGCGAATTTGCCGTCTGCCGTGACCTGCTTGTACAGCATCAGATGGTCCCACGTCAAAATCGCCAGGAAGATAAACAAAATGCCCAGCACCCGGTAGGTGAGCCGCGGCGGTTTGCGGGTAAACATCATGTGGATGGCCATTCCGATCATTAGCAGCGGGATGACAAAGTCCCACGAGCCTGCCACAAACCGAAACAAAAAGGCAAGCACATGTTTCCCCAGCGTGCCGCTCTCCAACAAGCCGATCAGGCTGAGCACAATCACCACCAGGCCCAACAGTTCCACTTTAACGACCGAGGCCCATGCCGCTTGTGACTGTCTTCTCTCTTTTCTACTCAATGGCACGCCTCCTTTGTCATGCATAAAAAGGCAGCCGTCTGCTGTTCGGCTGCTGTTCGTTCATGTCTAGTATAACACAGGAAATTCATAGAAATACAGGACTTCTTATGCGCGCCAATCGGGGAGAAAGCGAACCGTCTCACCAGGCGCCAGCCGCGGATTGAGGTAATCCTGGGGATTGGGGCTGATCAGCCGCACGATCCGTCCCTCGTAGGGTCCTGTCGGTTCCACCACCATGGTGGCCTCGCCCAGCGGCAGTTCGCGCAGTTGACGCTTTTCCACCTGCTCCATGTTGGCAAACACCATTTCCATCGGAACGACCGAGTAAAAAATCACTGCAGCACCTTCTCTCCGTTGCGCACCTTTTCAATCAGCTCATTCAGTTTTTTCAGCGCTGGGCCCAATCCGCCCACTTCGTCGATCAGCCCGTACTTGACGGCATCGGCCCCGATCACGTTGGTTCCGATGTCGCGTGTCAGTTCGCCGGTGCGCAGCATCAGCTCGCGAAACTTCTCTTCGGTAATCTTGGAGTGGCGGGCGATAAAACTGACCACCCGGTCCTGCATCTTATCCAGGTATTCAAACGTCTGCGGCACGCCGATTACCAATCCGGTCAGGCGGATGGGGTGAATCGTCATCGTCGCCGTTTCGGCGATAAACGAGTAATCGCCCGCAACCGCAATCGGCACGCCGATGCTGTGTCCGCCGCCCAGCACCAGGGTGACGACCGGTTTGGACAAGGAAGCGACCATCTCCGCAATGGCCAGTCCCGCTTCCACGTCGCCGCCCACGGTGTTGAGGATCACCAACACCCCTTCCACCTTGCTGTTTTGCTCGGCTGCCACCAACTGCGGAATAATATGTTCATACTTGGTGGTCTTGTTTTGGGGCGGCAGTTGGATATGCCCCTCCACCTGCCCGATAATCGTCAAGCAGTAGATGTTGCTCTCCAACTGCGGGACATTGGTTTGCCCAAGCTGGGTAATCGAATCGAGCAGCTTCTTTTTCTGATCGTCAGTCTCCGGCGGCGCCGCAGCCGGCCGCGGCTGATCATTCGGTGCCGACGGGGGGACGTCCTGTCCTGAAAAAGGGGGGCGGTTGAGGTAATCGGTTATTCGTCGGTTTGGCATGGACCATCCTCCTCGCTTTCCTCCGTTAGTATGGATTGGACAAGGGAAAACGATACACTTCTGGAAATGAGGCAGAACGGGCAGGCCAAAAAACACGTGTCGTCAGACCTATATTTTCAAACAGCTTAGGTCTTTTCTCTTGGAATTTTATTGCAGACAGAATGGCAAGCCTTTACAATAAAAGAGACTAATTATTGGAAGGAGGACCATGTGTTTTGAACAACATTGTGGCACGATCAGGCCTGACTACCGAGCAGCAGTTAATTGTAAACTCGGAGCTGGAAAAAAGAAGAAAAAGCAAGGGAATGGCTTATTTATTGTGGTTTTTCCTTGGCGCATTTGGCGGTCATCGCTTTTACGTAGGTGACATAGGTATTGCGATCGGCATGATTCTTGTTTGGATTATCGGATGGTTTACTTTTTTTATCCCTACGACCATTTGGTTCATTATTGATGCATTTTTGCTCAGCAAACGTGTTGACAAGTACAACGAACAAGTTGAACTTGAAATCATCCAAAAAGTCAAAATGCTCGCCGCAAACAGTGATGTGGCTCAATAAATTACGCCCTTTATGGGCGTTTTTTTAAACAAAAGGAACCCTTGTGAGAACAAGGGTTCCTATACTTCCATGATGATGGGCAGAATCATTGGACGACGGCGCGTCTGATCGTACAGGAAGCGCCCCAGTGCTTCCTTCACGTTGTTTTTCAGGGAAGACCATTCGTTTACATTTTCTTCCATACATTTGACAAGTGTTTGGGTTACTATGCGATTCGCCTCGTCCAGCAGTTCTTCGGATTCACGCACATAGACGAATCCGCGGGAGATGATGTCAGGACCAGACAGGATCGTGCCATTTTGTTTGCTGAGTGTAACGACAACTACCAGAATGCCATCTTGAGAGAGCAGTTTGCGGTCCCTAAGTACAATATTGCCGACGTCGCCGACGCCAAGACCGTCAATCAGCACGTTGCCTGCGTGTACCTTCGGACCGTAACGGGCTTTGCCGCCGGAAATCTCCACCGTGTCGCCGTTGTCCAGCAGGAAGATGTTCTCCCGGGGAACGCCCACTTGTTCCGCCAGAATGCCGTGCATCCGCAGCATGCGGTATTCGCCGTGAATGGGGATAAAATACTTGGGTTTCATCAGGTTGAGCATCAGCCGCAGTTCTTCCTGGCTGCCGTGACCGGAAACGTGGACGGTGCCGCTGGGTCCGTGACCGCCGTAAATTACCTCTGCGCCAATGCGGTACAATTGGTCAATCGTGCGCGCCACGTATTTTTCGTTGCCCGGTATGGGCGTAGCGGCAATCACGACCGTATCCCCTGGAAGGATGTCAATTTTCCGATGGGCGGATCGGGCCATCCGGGTGAGCGCAGACATCGGCTCCCCTTGACTTCCAGTGGAGAGAATGACTACTTGATCGGCTGGAAGCTTGTTTACTTCATCCGTCTCGACAAACACGCCCTCGGGTACATTCAGATACCCCAGGTCCTTGCTGATGGCAATGACGTTTTGCATGCTCCGTCCGACAACCGTAATCTTGCGGTTAAACTGAATCGCCGCATCCACCACCTGCTGAATGCGGTGGACGTTGGACGCAAACGTGGAAACGATGATGCGTCCCCTTGCCTTGCTAAAGACGTCCTTGATTGCCACGCCGACAGCACGTTCCGAGCCGGTGAATCCCGGCCGTTCAGCATTGGTACTGTCGGACAAAAGACACAAGACTCCCCGCTCACCGATCATTGCCATCTTTGCCAGATCCGCCTGTTGATTATTGACCGGCGTCTGGTCAAATTTGAAGTCCCCGGTGTGCACGATGTACCCTTCCGGCGTCTCCAGGCAAACCCCAACACTGTCCGGGATGCTGTGGTTGACGCGGAAAAACGTCGCTTTCATCTTGCCGAGAACGATCTCCGAGTCGCTGTTGATCAAAACCCGCTTGGTATCGGCCAAGATACCCGCTTCCTTCAGCTTGGCTTCAATCAGGCCCATAGTAAGTTTCGTGGCGTAAACGGGCACATTGAGGTGTTTGAGCACATAGCTGAGACCGCCGATGTGGTCTTCGTGGCCGTGCGTGATAATGATGCCGCGAACCTTGTCACGATGTTCTTCCAGGTACGTGATGTCCGGAATGACCATGTCAATTCCCAGCATTTCCTCTTCCGGGAATTTTAATCCGGCGTCGATGACCACGATGTCGTCATCGCACTGCACCACGTACATGTTCTTCCCAATTTCGCCAACTCCGCCCAGGGCGAAAATGAGAACAGAGTGTTTCGATTTTGCCAAAACGTGTAACCTCCTATATTTAGTTGTCCATTACACTCAAAAAACCGCCCCAAATCACTTAGTAACATTATAACCGAACGCAAAAGCGGAACTCAAGAAAAAACAACCAAATAGATTGCAGCCCAGTCACAACGTAAAAAAGCTGCCCGTCCGGCACTTTCTCTTGCCTTCGGGACAGCTTTTTGGCTGCAATCGACAGGTTATTGCAGCAGCGAATGCACAAACGCTTTTTCCTCGTCGTTGAGCTCTACCAATGGCAGGCGAACGCCGCCCACCGGCACGCCCAGCTTCTCCAATGCCGCCTTCGTCGGTGTGGGGCTCGGGTATTTGAACAGTCCTTCGAACACGGGCAGCAGCTTGCGATGAAGGGCGGCAGCCTTGGCGTTGTCGCCGCCGAAGTATGCCGCCATCATCTCGGCCATCTCGCTGCCCACGACGTGGCTGGCCACGCTGACCACACCAACGCCGCCAATCGATAGAATCGGCAGTGTCAACGCGTCGTCCCCGCTGTACAGTTCAAAACCCTCAGGCGCCTCCTCGACAATCCGCGCCATTTGCGACAGGTTGCCGGACGCTTCCTTGATGCACACCACATTGGGCAGCTGCGCCAACCGCACGGTGGTCTCAGCGGCCATGTTGACGCCGGTGCGGCCGGGCACGTTGTACAGCATGACCGGCAGACTGGTTGCTTCTGCCAGCGCCTTGAAATGCCGGTACAAGCCTTCCTGCGACGGACGGCTGTAGTAGGGTGCCACCAGCATCACGGCGTCCACGCCGATCTTTTCCACTTCCTGCGTGAATTCGATGCTGGCAGCCGTATCGTTGCTTCCCGTCCCGGCGATGATGTGGCATTTTCCTTTCGCGTACGCCACGACATGCCGGAACAAGTCCAGTTTTTCGGAACGGGTCAGCGTCGGCGATTCGCCGGTCGTGCCGCTGACCACTAGCGCTTCCGTACCGGTAGACAGCAGATGGTCAATCAGTCGTTCCGTTTTCTCGTAGTCGATTTGCAATTGTTCCGTAAACGGGGTCACCATGGCGGTAACCAGTCGGCCAAAACGTGCCACGTCCTCCAACTCCTCTTCGATTGTTCCCCCATCTGCCACGGCAAATGGAGCTACATGTGTCCGTTGTGCAGCTTGAACTGTTTGTGCAGGGCGCGAACAGCGCGCACCATGTCCGCTTCGTGAACCAGCACCCAGATGGTCGTATGCGAGTCGGCCGACTGCAAGATCTGGATGTCTTCCTGCGTCAGCGCCTCCACAATCTGCGCCATTACACCGGGAACGCCGGCAATCCCCGCACCGATGACAGAGACTTTGGCGCAGTGCGGCAGAATCTGCGGTTCGTATCCCAAGTCGGTCAGAATCCGCGCTGCTTGTTCGCTCATCTCGTCATGGACGGTGTACGCCACGCCCAACGGATTTACGTTGATAAAGTCCACACTGATGCTGTGCTGGGCCATCGCCTTGAACACCTGCAATTGGGTGTCGTACGTTCCGTCCTTGTTCGCCACCTTGATCTGTGTAATGTTCGGCACGTGCGCGATGCCCATGACCAGGCGGTCGTGTACAGTATAACCCATCTTGTCAATTTCCAGCATGGTGGTCACCAGCGTGCCAGGGTCGTCCGAAAACGTGGAACGCACCCGAATCGGCACGTTGGCCTGCATCGCAATTTCCACCGCGCGGGGATGGATCACTTTGGCCCCCAGGTGGGCCATGTTGCAAATTTCCGTATACGTCACCGTGCTGAGCGGCTGCGCTTCTTCGACAATCCGCGGATCAGCCGTCATGATGCCGTTTACGTCAGTAAAAATGTCCACCCTTTCGGCGCGGAGGGCGACACCAAGCGCTGTCGCCGTGGTGTCGCTGCCGCCCCGCCCCAGCGTGGTAATCTCCCAATCAGCCGTGCGCCCCTGAAAACCGGGAACGATGACCACGTTCCCCGCTTCCAGTTCCTTGCGAATCCGGCCGGGATCAATCGATTCGATCTGGGCGTTGGTAAACTCGTCTGTCGTGACGATGTTGGCCTGCCCGCCCGTCAGGATTGTGGACTTGATGCCGCGCGCATTCAGCATGCTGCACATCACGGTGGCGGAGATGATCTCTCCGGTGTGCATGAGCAGGTCCGTCTCCCTGCGGGGCAGGCGGTTGCCGTTGTTGCGAATCAACTGCAAGAGCGTGTCGGTCGCATACGGGTCACCTTTGCGCCCCATTGCAGACACGACGACGACGAGGGCATAGCCTTCGTCGAGCGCTCGTTCCATATGCGTAATAGCCCTCATTCGGCACTCTTCCGTCGTCAGGGAAGAACCGCCGAACTTCTGGACGAGAATTTTCACAAACCTCTCCCCTATGCTCGTGCTTTGATGAGTTCTTCAGCGATTTGTACCGTATTCCATGCCGCACCTTTGAGCAAGTTGTCGGAAACGATCCACATGTGCAGGCCGCGGGGGTGATGCAGGTCGCGTCTTACCCGACCAACAAACACGTCCAGCTTGCCGGCTGCATCGGTCGCCAGCGGATAACGCTGCTCTTCGGGCTGATCCACCAGCACGATGCCAGGCGCCTGTTCCAGCAGAGACTTCACTTCGTCCAGATCGTAGTCCTGTTTCAGCTCCACGTAGACGGCTTCGCTGTGGCCGTAGACGACCGGAATGCGCACGCACGTGGCGGAAACCAGCACACTGTCGTCACCGAGGATCTTTTTGGTCTCGTTGACCATTTTCATCTCCTCGTAGGTGAAGCCGTTGTCCGTGAACACGTCGATTTGCGGAATGGCGTTAAAGGCGATCGGGTGATGCACCGGCAGCTTGCCGACAGGCAGCACCTTGCACTCCGGCTGCTTGCCGTCCAGAACGTCGCGGGTCTGCGTCAACAGCTCCTGAATGGCAGATGCACCCGCGCCGGATACGGCCTGATACGTGGAGACGATGATGCGATCTATTCCATATCGATCATACAAGGGTTTCAAAGCGGCTACCATCTGAATCGTCGAGCAGTTCGGATTGGCAATGATCCCCTTGTGCTTGAACGCGGCCTCCATGTTCACTTCCGGCACGACGAGCGGCACGTCCGGGTCCATTCGAAACGCGCTGGTGTTGTCAATTACCACGGCACCGTGACGCACGGCGTGATGAGCCAGTTCCTTGCTGACCGCCCCGCCGGCGCTGAACAAGGCGAAATCCACTCCGGCAAAGCTGTCCGGCGTTGCCTCTTCCACGACGACGTCCTGTCCCTTGAAGCGGACGGTCTTGCCGGCGGAACGTCCGGAAGCGAGCAGTTTCAACTGCTTGATCGGAAAGTCGCGCTCCTCGAGAATCTTGATCATTTGCTGTCCGACTGCGCCGGTCGCGCCGACCACAGCGACGGTGTAGGTCAGTTGGTTCGCCATCTTTTACTCTCCTCCAAATCGCTTTTCAGTTGTTACGAATAGTTGTATCTTTCTATCAACAAGGGTTGCAACTGTCGGCCTTCCAAAGCAGCTTCACACGTCTCCAAGATCAAATCCATGCGGGCGACAAGCGAATTGGGCTTTTTCTCCGGCGCATCCTGTCCAAACGGAACAAAGTAAATGTTTTTCGCCGCGAGCAGCTTGGCGATGTTGGCTGCATTCAAGCCCAGACCGTCATTGGTGGAGATGGCGATGACGACCGGACGCAAGTTGCGCATCGTCGCCTTGGCTGCCATCAACACCGGACTGTCAGTGATTGCGTTGGCCAGACGACTGGTCGTGCTGCCTGTGCAGGGGGCGATCACCATCACGTCCAGCAGCTTCGACGGCCCCAGCGGTTCTGCCTCCGGAATCGAAGCGATCAGCGATTCCCCCGTAATCTCCACCAACTTGCGCTGCCAGCTTTCCGAAGTGCCAAAGCGCGTATCCGTCGTCATGATCGTTTGTGAGACGATCGGGATCACTCTCGCGCCTGCGTCCACCAGCCGTTTGATCTGCGGCATCGTCTCGTCTAACGTGCAGTGGGAACCGGACAAACCGAAACCAATGGTCTTTCCCTTCAGTTTACTCATGTTGACTCCCCCTGGTGATCGTTTGTTCCGCAATTAGACGAGACAGCGTTTGAGCCATGATCTTTCCGGCGGTCTTCGGTGCGACGATTCCAGGCAATCCGGGAGCGAGCAGCGCTTTGATGCCTCGTTTTTCTGCATAGCGAAAATCAGTGCCCCCCGGCTTCGACGCCAGGTCCAGGATAAATGCCGTCTGCGGCATCTGGGCAATCACTTCCGCTGTGAGGACAAGATGAGGCACGGTGTTGAATATAAAATCGGCATTGGTCACCTGCTGCTTCAATTCGCTGAAATGAAAAGGGGTAAGCCCCATTTCATAAATGCGTGCCAAGTGTTCCTGACGTCTCGCCCCCACCTTGACGCGGGCGCCCAGCGCATGCAGCGCCCGCGCCATGGACATGCCTGTCCGCCCCAATCCGAGCACGATGGCCTGTGATCCGTGAATCGTAATGTCCGTATGTTGAATTGCCATCATCAACGCTCCCTCCACCGTCGGGATGGAATTGTAGATGGCAACATCATCACGATCTAATAGTTCCACCAACGTAATCTGCGAGGCTGCCAGCAGTTGTCTCAGATAGGGCTTCGCCATGCCGGTGTACACGACGCAGTGCTTCTGCAAGCTGGCTGCGTGCTCTTCCAAAAGCCGCAGCGGCTTGGAGCAGAAGATGCTTTCCACGTAACCGTCGTCATCAGTACCGACCACGGGCAAGATGAGGGCATCCACGTCTCGCAACACATCGCATGTTAATGGTCTCTTCGTTGCCCCGGTGAAGATGCTTTCCAGGTTGTCAAAGCCAATCAACGTGACGCTGGCATCCAGTTGTATGCACCGCTTGATGACTTCCAACTGGCGGGCGTCGCCGCCGATAAAGGCAACATGTATGCCCGTTAGCATGCTGCGTTCCCCTTTCCACACATTTTACTGCAATCGATTCGAAACGCAAAGGTTTTTCCGTGTGAAAAAGATAACGGAAATCGTTGCGGTCTACCCCCATCCTATTCGCCGTTTATAGGTTCGGTTACACTCACCCTACTTTTCAGAGGCTTGCGGCTCTCGTCTGTGCATTTGGATGATCACCATGTCAGGACCGATTTTGACGATCGCCTCCCAAGGGATCACGATGTCCTCGCGCCGTTTCCCCAAAGCGAAAAAGCCGCCTTGCGGTATGATGATCGAACGGATTTGTCCCGTCTCCGTATTGATCTCCAGATCCGCGTCGCCGATCACGCCCAGCCGTTCCCCGTTGTCCAGCCCGATGATCTCCTTGCCGCCAAACTCGCTCAAGCGCATGCCGTCTCCCCCTTTGTTCCGAACCGCCGCAGTCATTCGCCGGCAGATCTTTCCCGTGTTTGGGCACCAGCCCGTCATCACCATGCTTATACGAAAAAATCCGGCCTATGCCGGATTTTTTGTCCTCCCTTTCTACAGGAGAATATCGCTTTTCACATTGGCCGGGAAACCGTCCAGCGGGCTCACCATCGCCAGCGCCAGTTTGGAGCGGAACAATTCGCGTGCCACGGCGTGGACCGACTCATGGGAGACGCGGTCGATCTTGGCGAGAATCTCATCCAGTGTGAGGTGGCGCCCCAGCAGCAGCTCGTTTTTGCCCAGCCGGCTCATGCGGCTGTTGGTGCTTTCCAGGCTGAGCATCAGGCTGCCCTTCAACTGCTCCTTGCCCTTGTTCAGTTCCTTGTCGGTAATGCCGTTTTCAGCAACGTCCCGCAGCACGTGGGCGACGATGTCAAAGACTTGCCCGACCTGCTCCGGCGCCGTCCCGGTGTAAATCGTGAAGGTACCCGTCTCTTTGTATGAAGAGTGGTACGAATAGACGGAGTACGCAAGCCCGCGTTCTTCGCGGATTTCCTGGAACAGCCGGGAGCTCATGCTGCCGCCGAGCACGTTGTTGAGCAGAATCAGCGAGTAGATCTCCTCGTGTCCGACCGGATAACCAGGCAGCGAAATGCACAGGTGCGCCTGCTCCGTGGCCTTGTGCTGCGCTAATGCGTTGGCCGCGAACACAGGTTGGGCCACGTCCATTTGCTGGGCTTGACGCTGAAACGCAGAGAAGCGCCGTTTGATTTCTTCGATCAGGGAGTCGTCAAAATTGCCCGCCACCGTCACCACAGTATTGGTCGGCAAATAACGACGTTCAATGTAGTTGATCAAATCGTCACGTTTGAGCGCTCGCAGCACCTCTTCCGTGCCGAGAATGGGAGACCCCAGCGGATGGTCAGCGAAGCTGGCGCGGGCAATCAGATCATGCACCAGATCGTCCGGGGTATCCTCGTACATGCTGATCTCTTCGATCACCACGTTTTTTTCCTTTTCCAGCTCCTCCTCGTCAAATACGGAGTGAAAGTACATGTCCGCCAACACGTCAAGCGCTATCGGGGCATGCTGGTCCAGCACCCGCGCGTAGTAGCAGGTGTACTCCTTGGAGGTAAAGGCATTCACATTGCCGCCAATTTCGTCAAAGGTTTCGGCAATTTCCTTTGCCGAACGGGATGTGGTCCCCTTGAAAAACATGTGTTCCAGAAAATGGGAAATGCCGTTGTCCTGTTTTGTTTCGTATTTGGAGCCGGTCCCCACCCAGATGCCCAGTGCAACGGAACGCACGGAAGGAATCTTCTCCGTCACGATCCGCAGACCGTTTTCACATGTATGCCGTTGAATCACACAAATCCTCCTCGGTTGTCTATCTGTCTCTATCCGCTTCGGGACTCTCTTGTAAACACGTCTAACTATAGCAAAATTCCCTTGACTCCACAATAAATGATCCCATTGTCTTGCACTTTCAGGGCAGGCGCCGGTTGGAAATCACTTCAGAAACGGTGGTGGGGACCAATCCCTTTTGCCTCGCCATCCTGATCAACGTATCCAGCCCTGCTGCCGTGGGTGCGGTCGGGTGCATCAGAACCAGTACTCCGTTGCCCATTTTGGGCTCGATCCGCCGAATCAGCACGTCTACCGACGGCTTTTGCCAGTCAACCGTGTCCGCTGTCCAGAGGATGGTCGTCATCTGGAAGTCGTGGCGGGCGATGTCGACGACCGCTTGATTGAACGCACCGGAGGGAGGGGCAAACAGCACAGGTGTTACCCCTAGTGTATGGCGGATCACCTCCTGTGTGCGGCCGATTTCCTGGCGAATGCGCTCACGGCCCAACCGGCTCATGTCGGGGTGGGAGTATGCGTGGTTGCCGATCTCGTGACCCCGGGCAGCAATCTTTTTCGCCCATTCCGGGAAGCGTTTGACCCACGACCCGTCCAGGAAAAACGTGGTCTTCACCCCGTGTTTGTCCAGCGTGTCCAGGATGGTATCGAGATACTCGTTGCCCCAGGCAACATTGATCATAAACGAAATGGCCGGCTTTTTTTCGTTCCCCCGGTAAACGGGGTGCGCACCCAATTGTTCCAGCGTGACCGCCGGAGGGACCTCCTTGTACACCAGCGACTCCGGGCCTGGCGTGCGGGACCGCTTCATGTTGGCCAGGGATGCCTCGACGTCTACGACGCGTCCGTTGTAACCGGGAATCGCTTTCCAGATGGGGTCGATCCGGGCATTGATCGGTGCCTCTTCCCGTCCCTGTTTCCACTGATCGATCAGGGCGCGCAGCCGTTCATCCCCTTCCAGGGAAAGCGCTGCCTGCACGGTCTGGCGCTTGACCGTGTCAACGTACTGATCGATCGGACCGTTGCTGAGAACAAAGAACAGGAGGACCGCACCCCCTCCCATAAACCACAAGCGTTTTGCCTTTTGACCCATGAGGGTTGCCCCCTTCCTTCTCTGCCGTACAACCTTTCTTTGTCCAGTGTATGTATGGAGAAAAACGGTTAGACGAAAAAAGAACATCCCTGTCAAAACAGAGATGTCCGTGTGCAGACGACGTGGTTGGCAAAACGCAAAACGCAAAAAGAAAAAGCTTCCGTACGCGAAGATACCTTCGAGTGACGAAGCCTTTTGCTTGTAAGTTATTCTGCTTTAGCAGCCGCACGCTGTGCCGCCTGTTCCTTCAGCACGGCCTTGCGGGACAGGTTGATCCGGCCCTGGTCGTCAATTTCCGTAACCTTGACGAGCACTTTGTCGCCGATGGAAACGACATCTTCGGTCTTGGCGACCCGTTCTTCCGCCAGTTGGGAAATGTGGCAGAGACCTTCCTTGCCGGCAAACAGTTCGATGAACGCCCCGTATTTTTCCACGCGCTTCACGGTGCCCAGATAGGTCTGGCCAACGGTTACCTCGCGAACCAGGTCTTCGATGATCTGTTTCGCACGCAGGTTGGCTTCCTGATCGACCGAGGCGATGTAGATGCGACCATCTTGTTCGATGTCGATTTTGACGCCCGTTTCGTCGATGATCTTGTTGATGACGCGTCCTTGGGGACCGATCACTTCGCGGATCTTGTCCGGATTGATCTGCATCGTGATAATCTTCGGCGCGTATGGAGAAAGCTGCGGCCGCGGTGCGGAGATCGTTTCCATCATGTGCTTGAGAATCACGAGCCGTCCTTCGCGAGCCTGTTCCAGCGCCTGCTGCAGAATCTCCCGGTTGATGCCGGAAATCTTGATGTCCATCTGAATGGCGGTAACCCCTTTTTCCGTACCGGCCACCTTGAAGTCCATGTCGCCGAGATGGTCTTCCATGCCCTGGATGTCAGTCAGGATGGAGAAGGTCTTGCCGTCGTTGCCCATGATCAGCCCCATCGCGATACCGGCAACCGGCGCCTTGATCGGCACGCCTGCATCCATCAGAGCCAACACGCTGGCGCAAATCGACGCCTGGGAGGTGGAACCGTTGGATTCGATCACCTCGGAAACAAGCCGGATGGTATACGGGAACTCGCTCTCAGACGGGATGATCGGTTCGATCGCCCGCTCGCCCAGCGCTCCGTGCCCGATCTCGCGGCGTCCCGGTGCCCGCAACGGACGTGCTTCCCCTACACTGTACGGCGGGAAATTGTAGTGGTGCATGAAGCGTTTGGACTCTTCCAGACCCAATCCGTCCAGGATCTGCACATCCCCCAGCGCACCGAGCGTACATACGCTGAGCGCTTGCGTTTGGCCCCGTGTGAACAGCCCGGAACCGTGCGTGCGAGGCAACAGGCCCACTTCGCTGGAAAGCGGACGAATTTCGTTGAGGGCCCGTCCATCCGGCCGGATTTTCTCCTCGGTGATCAGGCGGCGCACTTCTTCCTTGACGATGTTGTGCAGCACCTCGTTGATCATCGCTTCCTGTTCCGGATACGTCTCCGGATTGAGCTCGGCAAAGTGCTGACGCGTTTCTTCCTTGATTGCGTCAATTGCGTCGTAGCGCGCCTGCTTCTCCTCGATGCGGATCGCTTCCTTCAACCGGGCTTCGGCATAGCTGCGGACAGCCTGGTCAATCTCCGGGTCCACTTCATGCAGCACGACTTCCATTTTTTCCTTGCCGATCTCGGCGACGATCTGATCCTGGAATGCGACCAGTTCCTTGATGACCTCGTGACCGGTCATGATCGCTTCCAGCATCACTTCTTCCGGCACCTGGTCGGCTCCCGCTTCCACCATGTTGATGGCGTCGCGCGTACCGGCCACGACCAGATGAATGTCGCTCTTTTCCATCTGTTCGACGGTCGGGTTGATCACGAACTGGCCGTCTACGCGCCCGACGATCACGCCGGCAATGGGGCCGTTAAACGGAATTTCCGATACGCACAGCGCAGCCGACGTACCGATCATCGCAGCGATCTCCGGCGAGCAGTCCTGGTCAACGGACAGCACCGTGTTTACCACCTGGACTTCGTTGCGGAACCCCTCGAGGAACAGCGGACGAATCGGACGGTCAATCAGGCGGCTGGCCAAAATCGCCTTTTCGCTGGGACGTCCCTCCCGTTTGATAAACCCTCCGGGAATTTTCCCGACTGCGTACAGGCGCTCCTCGTAGTTGACGGTCAGCGGGAAAAAGTCAATCGGCTTTGCTTCCTTGGATACCGTCACAGCGGATAGAATCGCCGTATCGCCGTACCGAACCAAAACCGAACCTTGTGCCTGCTTGGCCATCTTGCCGAATTCCAGCGTCAGTTTGCGGCCTGCCAGGTCAAAGTCGTATGTACGGTATTGTTGCTCCATGTTGCTAGCAGTCCTCCTTCACGACGTAGTGACACGTATACAATCTTTTTCTACCTATATGTATTATTTCCTGCCTGTTTGAAAATTAAATGGCACCCTGTGCCAGTTGCACGGGAAGAATGGAGTTTCGCCAGCGGTCGCCGGGCGCAGGATCGCCGAGAAGCGACTGGTCTGCAGCTCGTAACGTCACCCCGCTGGCGGAAAGAGGCGCAGACAGCAGAAAAAGCGGGATGAACCCGCTTTCCAACTGATGTCATTAGCGACGCAGACCGAGACGGTCAATCAGTACGCGATAGCGCTGAATGTCCGTTTCTTTCAGGTAGTTCAACAGATTGCGGCGCTGACCAACCATCTTCAGCAGACCACGACGGCTGTGGTGGTCTTTCTTGTGAACGCGCAGATGTTCGTTCAGGTTGTTGATGTTTTCGGTCAGGATAGCGATCTGAACTTCCGGAGAACCAGTGTCGTTCTCATGCGTGCGGAACTCTTGAATCAGTTGAGCTTTGCGTTCTTGAGACAGTGCCATCATGACTCACCTCCCTCTTGTCTATCCCCGTCAGCCGAGTCTGCCGCCGGTGAGTGTCGGACAGCCAAGCTGCGGTTATCTGTACAACGTTTTGAATTATAGCATACCGCTCATGGAAAAGCAATGAAAAGATTTACACGTTCGCCTCGGCAAACTTCCGCTTGGCGTACTCCACATCTTCCCGAATTTGTGCGATCAGCGCGTCCACACCGGAGAATTTTTGCTCGTCGCGGATGAAGAACAGAAATTCCACTTCCACTTCTTTTCCGTACAGGTCTCCCTGGAAGTCAAAAATGTGCACTTCCAGCGACTTTTCCTTCTTCTCCAGCTCAAACGTCGGCTTGATGCCCACGTTCATCACGCCCCGGTAGCTTTGCCCGTCCACGTTGAAACGGACGCCGTACACCCCGTTTTTCCCGATCAGATACGGGCGTGATAGGCGCACGTTGGCTGTGGGGAAGCCGATCGTGCGGCCGCGCTTGTCGCCGTGGACGACCACGCCCCTGATCTTGTACGGCCGTCCGAGCAGCAGACGGGTCTGCTCCACGTTGCCATGGTGCAGATACTCACGGATGATCGTGCTGCTCACTTTTTCGCCCAACCGGTTGACCGGTCCGACGATGTCGATGCCGTACCGTCCCTCGCTTGATGCCAGCAGCGTCTGTGCAGTACCCATGCCGCGGTAGCCAAACGTGTAGTCAAACCCGACGACCACATGGCGGCAGTTGAGCGGCAGCAGGCACTCGGCGATGAAGTCCTCCGGGTAGACGGCCGCGAAGGCGATGTCAAAACGCATCACGTAGGTCAGATCTACGCCCATCTTTTCCAGTTGTTCCAGCTTATCCGCCAGCGGGGTGAGATACTGGCTGTACCCGGTCTGCCCCAGCACCTCGCGCGGATGGGGATCGAAGGTCATGATCGCGCTTTTCCATCCGTTCATCTTGGCCGTGTCGATCGCTTTCTGAATCACGCGCCGATGGCCGATATGTACGCCGTCAAAATACCCCAGGGCAATGGCGCAGGGGTCCGGCTGCAAATCCCGCGGCAGTGGATACGTCAAGGATATCGTTTTCACGTTTACACCTCGGTGGGAAAGACTTTTTCAGCCTTGGCAAAAAGACCTTTGGGGCCGCGGCAGACGCGGTGAATGCCTAGCAGCTGTTCGCCTGCAAACAGGCAGATCAGGCTGCCCTCTTCCGCCTTCACGCCGGGAAGAGCGGTGGACAAACCGTTCAGCACCGCTTTTGTCCGCTCTGGCGGCACCTGATACCTCGGCAAGAACGAGACCGCTTGCGACAAGGGGACCAACCAGGGGGACAAATCCTCACCGCCCGCGCTTTTTTCTTCCAGCAGCTCCAGCGCCACGGCGTCCCTTTCTGAAAACGGGCCGCTTTTGACGCGCCTCAACTGCTTCATATGGGCAGGATACCCCAGAGCTCGTCCCAGGTCAACACACAAGGTGCGCACATACGTGCCTTTGGAACACGTGCAGGAAAAGTGCACGTCTACGCCGTCGCCGTCCGGCCGGATGTCGTGCAGGTCCAGTTCGTAGATCGTCACTTTGCGGGCGGGGCGCTCCACCACTTCGCCCTCTCTGGCCAATTGGTACAGCCGCTTGCCGTTTATCTTGACGGCAGAGTACATCGGCGGCACCTGCTCGATCTCGCCCAGAAACTGGCTGAACACGTCATTCAGCCGCTCTGTCGTGATCTCCGCAGAGTCGACCGGCACGTGTTCCACCCGTTCACCGGCCGCGTCCTCGGTCGTTGTGGAGGAACCGAGGCGCATCACCACATCGTATCGCTTCGGAAGGTCCTGCAGGTATTCCACCAAGCGGGTGGCATGCCCCAGACAGACAGGCAGCACACCGGTCACGTCCGGGTCCAGGGTGCCGGCATGCCCCACTTTTTTCGTGCGAAACAGGCGGCGGATACGCGCCACGCAATCGTGGGAGGTCATTCCGGCCGGCTTGTCCAGCACGACGACGCCATGCCACTTGTTACTCATCGGCGTTCACTCCCAACGCCTGCCCCAGGGCGTTCCACACCCGTTCCTGCGCCTCCGCCAGCGTTCCGCGAAGCGTGCAGCCTGCCGCTTTGGCGTGGCCGCCGCCCCCCAGCTGCTTGGCGATCTCCGACACGTCCACGCGGCTGCGGGCCCGCAGGCTCACCTTCACCGTCCCCGGCTCCGCTTCCACAAACGACACGCCTACTTCCACGCCTTCAATGTTGCGGCAGTAATTTACCAGTCCCCCGGCATCCTCCCGGTCGGCCCCTGCACTTTCCAAATCCTGGCGAGAAACAAAAACGGATGCCACCAGGTTGCCATGGGACATGCGCAGCGTCTGCAGCGCCTGCCTGAGCAGCTTGACATGGGACAGCGTGATGACTTCAAGACACCGCTCCGCCACGTCGCCCGGATTGACGCCGTACCGCAGCAAGCGGGCGGCGATCTCCATGTTGTACGGCGACGTGTTGGAGTAGCGGAAGCCGCCCGTGTCGGTCAAAAGTCCCGTGTAGATGCAGAGCGCAAAATCTTCGGTGATCGGCAGCCCGGCCGCCTCGTTCAGGTCATACAGAATCTCTGCCGTGGCCGCCGCATCGGTGCGAATGACGTTTACCGCACCAAAGGCGTCGTTGGTGGGATGGTGATCGATATTGAGCAGGGCGGCGTCGGGGGCAAACAGATGACGCACGTCCCCCATTCGCGACGCATCGGCGCAGTCGACCGCGATCACGGCGGAAAAGGTGTCGCCGGCCAAATCTTGCGAAAGATTGCAAATCCGCTCAAACCGGGGCAAAAATGAAAATTTGTCCGGCGCGCCGCTCTCATTGACGAGCACGTATGATTTTCCCAACTGTTCCAGCATTGCGGCCACAGCCAGTGTAGAACCGATCGCATCCCCGTCCGGGTTGACGTGGGAGAGAATCAGGAAGCGATCGTGTTCCCGCAGGAACCGGACCGCTTCCTCCAAGGCACGGCGATAATCAGTCATCCTGCTTGTCTCCTTTGGCACCTTCTGTGGAGATTTCACGGAGAATCGATTCAATCCGGTTCCCGTAATCGATCGACTCATCCAGTTTGAATACGAAATCGGGCACGTGGCGCAGCTTTACACGCCGGCCGATCTCCGTGCGCAGATAGCCCTTTGCCTTTTGCAGCCCGGCCAGGGACGCCTTGCGCTGTTCGTCGTCGCCGAAAATGCTGACGAACACCTTGGCCAACTGGAGATCGCTGGTCACTTCCACATCCGTTACCGTGACGAAGCCGATGCGCGGGTCCTTCAGGCCGCGCTGCAAGAGGACGCTCAGTTCTTTCTTGATCTCCTCGCCCACCCGGCTCATCCTCGTCTTGTTCATTTCTGTCACCTCCGCTGGCGTTAGTCGTAGTATTCCGTATCGGCGCGAATCAACTCCACGCCGGGATGGTTTTCCACCAGACGGACAGCCGCCTGGATTTGTTCCTGCAAAAACGACCATTCATTAGCAACGGCAGCGATACCCAGCACGGTACGCTGCCACTGCTCTTGACAGGCCAACTCCGCCGCGGAGACGTTGAAGCGGCTCCGCAGCTTGCCAAGTATGCTCTTGACGATGGCCCGTTTCTCCTTTAGATTGCGGCAGGCGGGCAGAAACAGTTCGATCCGCGCCCCCGCCAGCATTACTGCTTCACTTCCTCCATGATGAAGGCTTCGATCACGTCGCCGACCTTGATATCCTGGAAGCGCTCCAGGGTCAGGCCGCACTCGTAGCCGCTCATCACTTCGCGTACATCATCCTTGAACCGCTTGAGCGTATCCAGCTTGCCCTCGTAGATGACCACACCTTCGCGGATCACGCGGGCGCCAGCATCGCGGGTAATCTTGCCCTCGGTGACGTAGCAGCCGGCGATGTTGCCCACTTTGGAGACCTTGAAGATTTCGCGGATTTCCGCCTGGCCGATGATGGTCTCCTTGTAGACCGGGTCCAGCATTCCTTTCAGCGCCTGCTCGATCTCGTCGATGACGTTGTAGATGACGCGGTGCAGGCGAATGTCGATTTTCTCCTGTTCCGCCATGTTGCGGGCATTTGGCTCAGGACGCACGTTGAAGCCGATCACGATGGCGTTGGACGCGTTGGCCAGGGTGATGTCGGACTCCGTAATCGCCCCTACACCGGTGTGAATGATCTTGACGCGCGTGCCGTTCACATCGATCTTCTCGAGCGCGCCGCGGAGCGCTTCCACGGAGCCCTGCACATCCGCTTTCACGATCAGGTTGAGCTCTTTCACATCGCCCTCCTGAATGTGCTGGAACAGATCGTCCAGGGATACGCGCGTGTTGGCGCGCCGTTCCGATTCGCGCTGCTTGGCTGCGCGCGCTTCACCGATGGAGCGGGCCTTTTTCTCGTCTTCGAAGACCATGAACTGGTCGCCCGCCTGCGGAACGTCATTCAGACCGGTAATCTCCACTGGCGTGGACGGTCCTGCTTCCTTCAGACGGCGTCCCTTGTCGTTTACCATCGCACGGACGCGGCCATAGGCGGTGCCCACGACGATCGGGTCCCCGACTTTAAGCGTACCATGCTGCACCAGGACGGTTGCCACCGGTCCGCGCCCCTTGTCCAGTTCGGCCTCGACGACGGTACCGCGGGCGCGCTTGTTCGGATTTGCTTTCAACTCCTGCACCTCGGCAACGAGGAGGATGTACTCCAACAGCTCCTCGAGGCCGATGCGCTGTTTTGCGGAGATCGGGCAGAAAATGGTGTCGCCGCCCCACTCTTCAGCCACCAGTCCATACTCGGTCAGTTCCTGCTTGATGCGCTCGACGTTTGCCTCCGGCTTGTCGACTTTGTTCACGGCGACGATGATCGGCACGTTTGCTGCCTTGGCGTGGCTGATGGCTTCCACGGTTTGCGGCATGACACCGTCATCCGCTGCTACGACGAGAATGGTAATGTCGGTGATTTGCGCACCGCGGGCACGCATCGTGGTAAACGCCGCGTGGCCGGGGGTGTCCAGGAACGTAATTTTCTTCCCTTTGACTTCCACCTGGTACGCACCGATGTGCTGGGTGATGCCGCCTGCTTCACCCGCTACGACGTTGGTGGAGCGGATGGCGTCCAACAGGGTGGTCTTCCCGTGGTCGACGTGACCCATGATGGTGACAACCGGCGGACGTTCCACCAGATCGGCCGGGTTATCCACTTCTTCAATCGTCTCGAAGTTGGTTTCGTCGATGACGATCTTCTCTTCCACTTCGACGTTGTACTCGGAGCAGATCAACTCGATGGCATCGCGGTCGAGATCCTGGTTAATCGTCGCCATGATACCCAAATTAAACAACTTTTTGATGATTTCCGCCGGTTCCCTGCGCAGTTTTTTCGCCAGTTCTGCGACGGTAAGCGACTCGGTGAAGGTAATTTTGGACGGCGGATCCGGCAGCTGGCGCTGTTGCTGTTCGCGCCCCTGCTTGCGGTTCTCCTGACGTTTGTTGCCGCCTTTGAACGGCTGATTTTTCTTGCTGTCGTCGAATCCCTTCTTGCCGCCCGCACCTTTTTTGATTTTTTCCCGCTTTTCCAGGGAAACTTTGGGCGGGATTTTTACCTTGTCCTCAAAGTCGTCGCCTGCGCGCGGATCGTCATGTTCATTGACCGTTGGCTCATGTTGGGCAACCTGCTGCTTGCGATCAAATGGTTTCGCGGATTGGCTTTTCATATCGCTCGGTTTTCTCTCCTGATTCTTCCCCTGATTTTTTCCTTGTTGCGGACGCTGCTGGTCGGCACGCTGGCCGCCGCCCTGACGGCTTGCTCCGCGATCAGACGGGCGTTCGTTGCGACGCTGCTGCTGAGGCTTTTGCTTCCCTTTCGACTCCTCTGTCCGCTTCTTGTCGCCTTCCTGTTTGGGCTTCGCCTCCGCCTGACCGGCGGGCCGCTGTTGTTCCGGCTTGCCGCCGCTCCGCAGCTTGGCAAGGTGATCTTCAATTTTTTTGATCGTTGCTTCATCCATGATACTCATATGATTTGCCACTTCTATGTTCAGCCGCTTTAACAAATTGAGGATTTCCTTGCTGCTCATGTTATGCTGTTTGGCGTATTCATACACTCGAGTCTTCAAGTGATCTTCACCCCTTCTGAATTAGGTGAGCAGGCGCAGTATGCTGTCCGCCAGATTCCCGTCCGTAACCGCTACGGTGACACGCCCTTCCTTGCCGATGGCGTGCCCCAGCGCGTACCGGTCGCCTGCCGTTACGCACGGAACACCGTAATAGGCGCACTTGTCACGTACCTTCTTCGTCGTGTTGGCAGAAGCGTCGGCCGCGAGCAGCACCAGCTTGGCCTGACCGGTTCGCACTGCCTGAACGACCAGCTCCTCGCCGGATATCACCTTGCGTGCACGCATGGCCAACCCCAGCATTTGCGCTGCCTTGGGGATCATTGTCCCATCATCTCCAGCCATTTCTCACGGAACGCGTCGTATTTTTCCTGGGTGATGGACATGTTCAGTGCGCGTTCCAGCACTTTTTTCCACTTGCCCGAAGCAAACGTGTCCGGCTTCAGACAGCTTTCCTGACGGCACACGTACGCCCCGCGCCCGGCTGCCTTGCCAGTCGGATCGATGATAATCTCTTCGTCCGGGGTCCGCACGACGCGCACCAGTTTTTTTTTCGGAAACATTTCCTGACACACGATGCATTTCCGCAATGGAATTTTCTTTTGCTTCATGGCTATTCGAGGTCAGCCCCCTCATCGCCCGCTTTCGGGTAGGCGATGCCTTCCTGTTCAGCCTGTGTCTCGCTCTTGATGTCGATCTTCCAACCGGTCAGCTTGGCCGCGAGACGGGCGTTTTGACCGCGCTTGCCGATTGCCAGCGACAATTGATAATCCGGTACGATCACGCGGGTCACTTTCTCGGCAGCGTTCACTTCCACGTGCAGCACCTTGGCCGGGCTGAGCGCGTTGGCCACGTATTCCGCGGGATCTTCCGACCAGCGCACGATGTCGATCTTCTCGCCCTTCAGCTCGTTGACGATGGTCTGTACGCGCATCCCTTTAGGCCCCACACAGGCGCCTACCGGGTCGACGTCGGGGTTGATCGAATGGACGGCGATCTTGGAGCGGTCGCCGGCCTCACGTGCGACGGATTTGATCTCCACCACGCCGTCGTAGATTTCCGGCACTTCCAGTTCAAACAGCCGTTTCAACAGGCCGGGATGCGTGCGGGAGACGATGATCTGCGGTCCTTTGGTCGTCTTTTCAACTTTGATGATGTAGGCTTTCACCCGATCCTGGGGCTTGAAGTCGTCGGTCGGCATTTTCTCCGTGATCGGCATCACTGCCTCCGCCTTGCCCAGGTCAATGTAGTAGTTGCGGGCATCCATGCGCTGGACCACACCGGTGATGATGTCGTCCTCCCGCTCGATGAACTCGCTGTAGATGAGTCCGCGCTCTGCTTCGCGAATGCGCTGGGTCACCACCTGCTTCGCGGTCTGGGCGGCAATGCGGCCAAAGTCGCGGGGCGTCACTTCGATCTCGACGATGTCATCCAGCCGGAAGTTGGGATCAATCTCCTGCGCCGCTTCCAGAGAAATCTCCAGACGCGGATCGAGCACTTCCTCCACGACCGTTTTGCGGGCAAACACACGCACCTGGCCGGTGTGGCGATTCACGTCTACGCGAACGTTTTGCGCCGAATTGAAATTCCGTTTGTATCCGGAAATGAGGGCCGCTTCGATGGCCTCGATCAACACGTCTTTGGAAATTCCTTTCTCTCTCTCAATGGCTTCCAATGCCTCAATAAAATCGGCGTTCATGATTTTCGTTGCCTCCTCCTTTACGAACACACACCCGCGGGATTAGAAGACGATGGCCATCCGGGCCGCGTCGATTTGGTCCAGGGAAATGACGTAGGTTTTTTTCGCTTCTTTCACTGTCAGCTGTCCGTCCTCGAAGGATACCAGTTCCCCTTCGAACACGGTTGAGCCTTCCAGCGGCTCCTTGGTTACGATATGTACATGCCTGCCGACAGCCTTGCGAAAATCGCTTTCCTTGCGCAGCGGACGCTCTGCTCCCGGTGACGACACCTCCAGGAAGTACGCGGTAGGAATAGGGTCCACCTCGTCCAGACGCTGACTCAGCCGCTCGCTGACAAGGCCGCAGTCATCAATGTCGATGTTCCCGGTTTCATTGTCGATGAACACGCGCAGAAACCAGTTGCTGCCTTCTTTCTTGTACTCGATGTCAACCAGTTCCAGACCCAGTTCGTCGAGAATGGGCGTAACCAGTTCGGTGACAATGTCTGTTACCTTGCTCAAGCAAGTACCTCCTTGTCGTTGAAGCATGGGGTTCGGCCAGAAAGAAAGAGTGGGTTTCCCCACTCTCGCTCTGCGTGCGTATAACCAGTATTTCCAAAAAAATTATAGCATAACAGCCTGTCGTTGACAACCGTGTGTTACCCAAATCCCGACAGGCCCCTCCGGACCGCTCCTCGTCCGGAGTCGTCAGAACAGCGAGAGCTGATTGGATTCCGGCAGCCCTTTAAGGGCTCCCTGCTCCTCCAGATATTCCAGGATGCTTTTGGAAATCCGGGCGCGGGTCAAGAGGTCTTCCTTGGAGAGGAACTCTCCTTCCTCCCGTGCCTTGACGATGCTGATCGCCGCGTTGGTCCCCAGACCGGGCAGAGCGTTGAACGGCGCGATCAAACTGTTGCCGTCGATCAGGAATTTGGTCGCATCGGAACGGTAGAGGTCGACGTTGGCAAAGCGAAAACCCCGCTCCACCATCTCCAGCGCCATCTCCAGTACGGTCAACAGCGCCTTCTCCTTGGGCTGCGCCTCGTGTCCCTTTTCTTCGATTTCCTCGATTCTTTGCCGGATTGCCGACGAGCCCTTGACCATCAACGGAATGTCGAAGTCGTCCGCTCGCACCGTGAAGTATGTTGCGTAAAACTCAAGCGGGTAATGCACCTTGAAGTAGGCGATCCGCACCGCCATCATCACGTAGGCGGTAGCATGCGCCTTCGGGAACATGTACTTGATCTTCTGGCAGGACTCGATGTACCATTCCGGCACGTTGTTGCGGCGCATTTCTTCCTGGTCTTCTTCGGGAACGCCTTTTCCTTTGCGCACCGACTCCATGATCTTGAAGGCGCGGGACGGTTCCAGCCCCTTGTAAATCAGGTACACCATGATGTCGTCGCGGCACCCGATCACCTCGGACAGCTTGCACGTCCCGCTGCGGATCAAGTCCTGCGCGTTGTTCAGCCAGACGTCCGTACCGTGGGAAAGACCGGAGATCTGCACCAGCTCGGCAAACGTCGTCGGCTTGGTGTCCTCCAGCATCTGCCGCACGAATTTGGTACCAAACTCGGGAATGCCCAGCGTCCCCAGATTGGTGCGAATCTGCTCCGGCGTGACGCCCAGCGCCTCGGTCGAACTGAAGATCGACATCGTCGCCTTGTCGTCGAGCGGGATCGTCTTCGGATCGATGCCGGTCAAATCCTGCAGCATGCGGATTACGGTCGGGTCGTCGTGGCCGAGAATGTCCAGCTTCAACAGGTTGTCGTGGATGGAGTGGAAGTCAAAATGCGTGGTCCGCCACTCCGATTCGCTGTCGTCCGCCGGGTACTGGATCGGACAAAAATCCTCGATCTCCATGTAGTCGGGCACCACGATGATTCCGCCCGGGTGTTGGCCAGTCGTCCGCTTGACGCCGGTGCAGCCGTTTACCAGCCGGGCGATTTCCGCGTTTCGCAGCGTCAGGCCGCGCTCATCCGCGTATTTGCGCACGTAGCCGTAGGCGGTCTTTTCCGCAACCGTGCCGATCGTTCCCGCGCGGTAGACGTTGTCCACGCCGAACAGTTCCTGCGTATACTTGTGGGCGCGCGGCTGGTATTCGCCCGAGAAGTTCAGGTCGATATCAGGGACCTTGTCCCCTTTGAAGCCGAGGAACGTCTCGAACGGAATGTCCTGTCCGTCTTTGGCCAGCTTGTGTCCGCAGGCGGGACAATCCTTGTCCGGCAGGTCGAAACCGGAACCGATCGAGCCGTCCGTGATGAACTCGCTGTGCCTGCAGTTTGGACAGCGATAGTGCGGCGGCAGCGGATTGACCTCGGTGATCTCGGCCATCGTGGCCACGAAGGAAGACCCGACGGAACCGCGGGAACCGACGAGATAGCCATCCATCAGCGACTTGGTCACCAGCCGCTGGGAGATCAGGTAAATCACGCCGAATCCGTGTGTGATAATGCTGTTCAGCTCTTTTTCCAGGCGCTTTTCCACGATCTCCGGCAGCGGATCGCCGTACAGCTTCTTCGCCTTGTCGTAGCACATCTGGCGCAGCTCGTCATCTGCTCCCTCGATGATCGGCGTGTACAACCGGTCAGGGATCGGGCTGACGTCCTCGATCATATCGGCAATCGCGTTGGGGGCGGTCACCACCACTTCGCGCGCAGTCTCCTCGCCGAGGTGGGCAAACGCTTCCAGCATCTCGTCCGTGGTGCGCAGATAAAGCGGCGGCTGGTTGCCCGCATCAGGGGAGCCTTGCGACAGCAAAAACACGTCTCGGAAGATGTCGTCCTGCGGATTGAGAAAGTGGACGTCCCCCGTTGCCACCACCGGTTTGCCCAGTTCCTTTCCGATATCGACGATCAACTGGTGGTATCCCTTCATCGTCTCCAGTGAGGGAATCTCCTCATTGCGCAGCAGCGGCGCGTAGTGATCCAGCGGCTGCAGTTCGAGAAAATCGTAGAAGGCGGCTACTTCTTTCAGCTCGTCCCGCGTCTTCCCGCGCAGGATCGCCTGCATCAGCTCGCCCTCTTTGCAGGCCGTTCCGATCAAGAGCCCGTCGCGGTACTTGACGAGCTGGCTGCGCTGAATGCGAGGGACGCGGAAAAACGTCTCCACGTGGGAGCGGCTGACCAGTTTATACAGGTTTTTCAGCCCGGCCTTCGTTTTTACCAGCAGCGTGGCGTGGAACGGGCGGCCGCTCTTGTAGTCTGCCTCCGCATTGCTCCGCTCGTTCAGATCGGCCAGGGTTTTGATCTCCGCCTCCCGGATGTCTTTCAGCATGTACTGGAAGACGTGGGCCAGCGCCACGGTGTCATCCAGTGCGCGGTGGGCGTTGATCAGTTCCACGTTGAACTTTTTCGCCAGCGTGCCCAGGCGGTAGTTGCGCATGCCCTTGTAAAGCAGGCGGGCCAGCGGCAGCGTATCCAGGAAGGGGTTGTTCCACGGCTCCATCCCGATTCGCTTGGCGCAGGCATTAATGAACGCCTTGTCAAACTCCGCGTTGTGCGCCACGAGCACAGCGTCACCGGTAAACTCCTTGAACCGGCGCAGGACCACGTCCAGCGTCTCCTTGCCGCGCAGCATTTCGTTGGTGATCCCGGTAATTTCGGTCGTCTTGGGGCCAATCTCGATCTGGGGATCGATCAATTCCGTCCACTTGTCGACAATCTCCGTGCCGCGCATCTTCACCGCAGCGATTTCAATGATCGTGTGCTCCGCTGCGTTGAGACCGGTCGTCTCCGTGTCGAACACGACGTACTCGGTGTTTTCGTCGATCGGCAGGTTGTTCTCCTGAGTCAGGTTGTAGACGATGTCTACGCCGTCTTCCACCACGTACGCCTCCATGCCGAGGATGCACTTGATGTTGTTCTTTTTGGCGACGCTGTACGCTTCCGGGAACGCCTGAACGACGCCGTGGTCAGTGATGGCGATCGCTTTGTGCCCCCACTTGGCCGCCGTGCTGATGAGCGACTTGACGGAGGCGACGGCATCGAGCGCGCTCATCGGCGTATGACAGTGCAGTTCTACCCGCTTCTCCTCGGCTGTGTCTTTTCGCACGACCTGTTCGATTTGGTTGATGTCGTTTGCGACCATTACCAGTTCCCGCAGGAAGGTGTCATGCTGGACGCTGCCGCGCACTTTTACCCACAAACCGTCCTTTACGGCCTCCAGCATTTTGACGTCTTCCTTGTCGCGGGAAAAAATCTTGACCGTCAGCGAATCGGTGTAGTCGGTGATGTTGAACGTCAACAAATGGCGGCCGCTGCGCAGCTCCTTCAGTTCCGCGCCAAACACCGTGCCCTGGATGGTGACGCGCCGCTCTTCGTCCTGGATCTCGCGGATCGGTAGCGGCTCGTCCTTGATCTCGTAGCCGATCATCAGCGTGGTCACTGCCTCTGTCTTCTCACTTTCCTTATTCTCTTTCTCCTGCTGGACCGCGCTCATGACCTCTTCGATCAGCGCCCGCTCCTCTTCTTCCCGCTGCTCCATGAACGCCTTGTACGCCTCGTCGTTCTCTTCGGCCAAAAACGTAAAGCGCGGCACGCAGGCCGTCACTTTTTCAAAGGCGGCGGCCAGTTCGCTGTCCGCTTTCTTCCGCTTGGCCATCTCGACCGCCATCTCCGTCGGCAGGTACACGGTTACGCTCTGCGCCTCCACTTTCCGTTTCGCCTGGCGCAGCGTGACCGCCAAGGAGTTGATCTTTTGTTCCAGATTCTCCAGCAGCACGTCCCAGTACTGGCTGACGGCCTGCTCCACACTCGGCTGTTCGCGGTAGCGGAATCGGGCGTCCACTGTCGCCAAATGGGAAAAGCTCTGGATCAGACGGCGCATAAAGGCCTGATAGATCTCCGCCGGCAGCAACCGGGGCAGTGTAAAGGTAAACACCCACTCCTTGTTCTGCCGGTAGAGTTCCAATTTATCGATGTGCCCATCAAGAAAAAATCGCTCCACCCACTCTGCCGGCAGATCCAACTGTTTCACCAACAGCGAGAAGCGATGTTTTTGCTCTTCCAACCGATTCACGGTTCTCCACCTCAATCATGCCATCAGTACAAACCTGTCTGAAAAAAACAGGGGGTACTCCCACGGTTCAACGGGAGTACCCCGATTTGATTCGACAAAATCAGCCGAATCCCTGCTTTCTTTTTACGCGTGGACCAGTTCCGCCCCCGTCCGGTCGACGCGAGTCAGCAGATCTTTCACAAAGGTGACCAGTTCGTCGCGTTTTACCTCGTGCGTTTCACCAGTTCGGCGGACGCGGACTTCGACGACGCCCTCCTGCGCGGCCCGGTCGGAGATGGTGATGCGCAGCGGCAGGCCAATCAGGTCAGCGTCCTTGAACTTCACGCCGGCGCGCTCAGGCCGATCGTCGTACAGCACCTCGATGCCAGCCGCCATCAGCGCTTCGGTGATCTGTTCACTCGCACGCCGCTGCTCCTCCACTTTGGTGTTGACCGGAATGACGTGGACGTGGAACGGCGCCACGGACACGGGCCAAATGATGCCGTGTTCGTCGTTGTTTTGCTCAATCACGGCGGCCAGAGTACGGGAGATGCCGATGCCGTAGCAGCCCATGATCATCGGCTGGCTGCGCCCGTTCTCGTCGAGGAAGGTGGCGCCCATCGCCTGCGAGTACTTGGTGCCCAGTTTGAACACGTGGCCTACTTCCACCCCGCGGGCAAATTTGATGACACCGCCGCCGCGCGGGCAGACGTCTCCCTCCATGATGTTGCGCAGATCGGCGTAACGAGACACGGTAAAGTCCCGGCCCGGCTGCACATGGATGAGATGGTAGTCGGCTTCGTTGGCGCCCACGATTCCGTCGTAGACGTCCTGGACGAAGTTGTCGGCGACGATTTCCGTTTTTTCGTCAGCGAGACCGACCGGCCCGACAAAGCCTGCCGGTGCGCCGCTCACTGCCAGCACCTCCTCTGCGGACGCAAGGCGTACCTGCGTCGCGTCGAACAGGTTTTTCAGCTTGACTTCGTTCAACTCGTGGTCGCCGCGGACGAGCACCATCACCAGCTTGTCGTCGATCCGATAGATCAGGCTTTTGATGATCCGGCTGGCGTCCACGCCAAGCGTTTCCGTCAGTTGGTCAATGGTTTTTACACCAGGCGTGTGGATTTTCTCCATCGCAGGTGTTTCTCCGGCCGGTTTGGGGGAAGGCTTGTACACCACTTCCGCCTTTTCCAAATTGGCAGCGTAATCGCCCTCTTCCGAATAGGCAATCGTGTCTTCACCGATGTCGCACAGCGCCATGAATTCGTAGGTTCCTTTTCCGCCAATCGCTCCCGCGTCCGCTTCCACAGCGCGGAAGTTCAGGCCGACGCGAGTGAAAATGCGGGTATATGCATCAAACATCGCCTGGAAGTTTTTGTCCAGCCCTTCCGGCGTGGTGTCAAACGAGTAGGCGTCCTTCATAATGAACTCGCGGCTGCGGATCAGGCCGAAGCGCGGTCTGACCTCGTCGCGAAACTTCGTCTGAATCTGGTACAGGTTGATCGGCAGTTTTTTGTAGGAGTTGATTTCGTCCCGCACCAGGCTGGTAATCACTTCTTCATGCGTCGGACCAAGCGCAAACGAACGTTCGTGGCGGTCCTGCAGGCGCACCAGTTCGGGACCGTATACGTCCCATCGGCCCGTTTGATGCCACAATTCCGCCGGCTGCATCGCCGGCATCAGCAGTTCCTGGGCCCCGGCGCGGTTCATCTCTTCGCGCACAATGGTCTGGATTTTCTGCAGGCTGCGCAGCGCCAGCGGCAGGTAGGTGTAAATCCCGGATGCCAGCTGACGGGCCATGCCCGCCCGAAGCAGCAACTTGTGGCTGGCAATCTCCGCATCCGCAGGCACTTCCCGCAGGGTGGGAATCAACATCTGACTTTGCTTAAACACACGCTTGTCCTCCTTCATGCATCGCACAACTGCGTCGTCAAACTTTTTTCGCAAAGCAAACCCACGTGCCTGGGGAGCCTCGCAGCGGGTGTTTCCTCCGCCCGCTCGCAAGGGGCCGCCGCTATGCACGTGGGTTTGTCACCGGTTAGAACGTGTTCTTATCCAACCGTGGCAGATTTCCGCTCTTCCACCAATTCGTGAATTTCTTTCATCAGCTCTTCGAACAGTTCCGTTTCCTTCACTTTCCGCACAATCTCCCCGTTGCGGAAAATCAGTCCTTCGCCATTGCCCCCGGCGACGCCCACATCCGCTTCGCGGGCCTCGCCGGGACCGTTGACGGCACAACCCATGACGGCAATTTTCAGCGGTACCTTCAGCGTGGAAACGGCATCCTCCACCCTGGTGGCCAACCCGATCAGGTCAATCGCACAGCGTCCACACGACGGGCAGGCAATCACCACCGGGTCGTTGTTGACGATGTCCAGGCTGCGGAGAATCTGTTTCGCCACCTTGATCTCCTCGACCGGGTCAGCCGTCAACGAGACCCGAATCGTATCCCCGATGCCCATCGACAGCACAGTGCCGATGCCGACCGCCGACTTGATGCTGCCAGAAAACTGCGTCCCTGCTTCGGTAACGCCGACGTGAAGCGGATAGTTGCGCTTCTCCGCCATCAGCGAATAGGTCTGAATCATCGTCGGCACGTCAGACGACTTCAGGGAGATGACGATGTTGTCGTAGTTCAGGTCTTCCAGAATGTGGACGTGGTCCATGGCGCTCTCCACAATCGCTTCCGGTGACGGATACCCGTACTTTTCCAACAGCCGTTTTTCCACGGAACCGGAGTTGACGCCGATGCGAATCGGAACGTTGCGCTCCCGACACGCCTCGACGACCGCTTTCGTTTTTTCCTTGGAGCCGATGTTACCGGGGTTGATGCGAATCTTGTCGATGCCGCTTTCCAAGGCGATCAGCGCCAGACGGTAATCAAAATGGATGTCGGCGACGAGCGGAAGCGGGGAGCGTTCCTTGATTGCCTTGATGGCGCGCGCCGCGTCTTCGTTGATCACCGCCAGGCGGACGACTTGGCAGCCGGCTTCATACAGCCGCTGGATTTGTGCCAGCGTGGCTTCCACGTCGCGGGTGTCCGCCGTCGTCATCGACTGGATCACGACGCTTTTTTGTCCGCCGATCTGTACGCCTCCAACATATACCGGTTTCGTCTCCTCGCGCTTGTACATAGAGCACCATCCTTTTGTTTGTGTCGGTGATTACACGTCACTGCAAAAACAAGCGTTGCAAATCGTTCCAGGTCACGACCAGGATCAACAGCATCAGGAAAGCAAAGCCGAGAAAATGCACCATGCCTTCCTTGTGCGGATCGACCGGCCGGCCGCGCAAAGCTTCCACCAGCAAAAACGCCAGCCGTCCTCCGTCCAGTGCCGGCAGCGGCAAGAGGTTAAACAAGCCCAGATTGATGGACAGCACCGCTGCCCACTTCAGCAGGACCGCCAATCCCTGCTGGGCAAATTCGCCCGTCATCTTGAAGATTCCCACCGGTCCGCTCAGGTCGTTCAACCCGACGGCGCCGGTAAACAGCATCCCCAAGCTTTTCAGAATCATCGCGGTAAACTCGTACGTGGAGACGGCTCCGTACTTCAGCACCTCGCCAGGCGCGTACGTCAGCGTCTGCGTCACCATGATCTTGCCGACGTTGTTGTCGTTGTAGATGCGGACTTTTACGCTTTTGCGCTGTCCGTTCCGCTCGATGTCAAACAGCAGTTCCTTGTCGGGGGACTGGCTGACGATCTGCACGATTTCCTTCCATGTAGATACCGGCTGCCCCTGAATGGCGATCACCCGGTCTCCCTGCATCAGGCCCGCCTGTGCTGCGGGGCCGCCTGGCCTTACTTCGCCCAGGTACGGCACGTTGCTGGGGACCCCGTAGGACAGTCCGATCGCCACAAACAGGACAAAGGCAAGCAAAAAGTTGGCCGCCGGACCGGCAAAGATAGCCAGGAAGCGCTCAGAGACCGTCTTCCCCCTGAACTGCCGGTTGTAGGGCGCAATCTGCACCTCCTGCCCGTCCTTGACCAAGTGAGCCTGCGGGTGTACGGAGAACGTCTGCTCCTCCCCGTCCACGTTCAAGGTGAGCGTCAGTTGGTGTTCCAAATCATAGCGGACGATCGTCCCGTTCACGCTGCCGCTGTCCGTTTTGTCCAGCAGAATGCGCGTCACTTTTCCCACTGCATCCCGTTCCACGCTCACTTCCATGTGCGGCTTGAGGATATCCAGCTCCGGATCTTCACCGGCCATGCGCACCATTCCCCCGATTGGCAGCAAGCGCAGTGTGTATTCCGTTTCTCCCCGTTTTATGCTGAAGATTTTCGGCCCCATGCCAAGCGCAAACTCCCGGCAGAGAATGCCGGCCCGTTTGGCCAGCAGGAAATGGCCCAATTCATGCACAAACACGAGTACGCCAAACACGATGATGATCGCGAGAATCGATTCGATCGAATCCAGATTGGGAAAAGGCAAGGGAAAGCCACCTTTCATTGCGTTATCGTCAAGCTTCATTATCGTGCAGACAGGGATCGCGCCTGATTGCGGGCCCACTCGTCGGCATCCATGATCTCCTCCAGGGAGGGCTGGCTGATTCCTTTATGGATTTCGCAGGTTTCCTGCACGATGCGTTCAATCTCCAGGAAGCCGATCTCGCCCTGGAGGAAGCGCGATACGGCAACCTCATTGGCTGCGTTGAGGACGGCGGGATGGGTGCCGCCTTGTTTTCCGCACTCATATGCCAATTGTAACAGAGGATAACGGACAAAATCCATCGGTGCAAAATGCAGGGTTCCGCACTTCACCAGATCAAGCGGCTCTGTCATCAGCGGCATGCGCTTCGGGTAGCTGAGCGCGTACTGAATCGGAACGCGCATGTCCGGGGTGCCCAGTTGAGCCATGACAGCCCGGTCCTTATATTCTACCATAGAGTGAATAATGCTTTCATAGTGCAGGATGCAGTCGATCTGGTCGTACGGCATGTCAAACAGCCAATGGGCTTCGATCACTTCAAACCCTTTGTTCATCATGCTGGCGGAATCAACGGTGATCTTGGCGCCCATGCTCCAATTGGGGTGGTTCAGCGCTTCGGCGACCGTCACGTGGGCCAGTTCCTCCCGGCTCAGATGACGGAACGAGCCGCCGGAAGCCGTCAGGATGATACGGGCTACGTCCTCCCGGCGCTCCCCCTGGAGCGCTTGAAACACGGCGGAATGCTCGCTGTCTACCGGGATGATTGGCACGCCCCGTTCGCGCGCAGCTTTCATGACCAGGTGACCGGCGCTGACAAGCGTCTCCTTGTTGGCCAAGGCGATCGCTTTTCCCGCCTTGATCGCGGCCAGCGTTGGCGCTACTCCCACGCTTCCGACCACGGCCGTCACGACGACATCTGCGTCCGGATGACGGGCAGCCAGCTCCAATCCGTCTGTTCCGCAGACGATCTCCGGACGATGGTCGCTGCCGAGCAGCTCCATTAGTTCGCCTACCGCTTTTTCACTGCCAACGGAGACCAGCTCGGGCTTGAATTGCTTCACCTGCTCCGCCAACCGTTCTATATTGTTCCCTGCCGCCAAGGCCACTATCGAAAATTCCTCCGGATGCTGGGCCACTACGTCCAACGTGCTAATGCCGATCGACCCGGTAGAGCCCAATAGCGATATGCGTTTCAATCGTTTCACCCTCTATATCTCTTTCTATATGGCGTTCGCATTTAGACAATGCCTAGCAGATACAAGACGGGAAAGACCATAATCCAACTGTCGCAGCGATCGAGAACGCCGCCGTGGCCAGGCAGGATACTGCCGGAGTCCTTGACGCCAAAGTGGCGTTTGATCGCCGATTCTACCAAATCCCCCAACTGTCCGGCCACGGCCGCCACCACGGCAATGGCCACAGCCTGTCCGAAGGGAAGATGCCCAAAAGCGGCATTGAGGCCCAGCACGACTGCGACCGCAGCGAGCAGTCCGCCAAACGATCCCTCTACGGTTTTGTTCGGACTGATGGCCGGCCAAAGTTTTCGCCGGCCCACGGCCTTGCCGATGAAATAGGCACCAGAATCGGACGCCCAGATGCCCAGGATGACCAGCATCGTCAGCATCAAGCCGTCCGGGAGGTTGCGCACGGCGGCCATGTAAGTAAATCCGTAGCCTATGTATAACGCCCCTATCAGCGTAAGGGCGGCGTGTTCAATGTGAAACTGGTTTTTTCGCAAAACGGAATAAACCAGCAGCAGCAGCGTGACTGGCAGCACCAAATTCGGTATAACAACACCGGTCCCGGCTGAAAACGAAAGCGCCGGCCAGACGATGCTGACCATCAACGCATAAGCGAGCACACCCGCCGTGCTGAACGGCTGCAGTCCCGCCATCCGCAAAAATTCAAAAAGGCCCATGACGGCCAATAACAACACCAGGAATGAATACCACATGTTCCCCAGATAGACGAGGAACAGGAAGATTGCCCCACCAATGAGGCCTGTAATGATCCGCTGCTTCAACTGATTCCACCTCTCGGCTTAAACCGCCCCGTAGCGTCGAGCTCGGCCCTGGTATTCCACAATTGCCTGATAGAAATGTTCCCGGGTAAAATCAGGCCACAGCACCTCGGTAAACCACAATTCCGTATAGGCCAACTGCCACAACATGAAGTTGCTCAGACGAATTTCTCCGCTGGTGCGGATCAACAGATCCGGATCAGGGATTTCGCTCGTGTAGAGATGCCGGGAAATGACATCTTCATTCAATTGTTCCAGGTCGATTTCACCCGCCTGCAGACGGGCTGCAATATCCTTTACGGCTTCAACAATTTCCTTGCGCGCTCCGTAATTGAGTGCGAAGTTCAACTGCAGACCGGTGTTATTGCGCGTTCTATGTTCCGCCGTTTCCAGCGCCTGAATCGTATACGGCGGCAGCTGCTCCCGGCTGCCGACCATCCGCACCCGCACGTTGCGTTCAACCAATTCTTCCAATTCAGTCGACAGAAACTCCTGGGGAAGTCTCATGAGAAAATCCACTTCGTCCCGCGGCCGTTTCCAGTTCTCGGTGGAAAACGCGTACATCGTCAAATACTGTACGCCAATCTCGTCGGCTGCCTTGACGACTTCCTTCACCGTTTTCATCCCTGCCCGATGGCCGGCCACTCGGGGCAAATTGCGCTTTTTGGCCCATCGGCCGTTGCCGTCCATGATCACCGCCACGTGATGCGGAATCTGGCCGGACAGGTCCAGTTCAGTTGTGTTTGCCTGTTGTGCCTTGCGCGACCACTTGCGCGCCAGATGTTCTAACATAAAGTGTTCCCCCGCAATGAGAGATATAGACATACATCCCCCTCAACAGAGGGGGATACCTGGCTTACACTTCGAGAATGTCCTTCTCTTTTTCCTTGATGATCTTGTCCACTTCCGCGATGAACTTGTCCGTGGTCTTTTGGACAGATTCCTGATGACGGCGGGACTCGTCTTCGGAAATGGTGCCGCCCTTTTCCAGCTTCTTGATCTCTTCGTTGGCGTCGCGGCGGATATTGCGGATCGCTACTTTCGCTTCCTCACCGCTCTTGTTTGCCACTTTCACCAGCTCTTTGCGGCGCTCTTCCGTCAGCGGCGGGATGACGATCCGGATGATGGTCCCGTCATTGGAAGGCGTCAGCCCCAGATCAGACTGCTGAATTGCGCGATCGATTTCTTTCAGGGCCGATTTGTCCCACGGCTGGATCGTCAGCATGCGCGGCTCCGGTACGCTGATGTTGGCCAGCTGGCTGATCGGCGTCGGTGTGCCGTAGTAATCCACAGTGATCTTGTCCAGCATCGCCGGATTGGCACGGCCGGCACGCAGGCTGGCAAGGTCTTTCTTCAGCGTGGCAATCGCTTTGTTCATGCGTTCTTCCATGTCTTTCAGCACGGTTTGCGGCATTATGATTCCCCCTTCACCAGTGTACCGATCTTTTCGCCCATTACGGCACGGCGAATGTTGCCTTCTTCGGAAATGTTGAAGACAATCAACGGAATGTTGTTGTCCATGCACAGGCTGGACGCCGTCGAATCCATGACGCCCAATCCCTTGTTGAGCACCTCGAGGAACGTCAGTTCATCATACTTGACCGCTGCAGGATCGATGCTGGGGTCGGCGGAGTAGACGCCGTCCACCTTGTTTTTCGCCATCAAAATCACTTCGGCCTCGATTTCCGCTGCACGCAGGGCTGCCGTTGTATCCGTGGAGAAATACGGATTGCCCGTGCCTGCCGCAAAAATCACGACCCGTTTTTTCTCCAGATGGCGGATCGCCCGGCGGCGTATGTACGGTTCTGCCACCTGTCTCATTTCAATCGACGTTTGTACGCGAGTCGGGACGTTCACTTTTTCCAATCCATCCTGCAGGGCGAGCGAGTTCATGACCGTTGCCAGCATGCCCATGTAATCGGCAGTGGCCCGATCCATGCCTTTGGAGCTGCCGGAAAGTCCGCGCCAGATATTGCCTCCACCGACAACGACTGCGACTTGTACACCCAATTCTACAATTTCCTTGATCTGATTAGCGATGGAGAAAATCACTTTCGGGTCGATCCCGTACCCTAATTCTCCCGCCAGAGCTTCCCCACTCAACTTTAACACAACCCGTTTATAGGCAGGAAGTGGCATGTGAAACGGCCTCCATTCATGATTCATTCTCTGTCCGGCACCGGATTCCTTCCGGCACCTGCCGGCGGCTGGTTCTTTTTACGCGGATGAGAGTTTCACACAAGATCGCGTGAAACTCTCTTTTGCCAAACCTCTTACAAAATAGGGAACACACAGGTGTTCCCTATTTCGATTGTTACTGTTTATTCACTTGCGCCATTACTTCCGCAGCGAAGTCTTCCTGTTTTTTCTCGATGCCTTCGCCTACTTGGAAGCGGACAAATGCCTTCAGCGTAGCGCCTGCCTCTTTCAAGAGAGCGGATACTTTCTTGTCCGGATCTTTCACGAATGGTTGTTCAACCATGACGAACTCTTCGAAGAACTTGCCGAGGCGGCCTTCCACCATTTTCTCCACAATGTTGGCCGGTTTGCCTTCAGCCAGTGCCTGGTTCTTCAATACTTCGCGCTCGCGTTCGATCTCTTCTTGAGATACCTCTTCACGGTTGGCATAACGCGGGTTGGATGCAGCAGCGTGCATGCCCAGATCTTTTGCCAGCACTTCGTCCTTGGTGCCTTCCAGCGCTACCAGAACACCGATTTTACCGCCCATGTGCAGGTATGCGCCGAACACGCCGTTGTCGGATTTCTCCAGAATGGAGAAGCGGCGGAAGGTGATGTTTTCACCGATGGTGGCGATCTTCTCGCTGATCACTTGGGAGAGTTTATCGCCATTGCCTTTAAACGGCTGTTCCAGAGCAGCTTCCACGCTGGCCGGACGTTGTGTTACAACGTGCTCGGCAATGTCTTTTACCAGCGTTTGGAACTCAGGGTTTTTCGCCACGAAGTCGGTCTCGCAGTTAACTTCCACGATCGCAGCCACGTTGCCCTCAATCGCGTAGGAGGTAAGCCCTTCCGCAGCGATGCGGCCCGCTTTTTTCGCTGCTTTGGCGATGCCGCGCTCACGCAGCAGGTCAATCGCCTTTTCCATGTCGCCGTTGGTTTCTTCCAGGGCGCGTTTGCAGTCCATCATGCCTGCGCCGGTGCGTTCGCGCAGTTCTTTCACCGCTTGTGCACTGATTGCCATGAGTTGAACCTCCTTGAAAAATGACGAGCTAAGTATATAGTGGTGAATAAAGGGTGGACGGGGTTCTGAAACCCTCAGTCCACCCTCTTAACACTTGCTTACGCAGTTGTTGTGGTTTGTTGTTCTCCGCCTTGGCTGCCTTCCAGCAGAGCGTCAGCCATTTTGGAGGTGAGCAGTTTCACGGCGCGGATCGCGTCGTCGTTACCCGGAATGACGTAGTCGATTTCGTCCGGATCGCAGTTGGTATCGACAATCGCCACGATCGGGATGCCCAGCTTGCGAGCTTCCGCTACAGCGATGCGCTCTTTGCGCGGGTCGATGACGAACAGGGCGTCCGGCAGTTCTTCCATGTTCGCGATACCGCCGAGGAATTTCTCCAGGCGCTCTTTTTCCTTGCGCAGCACGATAACTTCTTTCTTCGGCAGTACGTCGAAGGTGCCGTCTTCTTCCATGCGGTTCAGCTCAGCCAGACGAGCTGTACGCTTTTTGATGGTAGCGAAGTTGGTCAGCGTGCCGCCCAACCAACGTTGGTTGATGTAGTAGTGACCAGTGCGTTCCGCTTCTTCTTTCACGGATTCCTGCGCTTGCTTCTTCGTGCCCACGAAGAGCATTTTGCCGCCGTTTGCAGCGAGTTCACGCACGAAGTTGTACGCTTCCTCTACTTTCTTAACGGTTTTTTGCAGGTCGATAATGTAGATACCATTGCGTTCGGTGAAGATATAGCGAGCCATTTTCGGATTCCAGCGACGAGTTTGGTGACCGAAGTGAACACCAGCCTCGAGCAGCTGTTTCATCGAAATAACTGCCATATTTCACACCTCCTTCAGATTGGTTTTTAGCGATGCCTACCTCCGCCTCACCGCATCTTCCGGACAAGACTGCCGATTGGCAGCACCGTTGTCGGAATTGGTGGACGTGCGAATTCAACACCGTTAATGAATATATCATATGGCACTTTCAAATGCAACAAACGATTCCTTTGTTTTTTCAAAATTGTTCCTCTCCTGTTCGAGGCGTCATTCGCCCGCCGGGCACCGGCCCGGGCCGCGCGCAAACGGGATGGCAGACGGCGGCCTGTCCCCCAAAAAAACACCGCCTTACTTCGCAGGCGGTGTAGTGATAATCCGGACGATCTCCGCTTCGCTTGCACCTACCGGGATCTGATAGGTCCCGACGCGAATCCGGTTCAGTTTGTTCTGTGCGCGCAGCGTCTCCACCAGTGTGTTGTCGGCCTTGAGAACACCCGCTTCCACCATCGAGCGGGCGACACCTTCGGCGGTGGCCCTGTACGGGACCTGAACCGTGACGGTCGCTGCCGGCGGCTTCGGTGCCGACGGAGTGGAATTGGCGGTGTTCCCGCCCGGTTTGGACGAATCACCGGCAGCAGCCGGGGCGGGTGTGGACGGCGGCTGCGGCCCGCTGTTGTCCTCAGGTGGTCGAGGCGATTGCGTTTTGGGCTGTGTCGGTGCCGTTACAGAGGGTGTCTGCGGCTGCTTCGGCGACGCCGCACCGGACGGAAGCGAGACGTTCTGCTCCTGTCGCAAGCGGTCGTACTCGGCTTTGGACAGGACCACCATCTGCAAAGCCTCAGCCGCCTGCTTTACCTGTTCCTTGGTCAGCGAAGCAGAAGAGGCAGGAGCAGCATGTTGCACCGCTCCCAGAACGGTCGATGCCACAAACAGGCCGGCGCCAAACCCAAACAACCATTCACGCTTACTCATCGGCCTTCCCTCGCTCATGAGAACCGGCCAGCGAGAGAATCAATTCGATCTCGCCCTGCCCGGCTCCCAGCCTTTTGGCGATTTCATCGGAGGACAATCCCTCCTGCCGCAGTTCAAAAACGCGCCGATAGCGCTCCTGAAGAGCAAACACATCGGCTGCTACCGCTTCACTTGTACGCGGAGCCTCTGCATCAGCTGCTTGTCCCGCAGCGCTCCATGCGGACCATTCGCTTTCCATACGGGCCAAGTGCTGCTTCAGTTCCGCCACCTCTTTCGCGAGTTCCGCATGTGCTTGCGTCCATCTGCCTTCCGTCGCTTTCTGTTCGTGCCTGATTTGGTTCAGAAACCGCTGCAGGCTTTTTTCCATGTCAGCCTTGTCCCACGCCTCGTTCGGCGCGGTTTCAACAGAGGCGGCCGTCTGTTTCCGTTTGCTCAGGAACGCCGCTGCCATAATCAGCGCTCCTGCACCCATCAGAATATAATAAGGAAGATCCATTGAAGTCACCTGTGCTCCCATCTTGTCTCGGATGTTTACAATGAGATGTCGATAAACCTTCCGCGCAGCGGATCACGCATCAGCACGCCGTCCGACGTACT
Organism: Brevibacillus sp. MCWH; assembly: GCF_013096935.1. Taxonomy (NCBI): domain Bacteria; kingdom Bacillati; phylum Bacillota; class Bacilli; order Caryophanales; family Paenibacillaceae; genus Brevibacillus; species Brevibacillus sp. MCWH. The sequence goes on along the minus strand of NZ_SDLF01000003.1, from coordinate 186,157 downwards.
GCCCTGATCCGTCCCATCCTTCGCTTCGTTTAGTTCCGCGCCGGAATCGGCTTGCTTTTTTCGCTTTTGCTGTTGCTCTCGTTCCCGAATCATGTTTTTTTCCGTCTCGTTGACGTCAGTGGGGCGCTGGCGCATCTGCTGATCCGTCAGTTTTCGGTCATCCGTCTGCCACTGCTGCTGGTACACGGTCCTCTGCTGATCATGTTCCTGAATGCGGCCGATCTCCGGGCTCCGCGGCACTGACACCTGCCATTCAACCGCTTTCAAACTCATCCGGACTCAACTCCTTCAACCCGTTTCCCATCATGCTGCGTCAGATGAGATGGGAAGTGGTGATTTCCCCCTCCAGCGCGATAAACCGGGTACGGGAGAACTCCTGTTTGATGAAGCGCACCAGTTTGCCAAACACCAGCTTGATACCGGGATACATCAGGTTGTACACTTCCACGGCAGCCGGCGCGTCCCCTTCCAATTCCTGTTCCAGTTCTTTTTTTCGCGCCTCCAGTTTCTTTACCTCTTTCTCCAGCACGAGACGCGTATTGGTCAGCTTGATCTGCATCGTTCGTTTTTCCGGAGGCAGTTCGCCGGCGGCCTGCAGCATTTGATTGAGGACGCCCAGCCCCTGATCCGTTTTGCGTAAATTTTCGTACACGTTTTGCAGTTCCTTGGTGATGGAAGACAGTTCCTTTCTGAGCTCCGGTTTGACGCCCACTTCCAGTATGGTCGGGGTCGCGCTTGCATTGCCGATGACGCGAGCCGCGATCTTTTCCCCCGCCTGCAGCAGGCCGCCGATGATAAACCCCTTGGTTCCGTTGCAGATGATCTGCTTTCCGGCCCGGACCTGGGAAAACATGATGCTCTGCGACACCAGCACCTGATTGCCGGCGGTGACGTTCGCGTTCTGGATATAGGATGTCTTTACATTGTAGCCGGCCACCACATGTCCCTTGTCCTGAGCGACGATGCCGTTGCGAATTTCGATCGAGCCCCCTGCCTCCAGCTCAGCTCCCTCCACGCTGCCGAACACGCGGATATCGCCGGACGCCTTTACCCTGAACCCTGTCGGGACGTTCCCGCGAATGACCACCGTTCCCACGAAGTCGATGTTGCCGACGCGAAAGTCTACATCTCCGTTCACTTCAAACACGGGAAAGACATTCACCTTGTCGTTCTCCGTAAACGACACCTGGCCGTCGATGGCGGCGTAGAGCAGCGTCCGTTCCTGATTCATCACCACGTTTTTGCCCGGCTTGATCATGACTTCCCTGCCGTCCTTCGGCGCAATGGGCTCGCCTGTCACGGCCGTCCCCGGCGTCCCAGGTGTTGGCGGCGTCTTGGCAGCCAGCAACTGTCCTTTGGCCACGTTGGGAATATTGGTGATGCTGTAGTAATCCACTCGCCCGTCATCCAACTCTTTGGGCCGTTTGTCACCATGCAGCAGCGTCAGAAATGGATACTCGATTTTTCCGTCGAGCCCGGGAACCGGCGGTGTGCCGCGGGCGACGGTGACCGGAACATTGGCGAATTTGTCAGGATTGCCGACCAGTTCGCTGATGACGCTGTCTAATACGCCGTATGTCACATTTTTCGCGTGCAGGGCATCACGCACGTCTTTTTCCGTAATGAGGATAGGGCCACCCCGCCCCTCGTCGGGGACGACCAACGTGACCCTTGCCTCCAGCTTGTCGGGAGAGATGTTCACTTCCAGTCTGATGTTCCCTGTCTCTTCCATCTTTATTGCCCCCTCAAAACCATGGATTGCTCTCTTTCTGCAATCCCCACTCCTGTCCAGTCCTACATCAACTGCGATTTCCATCGCGACAGAGCTGAGCGCATGCGGGAAATCGCTTTGGAATGAAGCTGCGAGATGCGGGACGGAGAGAGATTCATCACTTCGGCAATCTCTGACAAAGACAGTTCTTCAAAGTAGAACAGCGAGACAACCAACCGTTCTTTTTCCGGCAGCTTGTCGATGACGCCGACCAAAACCTCCTTCAACCCGGCGGTTTCCGCCACGTATTCCGGACTGGGCGTCACTTCATCGATGATATAGGAATGACGTGCGGTCTTTTGTTCGTCTTCTTCGCCGACCGCTTCATCAATGGAGATCATCGATGCCAGCGAGGTCTCGTAGTGAACCTGGCGCAGTTCCTTCTCGGAGATGCCCAGATACTGGGACACTTCCCCTTCAGTGGGCGTGCGGAGCTTCTCCTGTTCCAGGTAGGAATAGGCCTCTTCGATCTTCTTGGCCTTGTCCCGAATTGTCCGCGGAATCCAGTCGTTTTCCCGCAGTCCATCAATCATTGCGCCGCGAATGCGCCACATCGCGTAGGTCTCAAATTGCAGACCGCGCGTATGGTCAAACTTGGCCAGCGCATCGAGCAGGCCAAAGCGGCCGTAACTGATCAGATCGTCCTTGTCCACATTGGCCGGCAGGTTGCCAGCCAAACGACTGGCAACCTTGTCGACGAGCGGGAGGTACTGGTTCACCAGGTCCTCCTCCGCCTCGCGACTGCCTTCCTGCTTCCACATCACCCATTTATCGAACTGTCTTGCCTTCTCCTGATTGGTAAGCCGTGCCACGAATCAGTCACCAACCTTTACTCATCAGTTAACCGCCTGACAACATCCGCAACGACAGCGGGATCTTGAACTGGTGCAATTCGGTCGATCTGGTTTGTGTTCAGCGGCGTAAACGGTTCATCGTCCAAAGCGGTCCGCTGTTCCCCGCTCTCCGGTGAGGCATCCGTTTCTTCCGCTGCAGCCTTGCCCGTGGCGGCCTCCGATGTATCCATGACCCTTGCCAGCAGCCAGCGCAGGGGAAACGCCACGAGAAAAAAGAGAATGAAAGCCATAAAGGCCCGCTCCAGCGAGACAAGCCAGGTGTTTCCTCCCAACGCCGTGGCCAGCGTCATGACGAAGCCGAGCAAACCGATTCCTGTGTTCAGCCAAATGGTTCCCCACATACCTATACTTCCTTCACACCTTGATTTACGGTCCGAATCTGGAGAATGCCCGTAGACGTGTCGAATTCGATCGTCCTTCCGCAATTGCCGCCAGTATCCTCAGCCACAATCCTGATCTGCGCGGATTGGAGCGCCTTCTTGCAGGCCTCTACGTTGCGCGGACCAATCCGCATCGTATCGCAGTTGCCCAAAGCCGCGAACATCTGCGCGCCGCCCGCCATCTTGGCCACCATGTGGCGGACCGACGCGCCTGCCCGCTCCATCTCCTGAATCAATCGGGGAATCGCCGTATCCGCGTATTTCCCCACCGTGATCTGCCCGCCTTTTCCCAAAGACGATTCAGGCAGCATCACATGGGCCATTCCGCCCACCTTGTGCACGACGTCATACAGCACAACTCCGACGCACGATCCCAATCCAGTCGTGCGCAACCGGTCCGGAGATTTTGCCACGCCCAAGTCTGCCATGCCGATTCTAATGATCTCCATCGAACGGAACTCCTAATGAATCAAATAGTGTTTTCAACGAATCCGGGTCCGGTATCAGAAAAAAGTGGCCTTTCACCCGATCGTTTCCTTCAAAAAAGGCGGTGTCTATCGTCAGGGCGACGTCACCCGTATGCCCGAGCTCGATCAACCCGTGGCTGAGGATCGCTCCGGCCATGTCGATGGCCAGCGCCGGCACGGAAGGCTGCATGCTCAGATTGGTGAAGTCGGCCAGCGACGACAGATACGACCCGGTCAGGATATTGCCGATTTCGTGCAGGGCGGAATACTCGAAATCGGTCCATTCGTACACGTCCTTATCCGCACCTGTCATCTGCCGCAGCAGGCTGCGTGCGGACTCCATGTCCAGGATAAAGAACATGTTGCCGGGGCAATCCCCTTCCACGCGAAGGTACACCGTCACGACAATCGCCTCGGAACCGCCGACACAATCGGCCACCTCATCAAACGGGATCACACTGACCTTCGGCACATTCATGTCAATTTCTTTTTGTATGAGCTTGGAGAGTGCCGTAGCGGCATGGCCGGCGCCAATGTTGCCCACCTCGCGCAGCACGTCGAATTGAAAGTCTCCAAACTTGGCAAAGTAATTCATCGCACTTATCCCTCAAGCGCGTCCAATTGCTTGATTTCTTCGTTGCTCAACACCTTGTCGAGGTTGAGCAGGATCAGGAGGCGTTTCTCCAGCTTGGCCACACCCCGCAGATATGCCGCTTCCACGCCGCCGACCACTTCCGGCGGCGGCTCGATGGCATCGATCGGGATGTCGATCACGTCGTTGGCCGCGTCGACGATCAGCCCCACTTCCAGCTCACCCACCCCTACGATGATGATCCGGGTCGATTCGCCGTAGGCTGTCTCCTCCAGGCCGAAACGGCTGCGCAGGTCAATGATCGGCGTCACCACGCCGCGCAGGTTGATGACCCCTTTGACAAACTTGGGCGTGCGCGGAACGCGCGTGATATGCTCCAATTTTTCAATCGACTTGACCTGGTTCACCTCAACGCCGTACTCTTCGTCTTTCAACCGAAAAACAATGACTTTTACTTCGCCTGTGATTTCTTTTTGCTCCAGCATGGGCTGCGCCTCCCTTTACTTGATCAGTGCGTTGCAATCGATAATCAGTGCAACCTGTCCGTCGCCGAGGATCGTCGCACCGGAGATGGCAAAGACGTTCACCAGGTATTTGCCCAGTGATTTCAGCACAATCTCCTGCTGACCGATGAAGGAATCGACCACCAGGCCGGCCATTTTTTCTCCCTTGCGAACGATTACGACGGCCACTTCGTCCTCACTGCCCACTCCTGCGTCGGGCACCTGGAAGATGTCCTTCAGCGAGACGAGGGGAACCACCCTGCCGCGGAAATCGATCACCTGCTGCTGATGCGCCATCATGATCTCATCTTTGCGGAATACAGCGGTCTCGATGATCGAGCTGAGCGGAACAGCGTACTTCTCGTTTTGCACCTGTACCAGCATCGCCGAGATAATGGACAGGGTGAGCGGAAGCTGGATGAGGAACGTGGTGCCCTGGCCGCGGACGGAGTCAACGCTGACGCTGCCGCCCAGCGATTCAATTTTGGACTTCACTACATCCAGGCCGACTCCTCGGCCGGAGATGTCAGAGATGACCTCAGCCGTGCTCAGACCGGATGCAAACAGCAGCTCGAAAATCTGCTTGTCCGTCATGCTGTCGGCATTGGCGGGATTGACGATGCCCCGCTCGATCGCTTTTTTCAGGACCTTCTCCTTGTTGATGCCGGCCCCGTCGTCCTTCACCTCGATGAAGACGTGGTTGCCGCTGTGGTACGCGCGAAGGCAGATGGTCCCCTCTTCCGGCTTGCCCGCCTTTTTCCGTTCCTCCGGCGATTCGATGCCATGGTCGAGCGAATTGCGCAGGAGGTGCACCAATGGGTCTCCGATCTCGTCGATCACGGTGCGGTCCAACTCAGTCTCCGCCCCATAAATTTCCAAATTTACTTTTTTGTTTAATTCTTTCGCCAAATCGCGCACCATCCGCGGGAAGCGGTTAAAGACCTGCTCAACCGGCACCATACGCATGGTCAGAATGATGTTCTGCAGGTCGCCGCTGATGCGGCTCATGTGTTCGACGGTCTCCTGCAGTTCGCTCTTGCCGATCTCGCGTGCCAACTGCTCCAGCCGTCCCCTGTCAATCACCAGCTCGCTGAACAGGTTCATCAGCACATCCAGCCGCTCGATATCCACGCGAATCGTCTTGCCCCCGGCGGACACCTTTTTCATACCGCCTGCCGGTGCGTCCGGTTTTTTCTCAACCGCCGGCGCTGCACTGGCTGCCGCCTGCTCTTTCGCCTGCTTTACTTCCTGCTCGGCTTTGGCAGCCGGTTCTTGCAACTGCAGCGGCTCCAGCTCCACATCGCTGATTTCTGAAATGTTGGTGATGGTTTGGCGGATCTTGTCGGCCGGCTGCATCGTGACGTACACCAGTTCAAACGAGCGGTCAAACCGTTCGTTCTCAATCTCTTCCACCGCCGGCGTCGACTTGATCACGTCGCCCATCGACTCCAGCTGATCAAACACCATGTAGGCGCGGGCCGCCTTCAGCACGCATCCTTCGTCAAGCGTCACCTTGATCCAGAACAGATTGTGGCCCACGTCCTTGGACTGCTTCAAAACGGTGAGGGCAAACTCGTCCAGGTCGTACTGCCTCTCTGATCCGGCAGCTTCATTTCCGGCGGGGGCAGCCTCCACCACCGCAGCCGTCTCCACAGCGGAAAAATCGCCCGCCACGATGGCACGCAGCTTTTTCACCAGAGTGGAAACATCTGCGGAACCGTCGCCGCCTTCCATGATGTTCATCACCATGCTCTCGATCAAATCGACGCTCTGAAAGATGACGTCCATGATATCGCTGGTAATTGTCAGCTTGTGGTTGCGGATCATGTCCAGCACGTTTTCCGTCTCATGCGTGAGGCTTGCCATGTCCTCAAACCCCATGGTGGCCGACATTCCCTTCAGCGTATGGGCGGAACGGAAGATTTCGTTGACGATCTGGATGTTCTCCGGATCATTCTCCAACAGGAGCAAATTGGCGTTGATCGCCTGCAGGTGTTCCTTTGACTCTTCGATAAACATGTCCAGGTATTGATTCATGTCCACGGGTGATCCACCTCCCATAATCAATGCAACAGCTTACACAACGTTTCGGCTATCCGGTCCAAAGGAACGATGTTGTCGGCAAGGCCCGCCTGAATGGCAGCCCGCGGCATTCCGAAAACGACACATGTCGACTCGTCTTCGACAATGCTGATCACGCGTCCCGCCTCTCTCATTCGGCCCAGGCCTTTTGTCCCATCATTTCCCATGCCTGTCATGATGATTGCCCATTTGTCTACATTTGTCAATCGGCTGGCCGATTCAAACAGAACGTCAACGGAAGGACGGTGTCCACCCCGCGGTTCTTCTTGTTGCAGTCGTGTTTTCAATCCCCCACCGCTCACCTGAACCACTTCCAGATGAAAGCCGCCTGGCGCGATATACGCCGTCCCTGGCTGTATCCATTCTCCGTCTGTTGCTTCCGTCACATGGATGGCGCAAAGCGAATCCAGCCGCTGCGCGAGCGATTTGGTAAAACCGGCCGGCATGTGTTGGACGATGAGAATCGGCGCCGGAAAGTCGGACGGGAGGGCGGTCAACACCGTTTGCAGCGCTTTTGGCCCCCCGGTGGACGTCCCCAGTACAACCAGCTTGGAGACGGCTGACGCTCGGCGCGGGATTGCAGACGCCGGCGGCGTAACACGGGAATCAGCCGTTCCCGGATGGCTGGTGCCCGAAGCCGTACGACCCGGTGTGCCTGTGCCCGGTTGGGCTGGCAGCGTCCACGCTGTCTTTTGCTTGAACAAAGGTGAGCGCATAGGGAACGTGGTGCCGGGCCTGCCCAGCGGTCTTCGCAGACGCCCGTTCACCTGTGCCGCCGCTTTCACCCTTTCGATCAGCCGTTCGGCCACTTTGTGCAGATCGAGCGAAATGGGACCGGACGGTTTGGTCACGAAGTCTACCGCGCCCAGTTCCAGCGCGTGGATCGTCGCTTCCGCCCCTTCCCTGGTCAGACTGCTGAGCATCACGACCGGGACGGGGTGTTCGTTCATCAGACGTTCCAGCGCATCCAGCCCGTTCATGACCGGCATTTCAATGTCGAGCGTAACGACATCGGGATGGAGCTGCTTTACTTTTTCAAGACATTCGAGTCCGTTCTTGGCTCGGTCAACCACTTCAATGTCAGGATCGCTATGTAAGATGTCTGTGATGACTTTACGCATAAAGGCAGAATCGTCGGTGACGAGAACTCGAATCTTGTTCATCCGCTGCTGCTCCTTCCTTCTCCTGTTGCCTACCGAATAAAGCGTCTCAGCTTCTGCAAAAAGCCTCCGATCCCAGCCGGAAGAGACTGCCTTCCCCCCGCCTCTTTTCCCAGGTAGACGGCCGAAAGATGACGGATATCCCTGGACGCCTGCGCGTGCGGAAAGGCAAGCAAAAAGGGCCGCTGCAGTTTCACCGCTTTGGAAACGTGAGGGTCGTCCAGTACAAATCCCAACGGATGGACGTCCATGTTGAGAAACCGTTTGGCCACCATCACCAGCTTTTGGGCGGTCATCGTCCCTTCCCGGGCGGAAGTGACGCGGTTGACCACCAGCCGGATCGTCGTGCGGGGATTGTAGAAGTGAAGCATCTTGATCACGGCGTAGGCATCGGTGATCGCCGTCGGCTCCGGTGTCGTAACGAGAATCACCTCGTCGGACGACAGCATGAACCGCAGCGATTCGTTGGAGATGCCCGCACCGGTGTCAAAGATGATCGTGTCCGCATAGCCCTGCAGCGGCTGCAGACGGGCAAACAGCAGGTCAAGTTTGGCGTCGTCCAACTGCAAGAGCTTGGCAAAGCCGGACCCGCCGGCGATAAAATCCAGCTCGCCCGGTCCCCTTTCCATGATGTCCCATACGGTCATGTCCGGCTCCAGCAGATGCAGCAAATGCCGCTTGGGCGATATCCCCATCAGCACATCCAGATTGGCCAATCCCAGATCGAGGTCGAACAGGATTGGTTTGTGTCCCTTTTCTTGCAGGCCGAGGGCAAAGTTGAGGCTGAAGTTGGACTTGCCGACGCCCCCTTTGCCGCTGGTGACCGTAATCAGCCGGGTCTGCCGGGAGACGTTGTTCTGTTGCATGCGTGCGCGCAGTCGTTCGGCTTGGTCGTGCATGTGCGTTAATCTCCCATGATCATGTTGGCTACCAATGCTGGGGTGGCGGCCACGATGTCGTCCGGGACGTTTTGACCTGTCGTGATGTACGAGAAGGGAAGACTGGTCTCATATGCCACATTCAACATCGCTCCGTACGCTTCCGTCTCATCCGCCTTCGTAAAGATCACCCTGGAAACGGGCACGTCATCAAAGTTGCGGATGATCGCCTTGATGTCGCTGTACTTGGCGGTCAGACTGAGCACCAGGAAATTGAGGCAGTCCGCATCATGCCGCAACAGCTCCCGAATTCCCTGCACGTATTCGTCGTTGCGGAAATTGCGGCCGGCCGTATCGACAAAAATCAGATCGCATCCGCTCAACCGCTCCATCGCCTGGACGATTTCTTTTGGCGAGAAGATCACTTCAAGCGGCACGTTCAAGATGTTGGCGTACGTCTTCAGCTGCTCGACGGCGGCAATTCGGTACGTGTCCGCCGTGATGAATCCGATCCGCCGCTTGTCTTTCAGCATGCTGTCTGCCGCCAGTTTGGCAATGGTGGTGGTTTTTCCCACCCCGGTTGGCCCAAAAAAGAAAGCGTACCTGACGCCAGACTCGATTCGTGACGGCATAGGCGATGCCTGTTCCACCCGTTCAGCGATAATCCGCGCAGCGGCTCGCTTCGCCTCTTCTTCCGTCCACTGAGCAGACGGCTCACCGTGCAGGAGCACCTGGCGGATGATGTCCGCCGTCACCTCTTCTGCGACCTCCTGCCTGACGAGATGCGCCTGAACCGCCTGGATCGCAGGCGGCAGTTGGCTGCTGAGGCCGTTGACCAACAGCTTGTCAAAGACCTGCCGCATATCCCGCACTTCGTCCGCCAACTGCTTGCTGTCGGCAGCAGCTGCCATGGAAGGGGCTCGCTTTGCCTGCGAGTGGTCGGGACGGGAGGCAGCCTGACGAGCGGAGTCAGCCGTCGCTTCATGCGTCAGCCGAGTATCGATGCCGGGAGGCTCTGATTCTGCTGTCGCCTGTCCAGCAGTCACCGTCGCCGCTTTTTGATAGGCCTGCTTGGCGGCGTAGCTGCCTGTCTTCGGCAAGGCAGAGGGGTCCGGCTGGCTGGCGGGAGAGGCGCTCGCTGCCCGCTCGGCCCCTTTGTCATCAACGGCGGCCACCACTTCGATCCGCTGCTTTGTGAACAATCCGAACAGTCCACCAGTTCGGATCGGCTTGGAGTTGAGGATGATGGCGTCCTTCCCCAGGTCAATCCGGATTTTCTCCAGGGCGTCCGGCATGGAATCGACAACGTAGCGCTTCACTCTCACGTCAGGTTCACCATCCCTACGCTTTGCACTTCAACATGCGGCTCCAGCTCGCTGTATGACAAGACAGGCACATCCGGCATCATCCGCTCCATCAGCTGCCGCAGGTACATGCGAATCGCCGGAGAGGCGAGAATGATCGGCTGCTGGCCGGCATTGACCATTTTGCTCACTTCCGCCGACATGCTCTGGTAAATCCGCTGGGACGTCTCCGGGTCCATGGCCAGGTAGGTTCCCTGCTCAGACTGCTCGATTCGCTCGGAGATGGCCTTTTCCAGTCCAGGGCCTGCAGTGATCACCCGCAGCGGCTGTCCGGGCTCGGTGTATTGCAGCGTAAGTTGGCGGGACAACGCTTGGCGCACGTACTCCGTCAGCACGTCCGGATCTTTGGTGTAGACCGCGTGATCGGCCAGCGCTTCCAAAATGACCGGCAGATTGCGAATCGACACCTTTTCCCGGAGCAGTTTTTGCAGCACTTTCTGCACGTCGCCGATCGACAGCGTGCCCGGAATCAGTTCGTCCACCAGCACAGGCGCCGTCTCCCGTACATTGTCGATGAGGGAGCGCGTCTCCTGGCGGCCGAGCAGCTCGTGGGCGTGCCGCTTGATCACTTCCGTCAGATGGGTGGCGACGACGGACGGCGGATCGACCACGGTATAACCGGACAGTTCGGCAATCTCCTTATTTTCTTCTGTTACCCACAATGCAGGCAGTCCAAACGCCGGTTCGACCGTTTCGATACCGACAACCGCATCGTCTTCGAAACCGGGACTCATCGCCAGATAGTGATCCAAGAGGATCTCTCCCTTGGCGACCTGGTTTCCTTTGATTTTGATTATGTACTCGTTGGGACGCAGTTGGATATTGTCGCGAATGCGGATTACCGGCACGACGATCCCCAGTTCCAGCGCGATCTGTCGACGGATCATGATGACGCGATCCAGCAGGTCGCCGCCTTGTTTGGCGTCGGCAAGCGGAATCAGGCCGTAACCAAACTCGAACTCGATCGGGTCCACCTGCAGCAGGTTGACCACACTCTCGGGACTGCGCACTTCCTCGATCTGCTGTTCCTCTTCCTGTTGGGCCGTCTCTTCCTGCTCCACTTTCTGCTTTTTGTTCATCTTCCATCCGGCGAACCCGAGCAGTCCCGCTACCGGCACCACCGGCAGCAGTCCGATTGGCGTCAGCAGGCCTAACAGGGTGATGCCGCCAGCCACGATCAACAGCAGGCGGGGGTAGCTGAACAACTGGTTGCTAATATCTTCGCCCAGCCCGTCGCCGGAAGTGGCACGAGTGACGATGATACCCGTCGCCGTCGAAATCAGGAGAGCCGGAATCTGGCTGACCAGCGCGTCGCCGACGGACATGGTGGTGAATCGGGAAGCCGATTCGGCAAAACTCAGATCGTGAATAACCATCCCGATGATGAAGCCGCCGATGATGTTGACGATGAAAATAATGATGCCGGCGATCGCGTCCCCTTTGACGAATTTGCTGGCACCGTCCATGGCGCCGTAAAAGTCAGCTTCGTCCTCGATCTTTTTGCGGCGGGCGCGCGCTTCCGCCTCGGTAATCATCCCCGCGTTCAGGTCGGCGTCAATGCTCATCTGTTTCCCCGGCATCGCGTCCAGCGTGAAGCGGGCGGCCACTTCCGCCACGCGCTCCGAGCCTTTGGTGATCACGATGAACTGGATGACGACGAGAATCAGGAAGACGACAAACCCCACCACCTGATTGCCGCCGACGACGAAACTGCCGAACGCTTCGATGACCTTTCCGCCATCGGCGTGCGAGAGAATGTTCCGCGTCGTCGATACATTCAGCGCCAGGCGGAAGAGCGTGGTGATCAGGAGCACCGTGGGAAAGATGGAAAATTGCAGGGCTTCCTTTGTGTACATCGAGACGAGCAGAATCGTCAATGCAAGGGAGATGTTCAGGATCAAGAGCAAATCCAAAAGTTCAGACGGCAGTGGGATCACCATCATGACGACAATGCTGATGACGAACAAAACGGTACCCAGCTCTTTGAATCTGAATCCCACCGTGCATCCTCCTTTCTTTTGCTTATTTCACTTTCCCTTGCAGCTTGTACACGTACGCGAGAACTTCCGCGACCGCTTTGAACAACTCTTCGGGAATTTGTTGGCCGATCTCGACTTGACTGTAGAGAGCCCTGGCCAAGGGCTTGTTTTCCATGGTGATGATGCGATGTTTTTGGGCGATTTCCTTGATTTTCAGCGCGAGGTAATCCTGCCCTTTGGCGATGACTGTGGGGGCGCTCATCTCGCTTGCGTCGTACCGGATGGCAACAGCGAAGTGTGTCGGGTTGGTGATGACCACGTCCGCTTTCGGCAGCTCCTGCATCATCCGGCGAATGGCCATGCTGCGCTGACGCTCGCGGATTTTCCCTTTGATCAAGGGGTCCCCTTCCGCCTGTTTGAATTCATCCTTGATGTCCTGTTTGGACATGCGCAGGCTCTTTTCATGTTCGTAGCGCTGGTACGCGTAGTCCAGAACAGCCAGGACCACCAGCGTCATGCCGATGTACAGCCCCAGTTTGGTCGCTTCTGAAGCTGTCAGTGAGAGCGCCGCTCCCAGCGGCTTCAGTGAGAGCTGCACCAGCTCGTCCTTGGTCTTCCACAAGATCATGAACGCAACGAGAATGCCCGCGCTGATTTTTAACAGCGATTTGAACAGTTCCACCACGGAGCGCAGGCTGAACAGCCGTTTCAACCCCTGTACGGGATTCAGCTTGTCCAGCTTGATCCGCAGCGGTTCGGTGGTAAACAGCCAGCCCACCTGCATGTAATTGACGAGAACGGCGACGGTAAACACCACGCCCAGAACCGGTCCGACGATTTTCACGGCTTCATAGGCAAGCTGGTAGAAAATCACCCGCAGATTTTCCTCGTTGACCTGCCAGCTCGTGTAGGTGACGAGCGACTCCCGCAGCAGATTCTGGAACGTGTGAAACATGGACGACCCCAGCACAATCAGCATGAGAAATGTCGCGGTCAGGCTGACGGACGGGGACAAGTCCGCGCTTTTGGCGACCTGCCCTTTCTTTCTCGCGTCCTGCCGCTTTTTCGGTGTCGCCTTTTCCGTCTTTTCGCCGTTGAAATACTGCAGATCGACCGGATACAAAAAGGCAAGTCGTTTCATGCTGCGCCTCCGAGCCACTTCATCATTTCCGCAAGCGCCCGAAACATTTTTTCAAACAAGCCGTTCAACGTCAGCAAAAATGCGGGCATGACCACGATCAGCATCAGAAAGCTGGCGAGCAATTTGATGGGCAATCCCACCACAAAGATATTAAATTGCGGGACCGATTTGGCGATAATTCCAAGAGAGAGATCGACCAGAAAAATGGCGACCACGATCGGTGCCGCAATCAGAAAGGCACTGAGAAACATGTCGCGAAACACCTTGACGGCCATCCACATCACTTGCTCACTGCCAAACGCAGCCCACATCTTGTCAAGCGGAATCGCCTGATAGCTGGCAAGAATCCCTTGGATCAGCACGTGATGGCCGTTGATGCTCAACAAATAAAGCATCGCCAGGATGTTCTTGAAGTTGCCCGTCAGCGGCACGTAGGCGCCGGTGCGCGGGTCGATCACGTTGGCCATCGCCAGCCCCATTTGCATGTCCATCAATCCGCCGGCAACCTGGACGGTGACGTACATCAGCTCGCATATCACGCCGAGAATCAGGCCGACCAGCGCTTCCTTGACCGCGTAGAGCACAAAGGTGAGATCCAGCGGAATCTGCCCCTGGACCGGCACGTAGCTGAAACTGATCAGCGCCAGGACAAAAGCCAGGCCGATCTTGTACGGATTGGGCACGCCGCGCACCGAGAAAAACGGAGCCGAGACGAAAAACGCGGTCATCCTGACAAACACCAGCAGCAAAACAGGTAGATGAAGCATGATTGCAGCTATCATTTTTATCTATCCCACAAAGCGGTGCAGATTGCCGAAGATCCCCATCGTGAACTCCAGCATCACCCGCAGCATCCACGGCCCGACGGCCAAAATCGTGACGAAGATGGCGACAATTTTCGGGATGAATGCCAGCGTCTGTTCTTGAATTTGTGTGGTTGCCTGAAAAATGCTGACGAGCAAGCCGACCAGCATGCCGACGCCCAGCGCCGGTGCCGTCACCAGCAGGATGGTGTATACGGAGCTTTGGGCGATTTGCATCAAAAATTCTTGTGTCATGCTCTCCCTCCTAGGCTGGCTTGTCGGCCGGATGTCAGAAACTGGCCAATAGTGATTTCACGACCAAATACCATCCGTCCACCATGATGAACAGCAATATCTTGAACGGCAGCGAAATCATCACAGGGGGCAGCATCATCATCCCCATGCCCATCAGGATGCTGGAAATGATCATGTCGATGACGAGAAACGGAATGAAAATCATGAAGCCGATTTGAAATGCGGTCTTCAATTCGCTGATGGCATACGCCGGCACGAGCGCGCTCAGCGGAATGTCCTGAATTGTCTTGGGCCTTTCTGCTTTCGTGTACGACAAAAAGAGCGCCAAATCTTTTTCCCGCGTCTGCTTGGCCATAAATTCCTTGAACGGAACGACCGCCGCTTCCAGCGCTTGCTGTTGGGTCATTTTGCCCTGCATGTACGGTTGTACCGCCGTCTCGTTTACCTTTGCCAGCGTGGGCGCCATGATGAAAAACGTCATGAACAGCGCCAGCGAAATCAGCACCTGATTGGGCGGCATCTGCTGCGTAGCCAGCGCGTTGCGGACGAAGGACAGCACGACCACGATCCGCGTGAAGCTGGTCATCAACAGCAGGATGGCAGGCGCTACGGACAAGACCGTCAATATCAGCAGAATCTGTACCGCCGAGGAGGTTTCTTGCGGCGTTCCGCTGCCTCCGCCAATCTTCAGATCGATGGTAGGTACGAGCGGCACATTGGCAGGCGCTGCCGCCGCCCATTCCGGTATCGCCAGCAGCACCGCAGCGATCACCAGGAGCTGGAATAGTTGTTTCATCCTCGATCCCCTCTGTCATGACCTTGCTTCTCCACCCAGGTCCCCGTCTGATCGGACCGCTTGTCGAGATCGTTCCACTGCTTGCGCAGCAGTTCTGCAAACGTACGCCCGTCCGCATCCGACAGGTGTATTTCTTCGTCTTCTGTCTGCCGCTTTCGGCCAAACGGCAGCCAATCGAGCGAAAAACCGGCAAGCGGCGGCTTGATCTCCGCTTCTGCCAGGATGAGGTCTGCCTCTTCCCCTGGTGGAATCTGCTTGAGCAGCTGAACGTTCTCTCCCACGCCGAGCAGGTACAGCGACTCCCCGATCATCACCAGTTGGATCGTCTTGCCGTTGCCCAGCGGAGCCGCACTGATCACTTTGATCGGACCATGCGCCTGTCCCATCTGCCGCCGGCCGAGAAAACGAAGCAGCAGATAGATCAGGACGACGATCACCCCGAGTGAAAAGATCACCTGAAACAGATAGCCCCACATGCTGCCTGTCTCACTGCCGGGTATGGCCGCCGGCTCTGGGCCGCCGGCGGGCGCACCGGGAGAGAGTGTTCCTTTGCGCAGGGCGTCTGCTACGGAGTCTTCCTCTGCCAGTGCGGAAGCCGGAAGGGAAGCGACAATCGCAGCGATGATGCAATACACCCAGATGAGACGCGCCCCTGGTTTCCGGAAAAACTTCATCATTAGCCCAGCGTTTTCTTGATCGCTTCCAGCACGCGATCAGCCTGGAACGGCTTGACGATAAAATCCTTGGCGCCCGCCTGAATCGCATCAATGACCATCGCCTGCTGCCCCATTGCCGAGCACATGATGACACGGGCGTTCGGATCAATTTTCTTGATCTCCTTCAGTGCAGTGATGCCGTCCATCTCCGGCATGGTAATGTCCATCGTCACCAGATCCGGTCCCAGCTCTTTGTACTTCTCCACCGCCTGCGCACCGTCGCTCGCTTCGCCTACCACGGTGTATCCGTTTTTGGACAGGATTTCCTTGATCATCATGCGCATGAACGCTGCGTCATCGACAACGAGTACTTTGTTGGACATAAGTAAGCTCCTCCTTTTTTATCCGGTGATTTGATGATTCATTGTAATTTTTGTACGCGGTCCCACTGGCTGATGATGTCTGTGACGCGCACGCCAAAATTTTCGTCAATCACGACGACCTCCCCTTTGGCAATCAGCTTGTTGTTGACCAGGATGTCGACGTGTTCGCCTGCCAGCTTGTCCAGTTGGATGATCGAGCCGGCGGACAGGTCGAGAATTTCCTTGATCAGTTTTTTCGTCCGTCCCAGTTCAACGGTCACTTGCAGAGGAATGTCCATCAACAGATTCAGATTTTGTCCGTCAGCGGAAATCATCGGGTCACCTCCAAACGGCGCAAATTGGGCCGGTTTCACATTGGCCTGGTTGCTCGGTTGTCCACCCAGATGCTGCGGGGCGGACGGCACTTGCTGCCCTGCATACTGAGGCGGATAGGGCGGATAGCCTGCGGGCATTCCCTGTGGGTAAGCGTTCGGGTACATGGGCTGTCCCGGATATCCCATCGGCGCATAACCGGCCGGAGGAGCTTGCGGGGGTTGCACCGGTTGCTGCGGCGGCATCTGCTCTGCAGCGGGAGCGTCCTGTTGTACCTCCTGCTGTGGAGCCGACACGCTCAGTGCGGGCATTTCCGTCGCAGCCGCGGCCGCTTCCAGCTCGCTTGCAGAACCGCCGGTCAGCCTGTTGATCATTTCACGAGCGAAGGAGAGCGGCAGCAGCTGCATGATGTTGGAGTCGATCAGCTCACCTTGTTCCCCTACTTTCAGCCGGAAAGACACCTTGACAAGCGGCGTGTCATCTTCGGTGAATTTATGCCCGTCCTTGCCCTTGGCCAAATCCATGATGTCAATCCCGGGCGGCGAGATGTTCACCATCTGGTTGAAGATGGTGGACATCGACGTGGCGGCTGACCCCATCATCTGGTTCATCGCTTCCTGCACCGCGCTGATGTGCATTTCTGTCAACTCAGTCGACTCTGGCCGGCCGGAACCGCCCATCATCAGGTCGGCGATCACCGCAGCGTCTTCCATCCGCACCACCAGCAGATTGATTCCCTTGAAGCCGTCTGTGTACTCGACGTGAACGGCGACGTGCGGGATGGGAAATTCCTTCTCCAGGTCGTGGACATGAACCATCGAAACCGTCGGCGTGGTGATGTCCACTTTTTGGTTCAACAACGTGGAAAGAGCCGTTGCAGCGCTTCCGAAGGAGATGTTGCCGATTTCACCGAGCGCGTCCTGCTCAAACTCGGACAGGAATTCAGCGACGTTGGGAGCGCTCGAAACTTCTTCTACTTCCTCTTCCTCCTCAACCAGATTGTTCGCGCGGAGCAGCGCGTCAATCTCTTCCTGCGAAAGCATGTCTCTAGTCATTGTTCTCCTCCCCTTCCTCGAGGACTTCTTCGATCTGCACGGCTACACGCCCTTTATGTGTACCGGGTTGTCCAAGGAACTTCAGGCGATTGCCCACCCGGATTTTCAGCTTGTTCTCGATGAGCTGGTCGAGCTGAATTACATCACCCGGCTGCAACTGCAAGAACTCGCCCACCGTGATGGTGGCCGTGCCCAGCTCGGCGATCACCGGCAGCTTGGCCGTCTTCACCCGCTCCTCCACGCGCAGCCGCTCTTCTTCGTCCCTGTTCTTCTTCTGCTTGGAAAACCAATACTGCCCGGACAGTTTCGGCATGATCGGCTCCAGCACGACATGGGGCAGGCAGAGGTTGATCATGCCCGTGGTGTCTCCGATCTTCGTGCTGAACGAGATGACCGCAACAATTTCATTGGGGGAAACGATCTGCATGAACTGCGGATTCATTTCCAGCCCTTCCATGTACGGATCAAGCTCGATGATCTGCTTCCATGCCTCATGAAACGTATCCAGCGCCTTGCTGAACACCCGTTCCATGACAGTTGTCTCAATTTCCGTCAACGCCCCCATCTTGTCCGGAATCGTTCCCTGTCCGCCGAGAAGCCGATCCAGCATGGTGTATGCGATGTTCGGATTCACTTCCAATACCATGCGCCCTTCCAATGGCGGCGCCTCAAAAATGTTGAGGATGGTCATTTTGGGAATGGAGCGAATAAACTCGTCATACGGCAATTGGTCGACGGAGGCAACCGTAATTTGCACGAAGGTACGAAGCTGAGCGGAAAAATACGTCGTCAACAGCCGCGCGTAGTTTTCGTGAATGCGCGTCAGGCCGCGGATCTGATCTTTGGAAAAACGCAAGGCCCGTTTAAAGTCGTATACTTTTACCTTTCGCTCAGACTCTTCTTTTTTCAGCTCGTTGGCATCCATCTCTCCCGACGAGAGCGCGGCCAACAACGCGTCAATCTCACTTTGTGAGAGAACCTCGGCCATGTGTCGTCACCTCCCAGCTATGTATACATCCATCGTGGCTTACGACAAGACGCGCTTCGTCGTCAGCACCTGTACGATTTTTCCTTCCTGCATGAGCGCACTGATTTCGTTCATGATCTTGGCTTCCAGTTTGTTGACGCCTTCTGTTCCTTTGATGTCTTCGGGGGACAGGCCGGCCAGTGTCTTGATGATGATCTGGTTGACCTGGGGCAGGCGCTGCTGCAGTTCTTCCTTGGCATCTGAACTGTCCGCCGTTATCGTAAAGCGAACAATAATGTAGTTGTCGGAGAGCAGATTGGTCGTGATTTCTCCGGTATCCACGGAGTATGCCTCCAGTTCTTTAGCCGTGAGAGCCCGTACCCCCTTTTCTTCACCATGGCTTGCGGTTTGTGCTGCTGGGGACAGGTACGTCTGCCAGAGAACGAAGGATACGACACCCAGAAGCGAAATCGCGATGATGATGATAAGTGCCATGTTAAACAACCGGTTTTGAAACATCACACGTGCCTCCCGCTATTCAATGAAATCGTCCGGAACGCGCGGCGCCGCGCTTGCCGGGAACGTCTGCCTGTAAAAGTCCACTATCCGCGAAGCCACTGCCTCAGCGCTTTCCCTGACGATGTATTTCTTGCCGTTAAACAGCGTGATGACCGTGTCGGGAGTGGATTCCACCATTTCGACATGGGTAGCGTTGAGGTAAAACTCCTCGCCGTTAAATCGCGTCAGTCTGATCATCGGCTGCTCCTTTCGGGATGGGGGGCGGCGGGATGACCGCCTCCCCCTCATTCATCCGCTAGGCGTTATCGTTTCAGGTTGACCAGTTCTTCCAGCACGGTGTCGGACGTGGTGATAATGCGGGAGTTGGCCTGGAACCCGCGCTGAGCGACAATCATCTCGGTAAACTCTTCAGACAGGTCCACATTGGACATCTCCAACTGACCGGAGATGATGTTCACCTTGGCAGTTGCCGCATCAATCGGTGTGGTCGGATCTTCTCCGTATGCCCCTGCGTTGACGGTATATTCGTACAGGGAGTTGCCAATTTTCTTCAGGCCGCCCGGGTTGTCAAACGTCATCAACCCGATCTGGATGGAAGAATCCAGCTCTCCAGCCTCATCCACCGTGGTGATGACCCCGTCTTTACCGATGGAGTAAGAAACGATACCATCGTTCCGCGAGATTTGAATCGGTTCGCCATTCACGTCTACCAGTTTCAAACCTTGCGGGTTTACCAAATAACCAAGCGCGTCACGGGTAAAGTTGCCGGCACGGGTGTAGTAGTACGTCTCGCCGCCATCCGGCGTAACCATGAAAAACGCTTCCCCTTCGATCGCCAAATCCGTGATCACGTTGGTGGTCATCGGGCTGCCGGCCGTAAACACCGTGTCAATGGAACCGATCTGCGTCCCCAGTCCGACTTGCATCGGGTTGGAACCGCCCTTGCCGTCATCGGTTGGTGCAGTCGCACCGGCAATGTTTTGGCTGAGAATGTCCTGAAACATCGCGCGGCCTTTCTTGAATCCTACCGTGTTCACGTTGGCAATGTTGTTGCCGATTACGTCCAGTTTGGTTTGAAAACCGCGCAGACCGGAAATGCCGGAGTACATGGAACGAAGCATTAACAATTCCTCCTTCACAAACAGGTATCGGGTCTATTGGCGACTGCCTCGGTCATTCGGCAGCCGACGGGCTTCCTCCGAGAGGTCCAGCCCTCTGATCCATTCATGCAAAGACCGCGCTGTCGATGTTGGTAAACACGTTTTCCTTCATGCTGACGTCGTCGACGGCGGTAATCACTTTTCGGTTGATGATGCTGACGACGTAGGCGACGTTGTCCATCAAGATCAGCGATTCTTTCGCCCCTTTGTCAGCCGCTTTTTGCACAGCCGACTGCAGTCGGTTCAGCTCGGCTTCGTTGAGCGAAATCCCCCGTTCGCGCAGACGCATCAGTGCGTGCTGACTGAACGTGAGGGGCTTGGGGCCTTTCGCTTTGTCAACAGACTCGGCGAGGTAGTGGCGAAACGATTTGCCTGCCGGTTCCGCACCGGTCGTGCTAACAGCAGCTGGTCGCTTTGGCTTGTTGGGAAAGTAGGTCTGCCCCACGTAAAACGTGTGCATGGCGGTCCCCCCTTTCACGAACAGCTAGCCCGGCTAGCGAATGCCAGTAAAGGCAGCACGGCCCAATTCCCGCCCAACCGCGGCAAAATCACTATCCTCCAGCAGTCCTTCCAGCGAAAATTCCACCTGATCTTCCTGCTGTTCCTGTCGCTGGCGCCCATCGCCTTGCTGACGTGCCTGCTCCCGCTGCTGCTGGAAGGCAAACGAACTTGCCTGATGCTGATTGACTTCCAGGCGATCCACCTGCAGACCTTGTTGGGTCAACGCTGCGCGAAGCTGCGGAAGCTGGTTGTCCAGCAATTCCTTGCCGGCTGCCGTTTCCGCGGAAAACTGAGCCGTAATCACCCCGTCACGAGCGGTGATGATCACGTCCACTTGGCCCAGCGACTGCGGGTGGAGAATCAGTTTGGCCTCGTGCACGCCGTTCCCCTGGGTGATTTTCATCTGTTGGACAAACAGCTGCGTGACTTGCTGCGCAAACTGCTGGGCGTGTACGGGATGAGCTGTCACCGTTTGCTGCGGAATTCTGCCGTGATTCACCACTTGGTGGAACGGAAGAGCAACCGCGTGCTCAGGCAAGATGACTGATTCCGATTCCGCCAGCGGCGAAGCCTGCACATTCAGCGTCTGCTGAACGGGTGTGCTGCTGCTGCGCACCTGCACGGCGGCTTCCGCCTGGTAGCTGGACAGGGCCTGGGTGACGCGAAGGGACTGCATGGTGAGTTCCTTTTCCGCGTGCCGGATGGGAACGACAGATGGTTCCGCGCTCCGGATGCCGCCTTTTCCATGGATCAGGACAAGCGGCTGCTTTCTGGTGTCACTTTCCTGTTTGCCGGCTGCTGCCCGCAGCTCCTCGCCGAACTGCTTCAGCAGAGCCTCCACCTGCTTGTCCACCTGCTGCCATTCGATCACCTTCGCGCCTCCTTCGGCACGTGCGAACGATACGATGGCTTCGGCCAGTTTTTCTGCCGTCGCCTGCGGGATGCCCCGCTGAGTGAACGTAGCGGCAACCTCTTCGGGATCCTGCATGTGAAGCGTCGGGAAAAGCTGTTGGATCAGTGCCAGCAGATCAGCCAGCAGCGCCATGTCTTCGGCGCCTGCTTCGCCTGGCAGGGACTGAGACGGTTCCCCCGCCTGCACATTTTGCAGCACGCTGCCAATCTGTGCAGCAAACAGATCTCCACCCTCCGGATTCGGCTGTGCAGAGACGCCGACTGTGATGGCGGACGCCGCCGGAGCTCCCTTCACATTGGCTACATTCATCTCATTCACCTCCTCGGATTGTATTGTTGCTTATGAAAACGACAGACGCGGTGCTTGTATGGCCCGTCGCCTATCGAAGCAACTCGCTCGTGATGCGCGCAGCCACGTTTTCTTTCCGCTGGCTGTCCTGCTGGGCGATTGCCGCCAGGATTTGCGCCCGTTTGTCATGAGACAGGCCGGCCATAATCGAGATGGCCCGGTTGCGGTCGGTACCCATCAGCGTACGAATGACGGTAGCGGCATCCGCAGCCGGCATTTGCGAGAAGGTCTGGATCAGCGAATCGATGCTGGTCGTATCCTTTCGCGTCTCGCTCAGCGCCTTGGTCAAGATTTGTACCCGTTCCTGCAGCGCGGCGATGTCATCGTCCTTGTTTACCACCGTATCCTTTAATTGAATGGAGATGTCGGCCGCTTTTTTCGGGTCCATCTTGGCCAGTATGTTCGCCTGCTGCTCCGCTTTCATCTTGCTCATGACCGAAACCGCTTCGCTCATGCTGAGGTTTTCGACGATGGCTGCTGCGTTTTTCGGCGACATCGTCGCGTACAATTTGGCCAGGTCCTGATACTGCTTTTGCCGCTCTTCCTCGCTGGTGCGCTTGTCCTCAAGCAGCTTTTGCAGATCCAGCACCTGTTTTTCCAACGCCTGAATGGTGGCGTCCTTTTTCGCCGTTTCACTCTGCAGGTTGGCGATTGTCTGCTTGTTTTTCGCCTGCTCCTCCTGCAAGCTGCTCACCTGTTTGCCAATGTCGACTGACTTCTCTTCTGCATCGGACATCGCGTACTGGTCAGGCACGATTTTTTCCACGATCGGAATCGTGTTGGCCCAACTGAGCACGCTGCCCAACACGTTGTATCCCAACAGGCTGAGAAGCACGCCTCCGAGGAGAGTGGCAAACAGAGCGGGGATTGCAATCATGTAGAAAAACCATTCCCACCTGCTGTACTCCCGTTCTTCTTGGATCTCTTCCATCGTGAACCTCCCTCAGTTGCTCCTGCGAAGATAGAGCTGCGTGCCAATCTCGTCCAATTCTTTCTGCTCTTTGAGTCTTTCCGCGTAGAGAAACTGCCCGAGCGCCTTTTCCCGCAGCCGCTGCCACAGTTGCGTCTCCTGCACCCGTTCCGCCAGTCTGCGCTGGCAGCGCTCCACTTCCTGTTCACACCCGTACAGCGTCCGGCGCTGGTTGACAATGGACTGTTCGACCGCCTGACGGTACTGGCTGAGTTCGATCAACTGGGCTGCGCTGCAGGTTTGGCTTTGCGCCTCGTGCAGCATGTTGGTCACTGCCTCATGCCGCTCCGTCAGTCGAAACAGCTTGAGCTCCTCTTCGTTCTTTCGCTGCACGGACTTGCCAAACGCCCACTCGGCCTGCTCTTTTTCCTTTTCTTTTACATCCAGCACTTTTTGCAGTTGAAACCGGAACACGTTCACGCTAGTTCACCCCTCCGAAATGGGCGGTTAACGCCTGAATCGTGGTGTCCAGATCGGACGGTTCGTGCGTTCCCTGCGCCGTAAAATCGCGGATAATGTCCTTGTAGCGGATCGCCGCATCGATCTCCCGGTTGGTCCCCGGCTTGTAGGCGCCGATGTTGATCAGGTCCTCCGCTTCCCGGAATGTGGCGAAATGACGCTTCACCTGGCGGACCGCTTCAAGATGACGTTCGGTGCAGATCTCGTTCATTACCCGGCTGACGCTGGCAAGCACGTCAATCGCCGGAAAGTGTCCCTTTTGCGCGATTTTTCGGTCGAGGACGATATGCCCGTCCAAAATCCCGCGCACCGCGTCCGCGATCGGATCATTCATGTCGTCAGAATCAACCAAAACGGTGTAAAAACCGGTGATGCTGCCTTTGTCCGCCGTGCCGGCCCGCTCCAACAGCTTGGGCAACAGCGCAAACACGGACGGGGTGTAACCGCGTGTCGCCGGCGGTTCGCCGATCGCCAGGCCGATTTCCCGCTGCGCCATGGCAAATCGGGTAACCGAATCCATCATCAACATGACGTTCAGGCCGCGGTCCCGAAAGTACTCGGCGATCGAGGTGGCGATCATCGCCCCTTTGATCCGGATCATGGCGGGCTGGTCGGAAGTGGCGACAACGACGACCGACCGTTTTAGTCCTTCTTCCCCGAGATCCCGCTCGATAAACTCCATCACCTCGCGGCCGCGTTCCCCGATCAGGGCGATGACGTTGATGTCCGCCGTCGTGTTGCGGGCGATCATTCCCAGGAGCGTGCTCTTTCCGACGCCGGAACCGGCGAAAATCCCCACACGCTGTCCTTTTCCGACCGTCAAGAGCCCGTCGATGGCCCGCACGCCCACGCTCAGCGGTTCTCTGATGCGCGGCCTAAGCAGCGGATTGGGCGGTGCATTGTTGGTCGGATAGGAGGCAAGGCCAGGCGGGATGCTTCCCTGCAGCGGGCGCCCCAATCCGTCCAGCACCTTGCCGAGGATTTCCGGCCCCACCTTGACGGACAGCGCGCTGCCGGTGGCTACGACGTCACTGCCCGGCCCGATGGACGTCAGCTCCCCAAGCGGCATCAGCAGCACCTTGTTGTCCCGGAAGCCGACTACCTCCGCGATGATGGGCTCGCCGCTTTGCGGGAAGATCTGGCAGATTTCTCCCAGCTTCACTTCCGGGCCCTGCGACTCGATGGTAAGACCCACCACCTGCGTAACCTTTCCGTTGACCCGCACCGGGTCGATACCCTCCAGCGCCTGCCTGTACTTCCCCAGGTCGAGGATCGTCATGTCACTTCACTCCCCCTGGCGATGTCCAGCAAACACTGTTTGATTTCATGCAATTGCGTATCAATTCGGGCATCGATACTTCCCAGCGGCGTCCGAATCACGCAGCCGTCGTCCTGGACGGTGTGATCCGGGTAAATGGAGAGCTCCGCCTGTCCGTCCAGGAGGGCAAGCAGTTGGGCGCGCTGCTCCTGGACAAATGCGTAGTGGCGGTGATTGACGCAGACGGTCACGTGGCCGTGCACCCGAGAGCGGCGCAGCAATTTTTTCACCATCTCCAAAACCGTTTCCGGCGAGCTGTGCAGCTCCGTCCCAATCACTTTTTGTGCTACGTCCACACTTAGCTCTACCAGGAACGGTTCCGCTTCGGCGATGATCCGTTCCTTTTCGGCGTACGCCTGCTCCAGAAGGGAACGGGCTTGTTCCACACAAGCGGTCTCTTCTTCCAACGCCTGCCGCTTTCCATCTGCGTAACCGGCGTCAAATCCTTCCCGGCTCGCCTGTTCCCGCGTTTCCTGAAACAGAGCTTCGGCTTCGCGCCGTTTTTCCTCCCACCAGCGTTCCACTTCCGCGAGCGCCTGCCGCTTGATTTCCTCGGCCTGCTCCATGGCCTCGCGAAGCACGCCCTGCGCGGTTTCTTCCGCATCCTGGAGGATAATTTTCGCTTCTTCCTCAGCATTTTTTACCAATTGATGATTTTCTTGCAACCTTTCGGAAGTTTGCTCCGTCTGTAATGGTGAAGTCCTTAATTCAAGGAATACCGATTCGTCTGAAGCCTGGTAGTGGGACAGCTTGATGATTCTAGACAATGATATCATCCCCTCCACCGCGGGCGATGATGATCTCACCCGCCTCTTCTAAGCGGCGAATGATTGCGACGATGCGGGATTGAGCTTCTTCGACGTCGCGCAGACGAACAGGACCCATAAACTCCATTTCTTCCTTGAAGGTGTCTGCCATCCGTTTGGACATGTTCCGGAAGATGACTTCGCGGACTTCCTCGCTGGCCACCTTGAGCGCGAGCTGAAGATCGGTATTTTCCACGTCGCGGATAACCCGTTGGATGGAACGGTTGTCCAACGTGGCGATGTCTTCGAAGACAAACATGCGCTTCTTGATCTCTTCTGCCAGTTCGGGGTCCTGGATCTCCAGCGAGTCCAAAATGGTCCGCTCGGTTGCGCGGTCCACGCCGTTGAGAACGGCGACGATCGCTTCGATACCGCCAGCCTGGGTGTAATCCTGGGTGACGGTTGCGGACAGTTTTTGCTCCAGAACCTGCTCCACCTGGGCGATGACCTCCGGTGACGTGCTGTCCATCAGCGCGATCCGCTTGGCCACGTCAGCCTGCCGGTCCTGCGGCAGCGCGGAGAGAATCATCGCTGCCTGCTGCGGCTCCAGATAGGAGAGCACCAGGGCAATTGTTTGCGGATGTTCGTTCTGGATAAAGTTCAGGATTTGGCCCGGGTCCGCTTTGCGGGCAAAGTCGAACGGGCGTACCTGCAGATTGGCGGTCAGACGGTTGATAATATCCATCGCTTTCGATTCGCCCAACGCTTTTTGCAAAATTTCCTTTGCGTATGTGATTCCGCCTTGGGCAATGACTTCCTTGGCGACCGCTATCTGGTGAAACTCAGCAAGAATCTTGTCTTTTTCATCGGAATCAACCTTCCGGACGTTGGCAATTTCCAGCGTAAGCTGTTCAATCTCATCTTCGCGCAAGTGCTTGAACACCTGGGCGGAGATTTCCGGCCCGAGCGAGATGAGGAGGATTGCTGCCTTCTGTCGTCCGGTCAACTCTTTGGCGCCGCGAGCCATACTGTTTTCACTCCTTAGTCTTCAGCTAACCACGTGCGAAGCAAGACAACGAATTCGTCCGGCTTGCTGCGCGCTAGTTTTTCCAGTTGCTTGCGCACCACCACTTGATCCGTGTCTTCCTGGTAGGTCAAATCCGGAATCTCCATCGGTTGCGGCGGCATCAGGTCCGGAACCTCTTCTTCTTGCAGCTTCGCTTGGCGGCGGCGATAGATAAGGAATGCGACCGCACCAAGAGCCAACAGGGCGATTGCACCTGCTCCGTACAAATACGGTGTCAAGTCGGTGGAGCTGTCAACTGCCACCTTGCCGGAGAACTGACGCGGCAAGACAGAGATGTGCTGGTCCAGTTCCTCCTGGGTCAACTGCACGCCACTGTCGCTTAACGTGACTCGCACCACGTTGCGGAGTACCTGCTTGATGCTTTCGATGGTCTGATCATCCAACTGCCCGCCTTCCGGAGGCTCTACGCCGACGTTGATCGTGATGTCCTCGATCTTGTACGGGCTCATCGTGATGTTGCGGGTGATTCGGTTTACTTCGCGGTTGATCGTATCGCTCAGTTCTTCGTACTGGCTGTTGCTTCCCTGCGGCGAGCTTCCCGGATAACCGGGGACGGCATTTTCGCCAGTTCCTGCTATTCCGCCAGGAGGAGCACCCTGCCCGGAGAACGTTTTGGATGATTTTTGGGATGAGATGATAAGTCCTTCGTTGTTTTCCTTATCCGGCGCTTCGACCAGGTTTTCCACGCGGTTTTCCTTGTCGAAATTCATCTTGATAAACGTATGGACGATGACCTTATCCCTGCCCATCATCGTGCCCAGGAGTTGGTACAGGTTTTGCTGAATCTCGCGCTCGACGTTGGCTCTGATTTTCTCCTGCTGCTCGAAGCTGGTCAGCGAGCCTTCCGTTTCGGTGCCTTCCTTCCACTCCAGCAGATTGGAGTACTGGTCGGAAATTGTGATGTTATCCGGCGGCAGTTTGGGTACGCTGCGGGATACCAACAGGTACAGCGCGTTGATTTGCTTTTGGTCCAACCGGGTACCCGGTTCCACGTCTACGATGACGGAGGCGGTTGCTGATTCAGGCTTTTCCGTGATCCAGATGCTTTCCTCCGGCAGGTTGATCATCACCTGAGCGCTTCGGACACCGTTTACCCGTTCCAGCATCTTGCGCAGTTCTTGCTGCAGCGCCTCTTTTTTCATCACGTCAAACTGACGGTCCGTTACACCCAGCGTGTTGGAGAAGATCTCCGTGTTGATGCCTGCCTGGCTGGGAATTCCTTGAGCGGCCAGATCGACGATGACATCTTGAGCCAGCTTTTGCGGAACCTCGATGTTGGTCCCGTTATTCGTGATGCGGTATGGAATATTCTTGCTTTCCAGTTCCTGCTTGATCAATCCGATTTCCTGTTCACTCAGCCTCTGGTTGTAGAGGGGCGTGTAGACCGGCTGTGAGGCAATGTATATGTATAGGCTGAGCGAGATGAGCAAAAACAGCACGATCCCGGAAATCATCCACCTTCGCTTGGGCGAAAGCTGATTCCATTTCGTCAAGACTTGCTCTTTATACTGTAAAAGACGTTCGTTCATGGTTCACCTCACCAAGAATACCGACGACGTTAAATAGGCATGCGCATGATTTCCTGGTAGGACTCAATCACCTTGTTGCGCACCTGCAAGGCCATTTGCAGCATGATCGTGGATTTCTGACCGGCGATCATGACCTGATGCACGTCCTGGACTTGTCCGGCTGCAAACCGGTCCGCCAGCACGGCTGATTCCACCTGTGCCTGATTGACCTGATCCAGCGCATCCGCGAGATAGGCTGAAAAGGACTTCGTGACCTCTGCAGGCGTATACGACTTCGTCACGGATTTTGGCTGTATCGCGTCCACTCGGGAAAGCACGCTAATGTCCATTCCTTACGCCCCCTCTTACTTGATCTCCAGTGCTTTCATCATCATGCTTTTGGCTGCGTTCAGGACAGTGACGTTGGCTTCGTAGGAACGCGAAGCAGAGATCATGTCCACCATTTCCTTCATCACGTCGACGTTTGGCAGCAGTACGTATCCTTCTGCGTCAGCATCCGGATGCGTCGGATCGTACATTCGTTTGAACGGCGTATTGTCTTCGCGGATTGCCGTCACACGTACGCCTTGTTCAGTCTGGCCGGTCACCGTACCAATCGCCGCCTGAAGCAGGTTGTCAAACGACTGCCCGTTTACCGGCGACAGTTCCACCATTTTGCGTTTGTACGGCTGCCAGGCCCCGTTCACGAATGTGGCGCGGGTCGTATTGGCGTTGGCGATGTTCGCCGCGATCGTATCCAACCGCAGGCGGTTGGCTGTCAGCGCAGAGGCGCTTGTATCCATTCCCTGAAACAGGCTCATCTACTATCTCCCTCCACCTTCGAGCACGCTGCGCAGCTTCTGGAAGTATCCTGCCGTGAGCTGCGTCAGACCATTGTACCAGATCTGGTTCTTGGCCAACTCATTCATCTCAAACTCCAGATCTACATCGTTGCCGTTGTGTTGCATCATGTTCCCGACATTCGACAAGATTTGCGGCATCGGCAGTGTCCCCATTCGGTTAAATGGGATGTGCCGCTCATTGGTACGGTACGCCTCCAACTTCTGTAGACCCGCAGTCCCCGCAAGTTCCTGCTGCAATAACTCCTCAAAGACGACACGCTTGCTTTTGAACTGAGGGGTATCTACATTCGCGATATTGTTCGCGATGGTTCGTTGTCGAAGCATGGCGGTGTCCAACGACCGCTCTAGGACCTGCAAATGAACGCTTTCCAGCATCTTTCCACCCCCTCATTCCGCTCTTTTTCCGCATAAATGTCGGAATTTCTCGCTTATTCGACACAAGAATACGACTCCATCATAGCAAAACTGGTATAACGAAAAAAGCCCTATTGTGGCAACTTTTCTCAAAATGATTCAATGGGACTAAATCCCTTATCCTTCCTGATATTACTAAGTTTTTGGTACGATCCTTGCTAGAATTCAATAATTTTACAGAGATTCGCCAATTTTAGGCTCGTGAGACCAGTTAGTCCCACTCAATAAACAGGACTATTTGCCCATGAAAAAAGGTGTAGCTTTTCACTGTCGCTACACCTTTCCTTCACAGAATTGTCACCATCTGGAGACATTATCTCCTGACTCCAGGGGCTTCAAAAGTCATGAAGTTTTCAGTTTTTCCAGTTCCGGCAGCAGTTTTTCGTTCAGCACCTTGATGAAGGTACCTTTCATCCCGAGTGAACGAGATTCAATCACACCTGCACTTTCCAGTTTGCGCAGGGCGTTTACAATGACGGAACGGGTAATGCCCACGCGGTCAGCGATTTTGGATGCGACCAGCAGGCCTTCCTTGCCTTCCAGCTCTTCAAAGATGTGCTCCACGGCTTCCAGTTCGCTGTAGGAAAGGGAGCCGATGGCCATCTGCACAACCGCTTTGCTGCGCGCTTCCTCCTCGATCGCTTCGGAGCGTTCCCGCAGGATTTCCATGCCGACCACGGTCGCGCCCACTTCGGCCAGGATCAGGTCATCGTCGACAAACTGGTTGTTGACGCGGCCGAGAATCAGCGTACCCAGCCGGTCGCCACCGCCGATGATTGGCACGATGGTGGTCCACCCGGAGCGGAATACTTCTTTCATCTCAACCGGGAAAATGGTGTACGGGCTGTCTACATCCAGGTTGGCAGACGTCTCTTCCACTTTCAGAAGACCGGTGCTGTACTCTTCGGGGAAACGGCGCTCTTCCAGCATTTTGCGGATGCGATCGTTGTCCACTTCCTGGTGAATCGAAAAGCCGAGCAGTTTGCCTTTGCGGCTGACGACGAAAATGTTGGCCTCAATGACATCACTCAGCACTTGCGCCATCTCGTTGAAGTTGACGGCATGACCCGCCGATTTTTGCAGCAGGCGGTTAATTCTTCTGGTTTTTGATAACAAATCCATTGTTACGTTCCTCCCAATAATAGTGATCGTTCGGATTTAGAGAATGTACTGGCTTAAATCCTTGTTGCCGGCAATCGATCCGAGTTTGTCACGGACGTACTCCGGCGTGATTTGCACCACATCCAAATGAATGTCAGGCGCCTCAAAGGAGAGGTCTTCCAGCAGTTTTTCCAGCATCGTGTGCAGACGACGCGCACCGATGTTGTCGGTAGACTGGTTCACCTCGGCTGCCAGACGGGCGATTTCCTGGATTGCCTCCGGGGTAAATTCCACCCGGACCCCTTCCGTCTCCAGCAGCGCGCTGTACTGCTTCAAGAGCGCATTTTTTGGCTCTGTCAAAATCCGGACAAAGTCCTCCGCCCGCAAGCTGGTCAGCTCCACACGGATGGGGAAACGCCCCTGCAGTTCCGGAATCAGATCGGACGGTTTGGCCATGTGAAATGCGCCGGCAGCAATGAACAGGATGTGGTCGGTCTTGACCGGCCCGTACTTGGTCATCACTGTCGAACCTTCCACGATTGGCAGGATGTCGCGCTGAACGCCTTCCCGCGAGACGTCGGGACCCCGACCGTCCTTTCCGGCGATTTTGTCGATCTCGTCAATAAAGATGATGCCGTGGTTTTCGGCGCGGTAAATCGACTCCTGCGTGACTTCGTCCATATCCACCAGTTTTTGCGCTTCTTGTTGAATTAATACCTTTCGCGCATCTTTTATTCGCAATTTTCGCTTCTTCGTCCTCTTGGGGAGCAGGTTGCCCAACATGTCCTGCATCTGCATCCCCATTTGCTCCGTACCCGGAACCTGAAACAGGTCAAACATGGACGGGGATTGATCTTCCACGTCGATTTCAATCATCTGGTCCTCCAGATGACCATTCGCGAGCTGCCAGGCCACCTGCCGGCGCTGCTGTTCCAGCGACGCATCTTCCGCATCGGACGTTTGAGTCTGCTGCTGCTGACCGCCGAACAGCATCTCCAGCGGGTTTTTGAACGAATGCTGCTGTTTGCGTGAAGGGACGAGGATGTTGACGATGGCGTCGTTTGCCAGCTTCTCCGCCTTCTCCCGGACTTCCTCCATTTTTTCCTGCTTGACGGTGCGGATGGCCGCCTCGACGAGGTCGCGAACCATCGACTCCACGTCGCGGCCCACATACCCCACTTCTGTAAATTTGGTGGCCTCCACTTTGACAAACGGAGCCCCCGTCAATTTGGCGATCCGGCGGGCGATCTCCGTTTTCCCCACGCCGGTCGGCCCGATCATCAGGATGTTTTTCGGCACCACTTCATCCCTCAGATGTTCCGGCAGCCGGCTGCGCCGGTACCGGTTGCGAAGCGCCACTGCGATGGCTTTTTTCGCCTGGGCCTGCCCGACGATGTACACGTCCAGATGTTCTACAATCTTGCGCGGGGTTAACTGCTCAAGGTTCAGCACAGGGAGTCCTCCCTTCCTTTCATTTCATCTCATCCACGACCAGATTGTCGTTGGTGAACACGCAAATCTCAGCAGCCGTCCGCAGCGCGGCTTCGGCAATCTCCTTGGCGCTCAGATGAGGCGCGTACCGTTTCAGCGCCCTGCCAGCCGCCAATGCGAAACTGCCTCCCGAGCCGATCGCGAGAATGCCGTCATCCGGTTCGATGATTTCGCCGTTGCCGGAAATGAGCAGCAGATGCTCCTTGTTCATCACGATCATCATCGCTTCCAAGCGGCGCAGGATCTTATCCATGCGCCATTCTTTCGCCAACTCCACAGCCGCCCGCTGCAGGTTGCCGTGGAACTCTTCCAGTTTGCCTTCAAACTTTTCAAAAAGGGTGATCGCATCCGCGACAGCCCCAGCAAAACCCGCCAGCACCTCACCGCGGTACAGTCGGCGCACTTTTTTTGCCCCGTGCTTCATCACCATGCTGTTGCCGAACGTGACCTGTCCGTCGCCGGCCATGGCCGCTTCGCCGTTGTGATGTATGGCAAAAATCGTCGTTGCATGAAACTGTTCCATTGCAGATTCCTCCCGCTCATGTACTTCCGGCGGACCCGGAATGACGCGCGGTCGCACGCGGATGGGCCGCGTCATAGACATGGCGCAGCCGTTCCTTGGTCACATGCGTATACACCTGCGTCGTCGAAACGTTGACGTGGCCCAACAGCTCCTGAACGGTCCGCAGATCGGCTCCCGCGTTCAGCAGATGGGTGGCAAAGGTGTGGCGGAACGTGTGCGGCGACACGCGCAGGTTCAGGGCGTGCTGCTCCACGTATTTGTCGACGATGCGGCGGACGCTCCGGTCGGACAGCGGTTCCCCCCTGTAGTTGAGCAGCAGATAGCCGTGGTCGCTGTTACCGGATAGCAGTTTTGGCCTTCCATATTCTAGGTATTGCCGGAGAATGTCACAAGCATAACTGCCGATCGGCACATATCGCTCCTTGGCCCCTTTTCCGTACACCAGGGCGATTCCCCTGGAGACATGGACCGCATCCAGCGTCAGCGTCACCAGCTCGGACACGCGAATCCCGCTCGCATACAGCAGCTCGAAAATGAGCCGATCGCGCATGCCGAGCGGGGTCTGTGTGTCAGGCAGGTCAAAAAATGGTTGCAGTTCATGCGGATATAGGAACGAGGGGAGCTTTTTTTCCACCTTGGGCGTGGACACCAGTTGAAACGGATTTTGCTCCAACCGGCCTTCCCTCAGCAAAAAACGGTACAGACTGCGCAAACTGGACAGCTTGCGGGCGATACTGCGCCGTGACAGCCCCCTTTTCGCCAAATGAGCGAGAAAAGAGCGGCCGTGTAAATAAGAAACAGCAGCAAATACGGGGATTTGGTGCTGTTCCATAAAGGCGACGAATTCGTTAATATCAGCCACGTACTGCTTCACCGTATGAGGAGAGGCATTTTTTTCGACGCGCAAGTAACGGGTGAACAGCTCAATGTCTATGGATATCTGCTGCGATTTGTCCATCTGGCATGCACCCTCCTCAAAGGCACCTATATAGTAACACAGCCGAAAATCGTATATCAACTTAATTTGTGTCTTTTTTGTGTAAAATTCTGAATTGTGTCTAGCGCCCGCTCAGCGAGTTTTTCGTTCTTCTCCCGCTTGTTGCGAATGCGTTTCGGCAGCTCGGGAACAAGCCCGAAGTTGGCATTCATCGGTTGAAAGTTGTTTGGGTCTGCGGTCGTAATGTACCGCGCCATGCTGCCTATCACCGTCTCCGGTGGAAGGACAAGCAGTTCCTCTCCCTTGGCCAGCCGGGCCGCGTTTATGCCCGCCAGCAATCCCGATGCGGCCGACTCCACGTATCCTTCCACGCCGGTCATCTGTCCGGCGAAAAACAGCGTGTCCCGCCCCTTGTACTGATAGGTGGGACGAAGCAGCCTGGGCGAATTGATGAACGTATTGCGATGCATCACGCCGTAGCGGACGATTTCGCAGTTTTCCAAGCCAGGGATGAGCGAAAAGACCCGTTTTTGTTCCGGCCACTTGAGATGTGTCTGGAAGCCGACCATGTTGTACAGGGTGGCCGCTCCGTTGTCCTGGCGAAGCTGCACGACGGCAAACGGCTGCTTGCCGGTGCGCGGATCAATCAAGCCCACCGGTTTCAGCGGACCGAACAGCATCGTCTGACGTCCCCGTTTGGCCATCACTTCAATCGGCATGCAGCCTTCGAAATAGATTTCCTTCTCAAACTCCTTGAGCGGGGCTTCCTCCGCCGTGATCAGCGCGTCGTAAAAGCGGTTGAACTCCTCTTCCGTCATCGGGCAGTTGAGGTAGGCTGCTTCTCCCTTGTCGTAGCGCGACGCGACAAACACCTTGTCCATGTCGATGGAGTCCTTTTCGATGATGGGCGCCGCCGCGTCATAGAAGTACAGGTACTCTTCACCAGTCAACTCCTTCAGCTTCTCCGACAGCGCCGGCGAAGTGAGCGGGCCGGTGGCAATCACCACGATGCCCTCGGGAATCTCCGTCACTTCCTCGTTGATCACTTCGATCAGCGGGTGGTTGCGCACGGCATCGGTCACATATTGGGCAAACTCGTGCCGATCCACGGCCAGCGCACCGCCGGCCGGAACAGCGCACTTGTCCGCTGCGCCGATGATGACCGAGTCAAAGCGGCGCATTTCTTCCTTTAATACCCCTACCGCGTTGGTCAGCGAATTGGCCCGCAGTGAATTGCTGCAGACCAGCTCCGCAAATTTGTCGGTATGGTGAGCGGGCGTCTGTGTCTTCGGCCGCATTTCATACAGTTTGACGCGGACGCCGGATTGGGCGATCTGCCAGGCCGCTTCACTGCCTGCCAACCCGGCCCCCACCACGGTTACGTACGGTTGTTCATTCATGCTGGTATCCTCCACACGTCCTCAGGAATCGGCTTCTTCCTGGTAATCGCATTTGGTGCAGACAATGCTGACGCCCTGCTTTTTCCGTTTCTTTTCGACGAGCATCCCGCCGCACTTCGGACAAGGACGCGCAATTGGTTTGTCCCAGGAAACAAAATCGCATTCCGGATAACGGTTGCATCCGTAAAAAATACGGTTCCTCTTAGATTTACGTTCAATGATCGATCCGGTTTCACACTGCGGGCAGGGGATGCCGAGTTCCTTGACGATCGGTTTGGTGTTGCGGCATTCGGGAAATCCGGAGCAGGCGAGAAACTTCCCGAAACGCCCCAGTTTGTACACCATCACCCGGCCGCACAGTTCGCACGTCTCGTCGGATTCTTCGTCCTTCAGCTCTACTTGTTCCATCTGCTCCTCGGCAACGGCGAGCCGCTTGGAAAAATCCTGGTAGAAGGCGTCGAGCACCTTCACCCAATCGACAATCCCTTCCTCGATGTTGTCCAGGTCGGATTCCATGTGGGCGGTAAACTCCACATCCAGGATTTCGGGGAAGAACTCTTCGATCAGGGAAATGACGATCTCCCCCAGTTCGGTCGGGACGAACCGCTTCTCCTCCAGAGCCACGTAGCCCCGTTTCTGGATCGTGTCCAATGTCGGCGCATAAGTGGAGGGGCGTCCAATCCCCAGTTCCTCCAGCGTCTTGACCAGCCGCGCTTCGGTGTAGCGGGGCGGCGGCTGCGTAAAGTGCTGGGTCGGTTCGATTTCCTTCAATTCCAGCGTCTGTCCCTCTTCAATCGGCGGCAGGAATGTTTCCTCTTCCTTGCCGTCGTCGCTTCCTTCAATATATACCTTCATGAAGCCGGGGAACTTTACCTTGGAACCGGTCGCCCGGAACGTCACTTCACCTGCCGCGATGTCCACGCTCATCGTGTCCAGCACAGCAGACGCCATCTGACTGGCAAGGAAGCGCTCCCAGATCAGCCGGTACAGGCGAAGCTGGTCGCGGCTCAGCACATCCTTGAGCTGGTCCGGCGTGCGCATGACCGACGTCGGGCGAATCGCTTCGTGGGCATCCTGGGCATTTTCCTTTTTCACCTGGGCACGCGGCTCGGCCGGGACGTAATCAGCCCCGAAGTGTTCCACGATGTAGGCTTTGGCTTCCTCTTGGGCCGTCACGGAAACGCGCGTGGAGTCGGTACGCATGTAGGTGATCAGACCGACCGTTCCTTCCTTGCCGCCCAGATCAATCCCTTCATAGAGCTCCTGCGCAATCCGCATCGTCTTGGCCGCCCGGAAGTTCAGCTTGCGTGCCGCTTCCTGCTGCAGCGAGCTGGTGATAAACGGTGGTGCGGGATTGCGCTTGCGCTCCCGTTTGGTCACCTTCTGCACCACGTACGGCTGTCCCTGAATGCGGTCCAGCACCGCATTGACGTCCGCCTCTGACTTCAGATCCCTTTTTTCGTCGCCGTATCCGTAGAATTTGGCCTCAAACGGCTTGCCGTTGCTCAAGAGCGTACTGCTGATCGTCCAGTACTCCTCCGGCACAAACCGCTGGATTTCCCGCTCGCGGTCAATGATCAGCTTGACCGTCACCGTCTGAACGCGCCCGGCACTCAGCCCTTTGCGCACCTTTTTCCACAAGATCGGGCTGATGTTGTAGCCGACCAGGCGGTCCAGGATTCGCCGCGCCTGCTGGGCGTTCACCAGGTCCATGTTGATGTGACGTGGGTGTTTGAACGCCTCCTTGATGGCGTCTTTGGTAATCTCGTTGAACACCACGCGCAGCGGCTGGCTCATGTCCAACCCGAGATACTGCGCCAAGTGCCAGGCAATCGCCTCCCCTTCGCGGTCCGGGTCCGCCGCCAGGTATACCTTTTTTACTTTCTTGGCGGCGTCCTTAAGGGTTTTCAGCACATCCCCCTTGCCGCGAATGGTTATGTATTTCGGTTCAAATCCTTTCGATACGTCAACACCCATTTGGCTTTTTGGGAGGTCGCGCACATGGCCCATGGACGCTTTCACCATATATTTGCTTCCCAGATATTTTCCAATCGTTTTTGCTTTTGCTGGGGATTCGACAATCACAAGCGTGTCAGCCACTTATTTCCTCCCCTTTCTGTAAGGAATCTCCCCTATTATTAAATATGCTCATCCGATTTGTCAAACACCTGCAAGGCTTGATATTGCTTAGAGGAAATCGGACGAGGTCACTTTCTGGCAAAATAGCCTCCGGGCAAGCTGACAATGAATCCTCCTGTTTCCAGCATAAGCAGGGTCTGGTGTAGCCGCTGCCGTTCCCGCGGCGGGAGCGCTTCGGCCAGCTGGTCAGTGTGGACGGGCTCGCAGCCGATCAGCGCGTATACTTTGCTCTCCGTTTCGCCCAGCCTGCCCCCATCTCCACAGGCTGGCTGATCGTCCGCAACAGGCGTCTTAGGCCATACCCTCAATTCATCCATCACGTCGGCCGCATTCGTTACTAGCTTTGCACCTTGTTTCAGCAAGTTATGCGGACCCGCGCTCACCTCGGAAAATATCGGCCCGGGGACGGCAAACACTTCCCGCCCCTGCTCCAGCGCACAATCGGCCGTAATCAGCGATCCGCTGCGTTCCGCCGCTTCGACGACCAGCACGCCGAGACTCAGCCCGCTGATGATCCGGTTGCGCTCGGGAAACAGGCCCGGCTTTGCGGGCGTCCCCGGCGGATATTCCGAAAGAAGCAGGCCGCTTGACCCAATCTCCGCGTAGAGACGCCGATGAAACACGGGATACACCTGGTCGATTCCGCAGCCCATCACCCCGACAGTAGGCGCTCCGGCGTCAAGTGCCGCCCTGTGCGCTTCAGCGTCAATTCCGTACGCCAGCCCGGAGACGATTACCATGCCTGTTTGGGCCAACTGTT
Source organism: Brevibacillus sp. MCWH (assembly GCF_013096935.1). NCBI lineage: Bacteria > Bacillati > Bacillota > Bacilli > Caryophanales > Paenibacillaceae > Brevibacillus > Brevibacillus sp. MCWH. The sequence continues at coordinate 148,602 of NZ_SDLF01000003.1, read as the reverse complement.
TGACCAGGTGGCGGCACGCCGCCCGTCCATATGCAGTCGGCTTGCGGGCGCCCACGACACCGATCGCAGGCTGCTTCAGCAGCGACACATCCCCTCTGTAAAACAAGGCTAATGGCGGGTCTGGAATGTTCCTGAGCAGCGGGGGAAATGCCTCTTCCCAGAAACATACGAACGAGATGCCGGCGCGGATTCGTTCCTGCTTCACTGCCAGCACAGCGGATGGCGCAAGCGCGTCCGTCCAGGTCTGCACAGTTCTCACCCGTACGTTCCCCTCTTCCAAAACGCTCTTCCAGTTGACGGCAGCTTGCGCGAATGATCCCCAGCGCCCGTACAGCTCCCAAAGTTTTTTTCGTCCCAGACCGTTCATCTTGATCATCGCATACAGCCAATCCCGCTCTTCCAATCGATCACTTCCGACCTTCACCCGACCGCCTCCGATCTGTGCGTGGTTGTCCGGCGGCATCTGCCGCGACGTTTCGCCTGCTATTGTACACGGAGACAGCGGCGGGCACAAAAAAAGAAAGAGGGCAAGCGTCCATGCTTGTCCTCTTTCGGCACGCAAACTGCGACCAGATTGAATTACTTGTTCATTACTTTTTCCAGCAGACCGCGCTCTTTGAGCACTTCCACCAGCGTTTCGCCGATGACTGCCGGCGTTTTTGCCACGCGCACGCCGCACGCTTCCAGCTTGGCGATCTTCTCGGCTGCCGTACCTTTGCCGCCGGAGATGATTGCACCAGCGTGGCCCATACGTTTTCCCGGAGGAGCAGTTTGACCGCCGATAAAGCCTACGACCGGCTTCTTCATGTTGGCAGCGATCCATTCAGCCGCTTCTTCCTCAGCCGTACCGCCGATTTCCCCGATCATGATAACCGCTTCGGTATCCGGGTCTTCGTTGAACAGTTTCAGCACGTCGATGAATTCCATGCCTTTTACCGGGTCACCACCGATACCGACTGCGGTGGACTGACCGATACCGCGGGTCGTGGTTTGATGAACCGCCTCGTAGGTCAGGGTGCCGGAGCGGGATACGATGCCCACTTTACCCGGGGTGTGAATGTAGCCCGGCATGATGCCGATTTTGCACTCACCCGGCGTGATGATACCAGGGCAGTTGGGGCCGATCAATTTGGTCTTTTTGCCTTCCATGTAGCGTTTTACTTTCACCATGTCGAGAACCGGGATGCCTTCGGTGATGCAGATGACCAGATCCAGTTCGGCATCAACCGCTTCCATGATGGCGTCAGCCGCAAACGCCGGCGGAACGTAGATAACCGATGTGTTGGCACCGGTCGCTTCTTTTGCTTCTGCTACCGTGTTGAATACCGGAACCGATACAGTGCTGCCGTTGTCCAGCGTGAAATCGACTACGGTGCCGCCTTTGCCGGGTACTGCACCTGCAACCATTTGCGTGCCGTACTCCAGACCGCCTTTGGTATGGAACATACCGGTTTTACCAGTCATGTTCTGGGTGATTACCTTTGTATGTTTGTTCACGAGAATACTCATCGCGTAATTGTCCCACCTTTTTCATCGCGTATAGATACTTCTCGAAAAGCCTTTTCTCCGGTGCGTCCGAGACTGTGCCTTATTGAACCAGCGCTACGATCTTCTCAGCGCCATCCGCCATGGAGTCAGCCGCAACGATGTTGAGCCCGGATTCGCTGAGGATTTTCTTGCCGAGGTCCACGTTGGTGCCTTCCAGACGGACAACCAGCGGACGATCCAGTTTCACTTGTTTCGCAGCAGCAACAACGCCGTTTGCGATGACGTCGCATCTCATGATGCCGCCGAAGATGTTGACAAAGATCCCTTTTACTTTCGGGTCTTTCAGGATGATCTTGAACGCTTCGGTTACTTTTTCTTCGGTAGCGCCGCCGCCTACATCGAGGAAGTTGGCAGGTTCGCCGCCGTAGAATTTGATGATGTCCATGGTCGCCATGGCCAGGCCGGCACCGTTTACCATGCAGCCGATGTTGCCATCCAGGGCGATGTAGGAGAGGTCAAATTTGGATGCTTCGATCTCTTTTTCGTCCTCTTCATCCAGGTCGCGCAGTTCCACGATCTCAGGGTGGCGGAACAGGGCGTTGCTGTCGAAGTTCAGCTTGGCGTCAAGCGCCATGACTTCGCCGTCACCGGTAACCACGAGCGGGTTGATTTCGGCGATGGAGCAATCTTTGTCGACAAATGCTTGGTACAGGCCCATCATGAACTTGACGGCTTTGTTTACCAATTCGTTCGGAATATTGATCGCAAACGCCAGCTTGCGCGCTTGGAATGGAGTCAGGCCGGTAACCGGGTCGATGACTTCCTTGAAGATTTTTTCCGGAGTGCGTGCTGCCACTTCTTCGATTTCAGTACCGCCCTCTTCGGAGGCCATCATAACGACACGGCCTGTCGAACGGTCAACCACAAGACCGACGTAGTATTCCTTCTTGATGTCGCAGCCCTGCTCAATCAGGAGGCGTTTTACTTCTTTGCCTTCCGGACCGGTTTGGTGAGTAACCAGAACCTTGCCAAGCAGCTCTTGCGCATATGTACGGACTTCGTCGAGGCTTTTCGCCACTTTTACCCCGCCTGCCTTACCGCGTCCGCCGGCATGGATTTGCGCCTTCACGACGACTACCTGGGTGCCCAGTTCCTTGGCCGCTTCCACCGCTTCATCCACGGTGAACGCCACGCGTCCTTCGGGAACCTTTACACCGTACTGCTTCAGTATCTCTTTGCCTTGATACTCGTGAATGTTCATTCTCCATCCTCCTAATGGCAAATAAAGATCGGCAGGTTCGCACCGGCCCAAAGTTTGTTCCGCCAGACACAAAACTGCCTTTATCAGTGCAACGTAACTATTCTACGACAAAAATCGCAAAAGTGGTAGTGGAATTGACATGTTCTCTACTAGCGTGACCAGAAGTCGAACATTTCATGAGAATTCCGCTTACTTTTTTCCTCCAAACAGGGTCAGCAGCTTGTCGTCCAGATGCTCGTGGACATACCAGGTGTCGTTCACGCGAATGTGGCGATCGTAGACGTGCACGGTCACGTCGCCCTGTTCGACGGAAAAGATCAGGCGATAGCGCTCATTGCCCGGCGACTTTGGCTGACCGGCAATCGCCACTCCGCCTTTCAGCAGCCGGACACACTGATGTGCTTTCCCCTGCTCCACCGTCGTTTCCGTCGCGCTTTGCTCGACAGACGCCACGCTTACATCCCCGGACGGCTCGATGCGGATTTTCGACGCTTGAAACAGCCTGTCCAACGCATCACCCTCCGTCCGCCGCGGCGGCAGCCATTGGGTGAGCTGCGAAAACAGCGAACCCTGGATGCTGTAGTAATGCGTTTCCCGGCCGAACGGAATGGACACCAGCGTCGGCGTTAGCATGGAAACGTGCAGGGAACGATCCCCTGCATCGATGCGCAGCAGGTAATTGGGATACAGCGGGTACTGATCGATCTTCTCGTCGCTCAGCGGGGTGGCAGCCGCAAGCACCCCCTGGAGAAATTTCGCCTGGGTTGTGCCAAGCGTAACCGTTTGACCCAAGTCTTCAGCAGTGACCACCGCCGTCTGGACTGCTGTCGGCAGCAGCCCTTTTCCCGCCTTCCGATGGATCCACTGGTAAAAGCGGTCGGCACCCGGTCCGCGATATGTATTCTCTCCGTACTGGCTTGCTTGCTTGCCCACTTCCACCACCAACGGGGCCAGCTTCTGCCGGTAGAGCACCAGCGTATAGCGAATCTCGTCCCGCTTCAGCGGCTGCGGGGAAACCTGCAGGTCTTTTCCCTGCTCGGGAAGTTCCTTGAGAAATTCGTCGAGAGCAAGAGGAACTTCCTGACCGTCCGTGGAGAGCACGGTTACCTTTTCCACGGCTCTCAGATCGGCGTCCAACTGCTTTTTCATGTCGGACTCCGCATCTTTGACGCCCTCGGAGCAGCCGGCCAGCAACAGACCGGCCATCAGTACCGGAAACACATACGCACGCAAGGTCCTTTTCATGCAGGTATCCTCCCATCGTGATCGCTGGCTTGTCAGACATCCCTGCAACAGCCCCAATCGACAGTGCGGATCGCGCCGCATTTGTCACCACGCTTGTCCAATCCGCAAACTGGTTCTGCGCCCGCCTCGTCGAAGGCGGCCGCGACGAAATTATCCCGTCTTTTTCACGAATCTGGCGTTTGCCTTCAGCATCAGGCGCTCGGCTGGGGCTGCTTCGACAGGTGGTAGAAGTCAACGTGCACGGTGTGGTCTTCCAGCTTTTTGATAACAGCCAAAAAGGTACACGAGCGGTCCCTCATTATGGAGACAGTAGTTCGCAGGTCTTATTTTATCGCAGGACTCCAAGTCTTGACCAGTTTTTTCTACCATGGTCGACAGAGCGGGAATTATTGTCTCAATGCCCGCAGATGAAGGTTTGTATCTCGCGCTTTCGGCGTTTTGGGGGAACGGCCTCGCCGCCGCCATGTATTATAGTTCTTTGGCAGGGTGAGCTGCTGCGTCTACGGAAGTCCGTTCTCCCTAATGGGATGCCGGCAGCGTATGTTATTTGCTGACAATTTAGAAAATACTTGTTCACTTGTTAGAATAGTATTGCTTCCCATTCGGAGTAAAGCATTTTTTGCTCCGCTTGTTTTGTCCTACCCGATCGCATCAAAGAGAAAGCCGGGCAGATGCCCGACTGTCACTTCACCCGTACCGCTGTTCCCGTAGCGATTACCATCATCATGCCTTCGCGCAGCGTCTCGAAGTCCAAATCCACGCCGATGACGGCATTTGCCCCCAGGGCTCTCGCTTTCTCCTTCATTTCCTGGATCGCCAGTTCCCTGCCTTCGGCGAGCTTGTTCTCATAGGCACCGCTGCGGCCGCCGATGATGTCAGTGATCCCTGCCAGAAAATCGCGAACCACGTTGGCCCCCATAATCACTTCACCGCTGACAATGCCCAGATACTCCACAACTTCTTTGCCCTGCAAGGTGTTGGTGGTTGAGATGAGCATGTGATTGCCTCCCCATGAATCAAGTTCGTATTCCTACTATTATTACGGTTGGGGCAGCTGTTCGGTTGCAAACGTTTTTTCACACCGTGCCGACAGCACCTTGGCTGGCACTCCCCTGCTGCATACCGGATGCAGGTTTCGATTCTTGCAGTTGATGTTGCGGTTGCTGTTGTTGCTGTTCTTGTTGTTGCTGCGGTTGCTCCTGTTGCTCCTGTTGCCAGATATCGCCAAGTGCTCCTTCTTGCAGTTCTTGTTTGGATTCCTGGATAAATTGATTGATTTTTTGATGGTTCACCTGATTCTGCTGCTCCTCCCGCTGACAAGGCGCGGCTGGCGGCGCTATCTGCTGCCGCTTCTGCTCAATTGCCTGCTGTACGTCCTGCTGCCCATGCTGTCGTTCGTCGTTCTGCTGCTTCTTCTGTTGGTCATTCCCGGGCTCCTCGAGCTTGTTCTCGACCAGATTGAAAAACGGATTCTCTTCTTGATGCTCTCTGTGATTCAAATGAATCCCTCCTTGTTCGTAAGCGCTCAGACATCGTGTTCGCCATAAACCCCCAGTTTCATATCCATACATTTCCCATGAACAACGTTTGTATGTGTAGAAAATCCTGCATTATGCAAAAACACCCTACCGATGCCGGCAGGGTGTTTTGCACGTGCAGTTTGATAGGGTCACGCACATGTCTATTTCCTGGGTTCCACGTAACTGTCAAAGTGCCTCCAAACCTCTTCCAATTCCAGCAGGACATCCTTGGCCTGTTCGGCAGACGCCTGGGTCATCGCTCGCAGCAGGGCAGTGACGACCGAAAGCGGCGCTACCAGGGAATCCATGTGTGAAGCAATTCCTGTCGGCGTATAGAGCACCTCGTCGGCATGGCGAACCAGCGGCGAAGAGGGATAGTCAGTAATGGCTGCGACATGAACCCCTTTTTTCTTCCCGTAGGCCAGACAGTCGACCGTAAAACGGGAGTATCGCGCAAAGCCGATGCCCACAATCACATCGTCTGCGCCAAAGCGTTGCAGCTGATCAACCGTGCGCGGCTCTCCGGTAAGCAAGACGGTCTCCTTGCTCAGAAAACGCAGGTAAAACTCGAAGAAAAGCCCGATGGACAGCGTGCTTCGCGCACAAACGATTCCGATGCGCGGAGCCGCGACGAGACGTTTGACGATCCTTCCAAACGCCTCCAAATCGATTCGTTCCATCATCAGCGTCAGGTTTTGCACATCCTCTTCGAAATACTGCAGGACTGTTCGCTGCTCGGCGCTTTCCACCACGCGCGAGAGCTGGAAGCGCTCGCCGGTGGTCAACTTTGATCGGACCAGTTCCTGCAGTTCCCGCGAGAGGGCCGGATAGCCCGAACAGCCGATAAACGAGGCAAAGCGGGTAACGGTCGATTCGCTGACACCGGCCTTGCGGGACATTTCGGCGACGTTGTAAAAGGCGGCCGATTCAGGGTCCCGCAGTATTACGTCGGCAATCCGCTGCTGTGAGGGACTCATCTGTGCGTACAACTGTGACACCTTCTGGAGAATGGAAGGTCCGTATTCCATCGTGATCACCTCAATACGTTGTCCCGTACATCCAATACCGTTAAGTATACGAAAGGATAGAAGCGGCGACAACGCAGCGGGACACGACTATGCGGTCACATGTTGGCCCAGCGCGGCAAAACTTTTTTCAAACGCGTCCAGCGTCGCCTGAATCTCCGCCGGGCCGTGCGCGTCTGAGAGCGAAAAGCGATTGAGCGGTTTTGAATAGACACCGTGATCCATCAGCAGATAGTCGAGCGCAAGGCGAAGCTCGTGGCGGTTCGCCCCCAGATCGCGATAATTCCGTACTTCAGCCTCCGTAGTCAGGACGTTGAAAATGGTCCCGACGCCCATTGTTTTTACGGGGACGCCATACCGCCGGGCAAGCTCGTGAATTCCGTCGCGCAGCTGATGTGTGCGCTGCACCAGCGATGCAAAACGGCCAGGCTCCTGCAAATACCGAATCGTAGCCAGGCCTGCCGCAAGGGAGATGGGATTGCCGTTGAAGGTGCCGCTGTGAAAGACGACTTCCTGACGATTGCGGGAGCGCAGAGGCGAACACATCTCGAGAAGGCGGCGTTTTCCCCCGACGACGCCGATCGGGAACCCTCCTCCCACCACTTTCCCCAATGCGCTTAAATCTGGCGTTACGCCATAGTAATCCTGGGCGCCCCCCAAGGAAACGCGAAATCCCGTCTTGACTTCATCAAAAATGAGGATGATTCCGAGGTTGTCAGTCAGCTGCCGCAGATTTTTCATAAACTGGCGGTCGGCCGGGATATATCCGGATTGCATCGGTTCCACGATGACAGCGGCGAGCTGATCCTTTTTCTCTGTCATAATTTTTTCGCAAGCATCCCAATCGTTGAACGGAAGCACGACGGTATGCTGCAGATAGTAATCCGGTGTCCCCAGGGATTCCGGAACGGACGCCGGCGATGTTTGATCCCCGAAGCGGTCAAAGGTCGGATTTACGCTGACCAGCACATGATCGTGCGCCCCGTGATAATGGCCCTCAAATTTGGCGATATGCGTTTTCCCCGTGTAAGCCATTGCCAGACGCAGAGCAAACAGCGTCGCTTCCAAACCGGAATTGGTAAACCGCACTTCCTCGAAGCTGGGATACAGACCGGCCAGTTCTTGTGCCATTTCCAGCTCCAGCGGATGAGTTGCACCAAAACTGCTGGTCCCCTGCTGTTCCCATACTTGTTGAATCGCCTTCTGCACAACCGGATGACCATGCCCCAAAAGCAAAGCGCCATAAGACAGCAAGTAGTCGACGTACGCATGGCCGTCCAGGTCATACAGCCAGGCATCACGCGCCTGCGCAAAGGTAATGGGAAAGGGTTGATAGTATCGCAGATTGCCGTTCACTCCACCGGCAATCAACATTTGTGCCTGCTCAAAAAACGCCGCTGATTTCGGACGTTTTTCACGGTAGTGCTGCTGAAAGGAAGAAAGATTCATGGTGACTCCCCCCACGTCGTTTATGAAATAATTATTGCACCACATTTTAGTTATTGCAATATTAATTTCATAACAGCACGATCATGAAATCGGGACACAGCAGCGCAGTTACGTGATATGCCTACTTCCACCTGCTTGTTTCCCGAACAGGCGGCTGCCGCCTTTACAACGTAACATTGTTATGTTACACTAATTGTGCGAAAGGGGGGCCCGTTGTGGAACAGGATCTCATCTCCAAGAAGGAACTGCTGGAACTGACAGGCATCTCATACGGCCAACTGTACCGCTGGAAGCGAAAAAAGCTCATTCCCGAAGAGTGGTTCATCCGCAAATCCACCTTCACCGGTCAGGAGACGTTTTTTCCCCGCGAAATGATCCTCGCTCGCATTGACAAGATCAAAAACATGAAGGATGACTTGTCGCTCGACGAACTGGCCGATATGTTCTCGCCCGCGCCTGCGGACATATCCTTGAGCAAACAGGACTTACTGAAACGTAACATTGTTTCAAAAGTGGCACTGGACTTGTTTACGGAACAGTTCGGGGATGCACCGGTGTTTCCGTTCGACCACATCCTGGCTGTCTTCATCCTGGAAAAGCTGCTCCAGCAGGGCGTCATCAGCCTCGACGAAGGCAAAAACCTGCTCGGCACGCTGCTCCGACACTACGGCAAATTCGCAGGAAAAAATTGCGAACTGATCTTCGTGCGCAAAATGGGCGTGTCCGCTTTTCTGCTCGTCTCAAGCCCGAGCGACGTCTACTTCGAGCAGAGCGTCAACATCGTGGAACGGCTCAATATCGCCGACGTTATTGAAACACTGAAATTGAAACTATCGTAAGGGAGGAATCGCCTATGGACAGGGAAAAGCGGCACAACCTGCTGATCAGCGGGATGGGAAGCGCGTCGGGCGGGGTTTTCAACAACGTCAGAATCGACGGAATGAGCAAGGTAAACGGCGATCTGTCATGCGTCAGGTTTCTCTGCAACGGCAAGGCAGACATTAACGGCAGCGTAACAGCTGACGACAGCATCGAAGTAAACGGGCTGGCCACCATCGCCGGCTTTCTCAAGGCGGAGCACGTCGTCATAAACGGCAAGGCGACCGTCCGCGGCGACATTGTCGGTGAGCGGGCGGAGCTGAGCGGAATGCCGAACATCACCGGAAACTGCGAGGTGGAAACCCTCACCATCAAGGGCGGTATCCGCATCGACGGACTGGTCAACGCGGAAACGATTGATGTCAGGCTGTACGGACACAGCCGCATCCGGGAAATGGGCGGCAAAACGATATCGGTTCGCAGAGAGACAAACGACCTTTCCAGATTTCTGGCGTTTCTCTTTCCCCCGTTTGCGTCCAAACTGAGCGCAGACAGCATCGAGGGTGATGACATCTATCTGGAATACACGCAAGCCGGCGTGGTTCGCGGAAACAACGTGCGCATCGGTCCGGGCTGCGACATCGAACTGGTCGAGTACCGCAACAAATACGAGCAGTCTCCCGAGGCCAAGGTGACCCGTCATCAACAGGTGTAATCGTCGAAGGAGACCTGAGACATGTCCGTTGACCACTGGCATCCATGACCGCACGGCCCAAGCTGTGTCAAGCAAGCTGTGTCAAGGAGGGATACAAATGGAACCAGGCAATATCAGATCAGACTTGACCATCACCGGTACAGTGAGCGCGTCCGGCGGGGTCTACCATGACGTAAAAGTGCGCGGAGAAGGCCGAGTGGACGGCGATGTGGACTGCCGCACATTTACCTGCATGGGGAGATGCGAGTTTTATGGCAGCTTGAAAGCAGAAACGGCGAAGATCACCGGGGATGCCATCGTTTCACAAAACATGCAGGCGGCAAAGGCAAAGATCACCGGCAATCTGGACATTCACGGCAATGCCGAACTGCAGGAAGTCCTGCTTCGCGGAGAGTTACGAGTAGACGGCCATATCAGCGGAGAGGAACTGGAAATCAAAGGGATGCTCAAGGCAAAAGGCGACTGCCAGGCTGAGAGGTTTTTGGCCACCGGCAGCTTTACCGTCGGCGGGCTGTTGAATGCGGGCAGGGTCGACGTCCGCCTGTACGGTGATTCCACAGCCAAGGAAATCGGCGGCGACCAGATCTGTGTCCGCAGAGGGTTCGGGTCGGGCCTTGGCGCAATGTTTCAGTCATTGTTCTCTCCGTCCGCCGGTTCACTTACAGCCGGCACGATCGAGGGCGACGACATCTATCTGGAGTACACGAAGGCCAGCGTCGTGCGCGGAAACAACGTAACGATCGGCCCCGGCTGCGAGATTGGCCTCGTCGAATACAAGAAAACGTTACAGCAGGACAAAGACGCGAGGGTAGCCGACAGCAGAAAAGTGTAGGGATGCGTCACGAACGGAGCCGGATGACCGGCTCCGTTTCAGCGTGTAGACAAAGTCTGCGGCGCATGGGAGATCGGGCCCGCTCGCTCGCTTGACGCCCAGCACAGAAGCGAATGATGTCCGCTCCAAAACGAGACGCGGGCAGGGGACAAACATCTGGGTATTTCGATGAAGTGAGACTTGTGTCCCCTGTTGATTCCCGCGTCTTCGTTTTTCCGCTAAGTCGGTCGTCAAAGGAGCTCGCTTGGCCCATCACTCCATGCCCGTACTTTATCTCCACCTTCGGTTGATCAATGTGCAGGCCTTTCGGCCTGACAACGATGGAAAGATTGTTTCCTTGCGGAACCTCAATGAAAAAGTACAGTTTGTCTTCAGTCTGGAACGGAGCCGGATGACCGGCTCCGTTTTTGTCGGTTGAATCTGGTTTTACACGGTAACACTTTTCACTGCCTGGCTCTTGACGGGATTGACCAGCACGCCGATGCCGGATATCTCAATCTCGATCCGATCACCGTCGGCCAGCGTGAACTCATCCGGCGGGACGATGCACGTGCCGGTCAACAACACGGTGCCGTCAAAAATCTGGTTGTCCCGCAGCAGATACGCGACCAGATCATCGTACCGCCGCTTCAACTGTCCGGTGCTTGCTGTACCTTCCACCACTTTGGTTCCGTTCCGGCTGATGCGGCAGGTGATCTGGAAGGCGTACGGATCATCCACCGTTTCCGCCAGACGTATCGCCGGGCCAATTGAGCAGGAGCCCCGCCACACTTTCGCCTGGGGCAGATAAAGCGGGTTTTCTCCCTCGATGTCACGGCAGCTCATGTCGTTGCCGACCGTATATCCGAGTATTCTGCCGTCACTGGCGAGAACCAGGCCAAGTTCCGGCTCCGGGATCTGCCAATTGGAGTCACTGCGCAGGTACAATTCCCGATTGGGGCCGACCGTTCGGGCTGCGGTCGATTTAAAGAAGATCTCCGGCCGTTTCGCCTCATATACTTTGTCGTAAAACGTCGTGACGTCCAGCTTTCCGCCGGTAGCCTCGTAGTTTCTCGCATCCCGGCTTCGCTCGTACGTCACGCCGCAGGCCCAGACCTCCGGCGCTTCCACCGGCACCAAGAGCGGCAGTTCTTCCATTCGCTGCGGAATCGGCTGCGCATCGGCGATGGCTTCCTGCACCACGGCAAGCGGGCTGATCCCGCGCTCATCCGCCTCCCTCACCAGCTCGAGAAAATCGCGCTGCGGCAGCACATATACCCGGGAATCATCGAGGACAGCTGCAAGCACCGGAACAGAGTCCCCCATCAAGAATCGAATAATCCGCATATGGTACCCTCCCATTTGTTTTGTATTGTAAAACTATGTTTTAAATTATGCTGACACCCACGGGTGCACTTCCTTGTCACGAAAGTTGCGAGACGATTTGTTACGAATGCTGTGAGGCGATACCGTACCCCATCTGCTGCGACATTTCCTCTGCTGCCGGCTTCAACATGCCGAGGAACTCCATCAACATGTGGTCATCTACGCGGGAGACCAGCGTGGAGATGCTGACAGCAGCCACCACCTGCCCCTTGTGATTGCGGATGGGAACAGCGATGCAGCGAACGCCCGGCTCGTTCTCCTGATTGTCTACTGCATAACCAGCCTGCCGCACCTTCTCCAGTTCCTGCCGAAACGCCTGTTCATTGGTGATCGTGTTTGGCGTCTGCGGCACGTACTGATATCCATCCAAGATGTATCGAAGTTCTTCCTCCGGCAAGAAGGCGACCAGCACCTTGCCCACCGCGCTGGAATGTACGGGAATTCTCCTGCCGATGCGCGAGTACAAAATCGTCGCCATCGGACCTTCCACCTTATCGATATACACGCCCTCTTTGTCGTCCAGGATGACAAGATGCGTTGTTTGCCCGGTCTTCATGGACAAGTCGACGAGGTATCTTTTCGCTATTTTCCGAATATCCAGACCATGGATGACATAATGCCCTCGTTCAAACAGCTTCATCCCCAACCGATATTTGCCGTTTTCCGGGTTTTGGTCAATGTAGCCGTGTACCTGTAGCGTCTTTAACAGGGAATGAACCGTACTCTTGTGCAACTGCATACGTTCGCTGATTTCGGTGATTTTCAGTTCGGTTACCTGTTCATCAAAAAGGTCGAGTATTTTCAGAGCACGTTCCACAGCTTGAATGATCGGCATTGTATCCTCCCTTTATCCATGTGATTGCGGAAATGATGTTGGAGATATATTACCATAGAATCGGGACCTATGAACGAGACTCTTTACGCTGATTTTCCGCAATCAACACGGGCACGGCGAACGGCGTCCACAATTGTTCGGGCCGTTTGTTCCACGGCGGCAAAGTCACCGGCAGCAATCGCCCGGCGATTTAGCAGTTTTCCGCCAATACCGACTGCTGCCGCTCCCGCCTCGATAAACGCGGCGACATTGTGCTCGTCAATGCCTCCGGTAGGAATGATCGGAATGTGTGGAAACGGCGCTTTGACATCTTGTAGATACTGCACCCCGAGCGCGGCCGCGGGGAATAGCTTGACCAAATCGGCCCCCCACTCCACCGCCGTAATCATTTCGGTCGGCGTCATCACGCCCGGTACGGCGATCTTCCCGTAACGCAAGGCGGCACGAATCACGCCTTGATGCAGGCTGGGGCTGAAGATGAAATCGGCTCCGCTTTTGATCGCCATCACGGCGGATTCGCTGTCGATCACTGTTCCCGCTCCGATGATCGCACGTCCCTGATAACGGCGGCTGAGCGTGGCGATGGAAGCGTACGCACTCTCTGAATCCACCGTAATCTCAAGGGCCGTAACGCCTCCCCGCACCAGACTGTCCGCCACTTGTTCGATCCTGTCTTCGGGAATCCGGCGGATCACGGCGATCACACCGCTTTCCACCAATCGTTCCAGCAACTTGACTTTCGGCAGCACGGTTGGCTCTCTCCCCTCCTTGTATGTTTACTGGTCAGCGATGAATGTGCGGCTTCTCATCCGCGATCTGCGACCAGTACGGATATCCTTCGACGTCTCCGACAACCGTCAGCGCATAAGCTCCGACGCGGTTACCCAGCCTGACGGCGTCCCGGTACGACCAGCCTCTGATCAATCCCGACAGGAAACCGGCGGCAAAACCGTCTCCGGCCCCAATCGGGTCCACGATCTGCGGGACGGGAAATCCGTCGACGTACGCGCGTTCGTCTGCGGTCGCATAGTAAGCGCCGCGCTCGCCCAGCTTGACCACCACGGCCGCTGCCCCGTTTTTCCGCAATCGTTCGGCGATTTGCTCGGGAGCGTCTTCTCCCGTCAGCAGCCGGCCTTCCTCCCATCCGGGCAGGACGATGTCGCATTGGCCGGCGATGTCCATCAGCACGTTGCGCGCTTCGTCAGCGGGCCACAGCTTCAGCCGGATGTTGGGGTCGAATACGACGGTTACCCGATGCCGTTTCGCTTTTTCAATCGCCATGTACACGGTATCCCGGCACGATGGACTGAGCGCCGGCGTAATCCCGGTGACGTGCAGAAACTTCGCCCGGGCAATCAACTCCTCGCGGACGTCCTCCGGCTGGAGGCAGCTGGCTGCCGATCCCCGGCGGTAATAGTACACGTTGGACTCGCGGGCAATTTGCCGCTCTTTGAAAAAGACGGCCGTGGGATGATCGGCGTCAAACACGACGTGCGACGTATCGACCCCCTCGCCGCGAATCACATTGCGGATGTACAAGCCGAACTCGTCGTCACCGAGTCGGCTCACCCAGCTTACGTGATGGCCCAACCGCGCGAGGGCGATTGCCACGTTGGACTCGGCACCGCCGATGGTTTTTTCAAAGTGGGTTGCGGAGCGGAGCGGTCCCGCCGAGACCGGAGTAAACAGAACCATCGTCTCGCCAAAGGTGACTACGTCCATGCGTGTTCACCTTTCATCGGCAGGGCAGGAACGGCCAATCCGGCGGCACCTTTTTCCGAAATCTTCAGATCGGGCGCGTACCGTTGAATGATGTCGAGACCGATCCGGGCGCGGCGTACCCGCTCTCTGCACAAACTGATCGACGTCTGTTCCAAATGGCTGCCGGAGGGGTAGATGTTTGGCGAGTTGCGCAGGCCGAATTTGATGTAGACGGGAGCCGCCACCCGGATGATTTCCGGGATGTCGTAGTGGCGGATAAACCCGCCCATGTCGTCCGGCGCTTCCACGTAAATGTCAATCGGGATGTCGACTGCTTGCCGGATCGCCGCCAGGCGCGGCAGCGAAAGGTCCGTCGGCACGTTGTACGTGCCGGCGCCGATTTGTTCCATCAGCCGGATCGATACGGGATTTGCCTGGCCCATCTGAACGGAAATCTTTACGAGCAGGTCGGGGGGCAGCTCGCCCAGTTTCTTGAACTCGTTGACCAGCCACAAGAGCCCCTCGTCCGCCACCAAAATGCTGCGGATGCCCGCCTGGCAGGCCCGCTTGATGTCTTCGATCGCATACGCCAGCTGATCCATACCCTGCACCCGCAGTCCGGCAATTTTTCCTGCACTGGCCCAGGTCATCGGCGTAATGTCCCAGGTGCCGCGCGGGCCGACGAACAGGCTCACCTCCAGCTTCTCCCGACGGCCAATCGCCGCCATCTGCTCAAGCTCGCGATCGGTCAGGAGCATGATCCCGCTGCCCTGTGAGATTCGGTGAATCGTCACGCCGTACGTTTCACACGCTTCCAGCACCGCTTCAAACGAGGCTGGCCCTTCCACGCTGGGAATTTCCACGCGATACTGGGCTCCGTCCGGAAATGTTTTTTTTGAGCTGGGCAAATCGTGACAATCGCCTGCCGGAAACCCCAATCTCTCAAACACCGCACGAGTTTGTTTCACCTCTGTCTCCACCCTTTCCCTACGATCTCTTCTGCAATCCATAGACGACGTCTGTAGTGTAGTCGAGCACGGCTTCCTCGAATACGCTGAGCGGAACCACGCCGTGTGCCGCATCGGTGTGTCCCGTCATGCGGTTGCTGGCCGCCACCTGTCTTTGCCGCGTCCGGATGGTGGCAAGCCGCCTGTCCGCCAGGGCCGCCCGCTCCGCTTTGACCTGCTCAAAGGAAAACTGGAGCTTGCCGCTTTGAAAAGCGGCTTGATTGACAAACTGGATCTGCCGCTCACGCAGATTCAGGTACAGGAGATCGCCCGTCTTCAGGTAGAGGATGCCTCCGCCCAGACTGGCTTCCGGAGTCATGTGCCCGATCGCCGCTCCGTAGGTGACGCCGGAATAGCGTCCGTCGCTGATGAGCGTGGCCAGTCGTTTCAGGCTGCGGTTGGCGTTGATGTGCTGCATCGGCGTAAACATCTCGGGCATCCCGAACGCGACCGGCCCCTGCCCGGAGATAACGACGGCGATTTTCAGCACCCCATCCTCCACCATTCGGTCAAACAGCGCATCGTAGTCGAGCGTCTGCCAATCTTCCAGACGGTGAGGCGCATTGTGGCGGAGCACGGCCCGCAGGTTTTCCTCCGCGAAGCATTTCATTCGCTTCACCGTATCCAGCAAATGTGAATCCAGCAAATTGCGGTTGGCGTCATCCTCGTTTTCGTAATAGAGGACAAAGGCCACTTTCTTGTCAAACTCGTCAAGTTGGGCCGTCGTCATGCCGCTGATTTTCACGACGGCTGATTCAAAAAAGTTGCCGGTGAGCACATCCACCCCGCTGAACGGCCGGCGCGGCCGGGAGAGAATGATCGGATTGTCCTTGACGCGGTCTGCAGGCAGGCGCGCCTGGTCAGCCAACCGTTCACGCCACGTCGTTCCCGTTACCGTAGGCGCGTCCACATCCATCGGCACGCCGTTTTGCATCAGCTCGTAAAACAGCGTCTCCATCCCGCGGATACTGCCGCTGCAGCACTGCACCGCCAGCGCGTAAATGTCGCGTCCCTGCGTCAGACTGTAATCAAACAGGTCGGGAACAGGGTATTCGTGGTGAATCCGGTCCAGATCCCACAGGCTGAACCTGTAGCCGCCATACAACATGGCCGCTACCAGGTGCATCATCAGGTTGGTTGATCCGCCCGACGCGCTGTGTATGCGGATCGCGTTTTTGATGTTGGCTGCCATCACATTGGCCACGCCAAACACCGGATCGTTGATCATCAGGGCAAGGCTGTCCACGGCCTGGTTCACCTGCTCCTGACTGGGCGGAGCAGTCAACAGCTCCACGGCCGGATGAACCAATCCCAGGCCGGCGACAAGATGGCGGGAACTGTTGCCCGTGCCGTTGAAGGCGCAGACCCCGCCGTTTGCGTCACACGTGGCCACAGCCAGCCGCTTTTCGTACTCCTTGTGCGCCGCCTTGCTGATGATCCCCCTGTCCACCGCGCGTTCCAGCACGCCCTGAAACGCGGTGTTGGAGGAACACTGCAAAATGTAGGCCATCGCATCGCGCAAATCGTGCGCGATGTCGGACGCTCCCCGCTCTTCCGCCGCCGCGGCCACCTGCTCCAATTCGGCATACAGCTCGGCCGGGATCGTCCCCCCTTTCAGGACGTGGGCAGGAGCAAAAGTGGCAAAGAACGGCGCCTCGCCGCGGTACCGGCGAATCCGGTCGAGATGGGCCAGCGCACTGACCACGCCAAGCGGCTGTTTATCACAGCCCTGGATGACGAACGCCCCATGGTAACTGTGCGCCTCGATCTGGTTGACCACCATCTGGGCAACCGCGTTGCGGCTTTGCAGCGAATAGCTCATGCCTTGATTGCTCTGCGCGGTGCCGTCGCACATCACCGGCGTGGAAAAGGCAAACGGCACGCCGCCATTCTGCCAGATGCGGATGGCGGCACGGGCGATCGTCACCCGATCCAGGATATGAGCCGGGTGATCGGGCGAACCGCCGATAATCGCGATGCGGGGGGCGTTTTCCTCCAGCCGGTTGTAGATTTCTTCCAACGTCCAGTCCGGCGCCGGACCGTCGTAGGCGGAACCGAGTATCTGTTTTGAACTGTCGAGCAGTCCCGCAACGCAAATCGGCTCGTTCGCTTTGCCTTGCACATTGTCCCGATACGGGTTGGTTTGATTATTGATCGGCGGAAATCGACGCGACATGGAATATCCTCCTTCCAATCGTTCTACCATTCGGCCACACTGCCGTCCTCATGACGCCACACCGGGTTTTTCCAGTTGTGCCCCCTGCGCGCCGCCTCTTCCACCTTTTCTTCGTTGATGTCGATCCCCAAACCGGGGCCGCGCGGAATTTCCACATAGCCGTCCTTGTACGTAAACACGCTCGGATCGAGCAGATAATCGAGCAGATCGCTGCCTTGGTTGTAGTGGATGCCCAGGCTTTGCTCCTGAATGACGGCATTTGGGGTACACGCGTCCACCTGCAGCGAAGAGGCCAGCGCGATGGGACCGAGCGGGCAGTGCGGCGCGACGGCTACGTCAAACGCTTCCGCCATCGCGGCGATCTTTTTCACCTCAAGAATGCCGCCGGCGTGGGACAGATCGGGTTGAATGATGTCCACGCAGCCGTCCATGAGAAGCTGCTTGAATCCCCAGCGGGTGTATTGACGTTCGCCTGTGGCGATCGGAATGGTGGTGTGGCGGGCGATTTCGCGAAGTGCTTCATTGTTTTCCGGCAGCACCGGTTCCTCCAAAAACATCGGACGGTACGGCTCCAGTTCCTTGGCCAGCACTTTCGCCATCGCCTTGTGGACGCGGCCGTGAAAGTCAATGCCGATGCCCACGTCCTTACCGACTGCTTCCCGCACAGCGGCGATGCGGTCAACCACCGCCTCCACCTTGGCATGCGAGTCGATGTAGTTCATTTCCTCGGTGGCGTTCATCTTGACTGCGGTATAACCCGCCTCCACTTTTTCCTTTGCCGCCGCTGCCACGTCGCGGGGGCGGTCTCCGCCGATCCACGAGTAGACGCGTACCTTGTCACGCGCGGCTCCACCGAGCATTTGATAGACGGGCATGTTGTAGTACTTGCCGGCGATGTCCCACAGCGCCTGCTCGATCCCGGAGATGGCGCTGGTCAGGATCGGACCGCCGCGATAAAAGCCGCCCCGGTACAGCGTCTGCCAATGGTCTTCGATCCGCAGCGGCGATTGGCCGATCAGGTAGTCGCTCAGCTCGCGGACGCACGCTTCCACCGTACCCGCCCTGCCTTCGACAATTGGCTCTCCCCAGCCAACGATGCCTTCGTCGGTTTCCACCTTTAGAAACAGCCATCGGGGTTCCACCCGATACAGCTTGAAGGCCGTGATCTTCAATCTGTTCACCTGCTTTCACGGATAATCGGCCGAAAAGTCCATCGGCAGCGGCTCGCTTACGACCTCGATATCGTCCCGCTGCTCCGCCTCGTGCAGCAGACTTTCGGAAATCCAGATGTCCTGTAAATGCAGCGTGTTTTTGATGCGGACGAGCCGGACACGGGTCAGGTCAAAAGCGTTGCACGTTTTGATCGCCGCTTTGACTGCCAGCTCGCCGGTATCGAGAAACATCGGCAGTTTGACCGTCCCCACAACGGTGCTGGTCAAGGCGTTGGCGTACCCTTTTTCCCAATCGATCGCCTCAAACACGGCCCGCGTGGTGATGTCGGCCAATCCGATTCCGTTGGCGTTGCCGTGCGTTTTTTCGGTCAGACGGAGCACGACCGTGCGTGCCGCCTCCACGCCGCCGCTGGCATATGGCGTGGCATACCGGCCGGTGATGTTCGGGTCCATTCCGTCCCCGGAAATGTCTTTGCCGATCTCGTCTACCACCAGCACATCCAGCGGCGAGAAGGCAATTTTCGGCATCAGCGCCTTTGCCTCCAGCAGCAGCTTTGGTTCCTCATCCACCAGCTTTTCCGCCGGGATGGCCACGATTTTCGCCGGACGGTCATAGGCGTTCTCAATCGTGCCGACGCCGAAGACGATCGGCGCTTTGGCGATCACCATTTTGGCCATCTCCAGCACGTGCTCGGCCATGTACTTGAAGCTGTAGGCGTGCGCGGCCTCCGCTCCCTTTTGCTTGCCAAGACCAATCGTGATCATTTTCAGCAAACCGCTCTCCACTGGACCGCGAAACGCCGTGTGCGGCTTGATCCGGTTGATCACCACAATCTTGTCCGCGTGATACGCATGCTTGTCAGTGTAGACCGGCAGGCCGTTGGGCAGTCTGCCTACTTCCACCACATCCATGCTGGAGATGATCGGAGCCCCGACAAATGCTTCCGTGACGCCGAGGGATTCCAATACCTCCCGCTGTCCTGCCGCCGTCGCTCCCCCGTGGCTGCCCATCGCCGGGACGAGAAACGGCTGCCCGCCGACTGACGCGATCGCCCTCACCACCTCCCTGACGATCGTGGGGATGTCTGCCACGCCTCTGCTGCCCACGGCAATGGCCACCCGATCCCCCGGCGCGATTCGCCGCAGCACACCCGCTTCCGTGATCGCCCGGCGAACCGCAGACGCCACATCGTCAATCTCCGGCGCGTGAAAGTGCTGCCGAACCTTGACCATCCGGGGAAGGGGGATGTCGCGGAGCAGTTCTTCCAAGATGCCCATGGCCGTTCCTCCTTTACTGTCTCGCCTTTTCCACCTGGTCGTACATCTCCTTGACGAGATCCTCGCCAAATTCCTTGGCGAACTTGTCGATCACCGGCTTGATGATCGCCTGCATGTTGGCCCGTTCTTCATCGGACACCTCATTGACCTCCATCCCGAGATTCTTTAGCTCTTCCAACGCTTTTCGGTTTTCCTCCCGGTTCACCTCGCGCTGGTAGGTGCCGGCTTCGACGGCCGCTTCCCTCAAAATCTGCTGCTCTTCCGGGGACAGCTTATCCCAGAACTTCTTGCTCACCAGGAAAACAAACGGCGTATAGACGTGCTTCGTCAGGCTCAGGTACCGCTGCACTTCGTCGTATTTGCTCGTCTTGATGGTCGCCAGCGGATTTTCCTGACCGTCCACGGTTTTGCTCTCCAGTGCGCTGAATACTTCCGAGAACGCCATCGGGGTGGGGTTGGCGCCCAGCGCCTGGAACGCTTCGAGGTGAACCTGGTTTTGCATCGTGCGAATCTTCAGACCCTTGAAGTCTTCTGCTATCCTTACCGGATGCTTGCTGTTGGTCAGGTGGCGAAACCCGTTTTCCCAATAGCCCAAGCCGATCAGGTTGTGTTCCGGCAGTTTCTCCAGCAGTTTTTGGCCGAGCGGACCGTCCAGCACCGCGTCCGCTTCCTTTTCGTCTTGAAACACAAACGGAAAGTCAAAAATCCCGAATTCCTTGATCATGCCTACCAGCGGCGACGTGGATGGAATCGTAATCTCCTGCAGTCCGCCCTGCAGCGCCTCGGTCATTTTTTTGTCGTCGCCGAGCTGGGCATCGTAAAAGGGCTGCACCTTCAGCTTTCCGCCGCTTTTCTGGCTGACAAGCTCGGCGAATTTTTTCAATCCTTTTCCTTCGGGATGTTCCTGGTTCAATCCAATTCCCGCCTTGATCGTCCGCTCCTGAATCCCGCCGGCCGCCGGTGATCCAGAAGAGGCGGTGCTGCCGCCGCCGCACCCGGCCAACAGCAGCAGCGCCGGCACGACACAGCTGATAATCCCGTGTTTCATCCATGATTTCATGCCCATTTCTCCCCTTTCCATTTGATCCATCGCTTACGCTTCAACCGCATCGCGGTTCGCCAGACCGTGTTCGTTCAAGCGGACCTTCTCTTTTACCTGCGTGTTGACCAGGTATTGCGGATATTTTCCATACAGCAGAACATCGACGACCCCCATCGCCGCCTTCGTCCTCATTTCCGCGGCAGATTCCTCAGAATACCAGGCGACATGCGGGGTGAGAATCACCTGTTCCATCGTCAGCAGGGGATTGTCCGGGGAGATCGGCTCCCGCTCGACCACGTCAAGTGCCGCTCCGGCAATCCGGCCTGTGCGCAGGGCGTCGATTAGCGCGCGTTCGTCAATGACCGGCCCGCGCGACGTGTTGATCACGACCGCGTGCGGTTTCATCGCGGCAAACTGCTCGCTGCCCACCATGCCTTTCGTCTCTTTGGTCAGCGGAGCATGGACGGAGATGAAGTCGGCCAGCCGGCACAGCTCATCAAGGGAGACGAGCTGCACCCCCTTTGCCTGCGCCAGCGTTTGCGGCACATACGGATCGTGGGCGATCACGCGCAGCCCGAGCGGCTTCACTTTCTCCGCCAGCGCCTGCGGAATCTTTCCGAACCCGATCAAGCCGAGCACTTTGCCGCGCAGGCGGTTGATCGGCTGCGTCACTTTGTAATCCCAGACGCCGCTTTTTACATGCGAATTGGCGACAACCACCTTGCGCGTCCAGGCGAGCAGCAAGGCAAGGGCGTGATCGGACACTTCGTCCATGCAGTAATCGGGCACGTTGGCGACACAAATCCCGCTGTCTGTCGCCGCCTCGAGATCAATCGTATTGACCCCTACGCCGTACCGGGTGATCACCCGGCATTTCTGCAGGCTGTCGATCACCTTGCTCGTAATCGGCGCGTACTGGTTGATCAGCGCGTCGGCATCGCGGCATGCCGCGATCACCTCTTCCTCCGTGCGGCATTGCGCCGGCACCAGCTCGAACCGCTCGCTGTCCAGCACGCTTTCTTCATACCGCAAATCGCTGTACTCCCAATCGGTCACGACGACTTTCCACTTTTGCATGTTCGCTCCTCCTTACGTCAACCACTCTAATGGAACCGTCACCAGTGCAGGGAACAGAATCAACAGGACGAGAATCATGACCTCGACCAGCAAAAACGGCCAGACGCCTTTCATGATGTCTTCGATGCCGATCTTCCCGACGCCGCAGGCGACATTGAGCACGGTGCCGACGGGAGGGGTCAGCAGGCCGATGCAACTGTTCAGGATAAACAGGACGCCAAAGTAGATCGGATCAATCCCGGCCTGTTCGATCACAGGCATCAGCACCGGCGTCAAAATCAAAATGGTCGGGGTCAGATCCATGGCTGTGCCGACCAGCAGAACCACCGCGTTGATCACAATCAGCAGGAGCAGCGGATTGTCAACCAGCGGTCCCAGGAAGTCGGTCAGCGCTGCCGGGATATTGGCGACCGTGATCAACCAGGCGGACACCATCGCCGCTGCGGCGAGAAACATCACGACGCTGGTCGTCTTGGCGGCGGATACCAGAATGTCGTACAGTTGGGACAGCTTCAACTCCCGGTAAAAGACCAAGCCGACGAGCAGGGCGTAAAAAGCGGCGACAACCGCGGCTTCCGTCGGTGTAAACACACCACCGCGAAGCCCCCCGACGATGATCACCGGCAGCAGGAGTGCCCAGATTGCCCCTTTGGCCGCGGCCAGGATTTCTCTTAGCGACCGGCGCGGGTATGTCTCAAACCGGCCATTTCTGGCGATCACCCACCAGGTGATCATCAAGCCGACCCCGATGAGCAGTCCCGGCACAATGCCCGCCATGAACAGTTTTGTAATGGAGAGGCCGCTGGTCACGCCAAAGATGATCATCGGAATGCTGGGCGGGATGACAGGGGCGATAATCCCGCCGGCGGCGATCAACCCGGTGGAGCGGTTGCGGTCGTACCCCGCCTGCACCATCATCGGGATCAGGATCGCGCCGAGTGCGGCCGTGTCAGCCACGGCGGACCCGGACAGCCCGGCAAACATGATGCTTGCCAGGATCGCCACATAGCCCAATCCGCCGCGGATGTGCCCGACGAGCGCCAGCGCAAACTGGATGATGCGCTTGGAGATGCCCCCGGCGTTCATCAGTTCTCCGGCGAGGATGAAAAACGGAATCGCCATCAGCGGAAAGTTGTCCGCACCGTTGATCAGGTTTTGCGCGATGATTTGGCTGTCGAAGATGTCGAGGTAAATCATCAGGGCGACGCCGCTGAACAGCAGGGCAAACGCAATCGGCATCCCCAGTGCCATCACTCCCAGCAGTGACCCGAGAAACACGCTCAGCGTCATTTACCAGACACCTCCGACATCACCTGCTGTTGACCCGACACCAACAGCTCCTCTTCCGATTCCCGCGCGCGGATAAATTCTTCGACGGAACGCTTGCCAAACAGCACCCGGTACAGATTGCACACGATGATGGCCGCCATTGAGATGCTCGTGACAATCCCGATGCCGTACACACACGCGAGCGGCAATCCCGTCGCCGGTGCCATACTGTCCATGTTGATCAGCGTCATTTTCCAACTGCCGTCCAATACCAGCCACAGCACGTAGAGCAGGATCCCGTTGGTCAGCACAAACACCGCTTTTTTCATCCGGGGCGACAGCTTCTTGACGAATATGTCTACTCCTAAGTGTTCATTGTCTTTCAACGCACTGATGGCCCCCAAAAACGTCATCCAGACAAACAGGAAGCGCGACATTTCTTCGGACCAGGTAATGCCCGAATTAAAGACATACCGCAGCACGACGTTGCCGAATACGAGAATGGCCATCACTGCCAGCGAAACCGCAGTGACGCCATTCAGCACCCGATTCAAGAAGTGCAGGACATTTTCCACAAAACCTCCCCCTCTCTTGTCAGCCTGCCCGCCCTACTTGGCCGCAGCCTTGATTTTTTCTACCATTTCCTTTGCCCACGGATACGTCTGATAGATTTCGTCATAGAGCGGCTGAGCCGCGGCTTCCATCGCCTGCCGGAACGAATCGTCAGGCGTCGTGAAGCGGATGCCGTGTTCCTGGAGAAAGGCTTTGTCCGCTTCGTAGCTCTTTTCCATCAGCTCCCACTCGTAGTCGGCCGACGCTTTTGCGGCCTGCTCGATGATCTGCCGCTGCTCGGGCGTCAGCTCGTTCCACAATTTCGCGTTGATGATGTACAGGTTGGGGCTGAACATGTGGCGGGACTCCAGCACATCCGACTGAACTTCGTACCAGCCTGAGGCTCTCAGGGTGGCGATCGGGTTGTCCTGTCCGTCTACTACACGTTGTTCCAGCGCCGTAAACACTTCGGAGATGGGCATCGGCGTCACATTGGCCCCCAGCAGTTGGCCCAGCCGAATGTAGTTGGGGATGTTGGGCATGCGCAGACGCAGTCCTTTGAAATCATCCAGCTTGCTGATCGGCCGGTTGCTGGAGAACATCCGAAAACCGTTGGCGCTCCACGCCAGCGGATGCACGCCGTGTTTGCTCTCCAGTTCTTCTGTCAGCTCTTCGCCGATCGGGCCGGTAAAGACCGCTTTGGCATGGGCAAAATCCTTGAACAAAAACGGCCACTCACCCACAGCCAGCTTGGGAATGTCCGCCTGCATGATCAAGCCCGGGATTCCCATTTCGATGGTGCCGTTGCGCACCCCGTCGTAAAATTCCTTCTCCGCCCCCAGCTGGCTGTTGTCGAAGATTTGCACCTTCAGCGTGCCGCCCGACATTTCTTCCACCATCGGTTTGAACTTTTCGCGCAGGGCCACGTTCTGCGGATGGTCGGTCGCGAAGTAGTTGGCCACTTTCAACGTGTGCGTCTTGGCACCGCTCCCTGCCCCCGGCGAACCGCTGCCTGTCGTTTGCTGCGCTCCGCAGCCGGAGAGCAGCACCGCCGCCGCGATGGACAGGGTCAACAGACGTTTTTTCACTTGACATCCCACCTAGCATCGCTTGTTTGATATGACAAAACCAAGTTTTATTTCATGCTCGCAGCCACTCCTTCATTCGGTGACGAGATTGGGCGGCCGTTTCCCGAGCAGTGCGGCAACGAGATTTTGCGCCGCCAGCTTTGCCATGGCCAACCGCGTCTCGCGTGTAGCCGAGCCAATATGCGGCAGCGTTACGACATTGGGCATGCGCAGCAGCGGATTGTCAGGCGGCGTCGGCTCTTCTTCAAAGACGTCGAGTCCTGCACCCCAGATCCGTTTCTCCTGCAATGCTTCGATCAGGGCGGCCTCGTCTACCGTCCCACCGCGCGACGTGTTGATGAAAATCGCGGTCGGTTTCATCAGCGCAAACTGTTCGCGGCCCATCATGCGCCTCGTCTGCTCGGTCAGCGGGACCATCAGCAGGACGAAATCGGACTGCCGCAGTAGGTCTTCCAAGGAACAGTAGGTGATCCCCAGCGTTTGCTCCGCTTCCGGTTTACGGCGGCGATTGTGGTACAGCACATTCATGCGAAAGCCGTGTACAGCCCGCCTGGCGATCGCTTCGCCGATCCGGCCCAGGCCGATGATGCCCAGCGTTTTGCCGTGCACATCCAGCCCAAAGAGCCACTCGTCGTGCTTCCTCTCCCATTTGCCGTCCTTGACGAGCCGGTCCAGCTCGGGGATGCGGCGGGCAGCGGACAGGATCAGCGCAAACGCCAGATCTGCCACCGTCTCGTCCAGTACATGCGGCGTATTTGTCCCCATCACGCCGCGCCGTTTCATCGCTGCCAGGTCAAAATTGTTGTAGCCGACGGAGATATTGCTGACGACTTTCAGCCTGGGCGCATGGTCCAACAGTTCGCTGTCGATCCGCCCGCCGACTGTCAGCAACCCTTCCGCATCGGCAATCTCCCGCAGCAGCTCCTCGCGGGAAATCGGGGCCTCTCCCTCCCACTTGCGGTATTCGCAGTGCTCCGCCAGATACGCTTCCACTTGCGCCGGAATCGGCACAGTTACATACACATGCGGCTTCATATCCATCCTCCTCACGCGATGTATGCAGATGTATGCAAACGATCGATCAGGCCTGCTTTTCCCCAATCGGTTTTTTGACAAGCAACCAGTAACACAATGCTGCGCATCCGGCGATCACGCCTCCCGATATAAAGGCGAGCGCATATGAACCGGTCGTATCAACGATCATTCCGGCAACAACCGGGGAGAACGCGCCGCCAAAATAACCGCCAAAGTTTTGAATCGAACCGACCGACGCCACCATTGACGGGGGAGCGATATCTCCGGCAAGCGCCCACGCACTGCCGGTAATCGCCGAGATAAAGCAGACAGCCAATGTCATCAGCGTAATCGTTGTCCCAATGCCGTGTACGAATGGAATGATCACGACGACGGCGGCGGCAGCCAGGGCGCAAATGCCGATCAGCATCCGTTTGGCGTGCATCGGCTCGGCGATTCCCTTGTCCGCCAGTTTTTTCGTCAGATACCCGCCGAA
The DNA here is from genome assembly GCF_013096935.1 of Brevibacillus sp. MCWH. Lineage (NCBI taxonomy): Bacteria > Bacillati > Bacillota > Bacilli > Caryophanales > Paenibacillaceae > Brevibacillus > Brevibacillus sp. MCWH. The sequence goes on along the minus strand of NZ_SDLF01000003.1, from coordinate 122,176 downwards.
GATATTGCCGAAGATTCCGCCGATCCATGGAATGCTGGCGTATATCCCCAGCTCCGTCAGTGAGATGTGGTGAACTTCTACCAGATAGAGAGGGAGGAAAATGAGAAAGATGTTCCAGATCCAGATGGTGCAGAAAAAGCCGAGAATCATCCCCCATACGCTTCGGTATGTAAACAGGGTGCGCCATTTGATGCCGGACTGCTGAATGCCCTGCTCGGTTCCGGCTCCGTCGGACTGAATATAGGCACGTTCTTCGGGGGACAGTTTGCGGCTGTTCTCCGGATTTTTGTAGAAGATGAGGAAGAAGATCACAAACACGATGCCGAGCAAGCCTGTGATGTAAAACAGCGCCCTCCAGCCGAAGCTGATCAGCAGGAACACGAGGATTGGCGGCGCAATCGCCGGACCCCATTTGGACGAGGAGTCCCAAATCCCTGTAGCCAGGCCGCGTTCTTTTTTCGGAAACCAGTACGACGTGATCTTGGCCGCCGTCGGGAAACAGGGAGCTTCTCCGATGCCGAGCAGCAGGCGGGTACCGATCAGGGAAGACAGTTTGCTCACGGCACCTGTCATCATCGTTGCGAGACTCCACCAGATCACGGCGATGGAATACACCTTTTTGGCTCCAAAGCGGTCAACCAGCCATCCCGAAGGAAGCTGCATCAGCGCGTACGACCAGGAAAACACCGTTCCCAGAAGCCCGATATCGGTTTTGCTCAGCCCCAGTTCCTTCATCATTTCCGGCGCGGCGATGGACAAGTTGGCCCTGTCCAGGTAATTGATGATTCCGCCGATCAACAACCACACCACGACCGTCCAGCGAACATTGTGCCTGGCCTGTAGGGAGTGTTCTGCTTTTGGCGACAGGAATGGCATAGGACAACCTCCTCAGGAATGGATTTATTGTTTTATAATATAAAACCATGTTTTACAATAACGGCACAACACAGGCACAGCATCATGTCCACAAACACCCGTCAGTGCACGATGGAAAGCGCTGTCATTCTTTCAAAGAAAAAAATTTGCCATGCACAGGCGGCGGAATCAGTCATGTTTTATCATATAAAACCATGTTCTCAGTTCAGTCTATTCTTTATTTTCTGTTAATACTTATACTATCGGCCTCGCACGGTGCTGTCAATGAATTTTTTTCCTTTTCTTCAGCTATTTCCGCCGGGGATGATCCACACTCCTTTGATTTAATCTTGCCTTGACGTCCGATTGCAGGAGAACCCGCCGCACAGGCAAAATCGACCATCAAATCCCCTTCCCTGTGGTATGATGAGGTCACACGAAGTCGTTTTGGGAAAGGAGTCCGCGATCCATGTATGTGGTAACCGCCGAAGAGATGCAAAAGATGGACCGGCATGTAATCGACGTTATCGGCATTCCTGCCGCCGTACTGATGGAAAACGCGGGCAGCGCCATCGCCCGCGACGTTCAGGAGTATTCCCGCACTCACGGGATTGACAAAGGGAAACGACCCCCCCGCTGGGCGATCCTCGTCGGAAAAGGGAACAACGGCGGTGACGGACTGGTGGCGGCGCGGCATCTGATGGAAAACGGCGTAGACGTCACCCTCCTTTTTGCACAATCGCCGGAACAGTTGACAGGGGAAGCCGCGCGGCAGCAGGAAATCGCGCGGCGATTGGGGATACCCTCCATCGTGTACGGCACTTCCCCTGTTGATTGGCGCTCATTTGACGGAATCGTCGACGCGCTGTTGGGGACGGGCAGCAAAGGCGCGCCGCGCGGCCCCTACGCGGATCTGATCCGGGAAGCGAACGCGAGCGGGCTGCCGATCATTTCCGCCGACATTCCCAGCGGTCTGGACGCGGATACCGGCGTGCCCCACGATCCCTGCATTCGGGCAGTGCGCACGGTGGCCCTCGCTTTTCTCAAACGGGGGCTGGTTCAGACAGGCGGCCTGGACAAGGCGGGAGAGGTCGTCGTACGCCCCATCGGTATCTGGCCGTCACTTGCCGACACATTCGGCATCCAAACCTTCCTGCTCGGCGAACAATTGTTTCGCGAACGGTTCCGGCTGGATCCGCGATTGCCGCGTCAAGCCGACACCCACAAGGGAACCTACGGACACGTGCTTGTCGTGGCAGGCAGCCGAGAGATGAGCGGGGCCGGGCTGCTCTGCAGCAAAGCAGCGCTTCGTGCAGGCAGCGGGCTGGTGACCTGGGTAATGCCCGACGCACTCCTCCCCGCGCTGATCGGACATGTACCCGAAGTGATGCTGGCCGGGCTTCCCGGGAAGTGGAATCTGCCGGAAGCCCGGGCAAAGCTGATCGCACTGGTCCGCAGCCGCTGCGTCACTGTCATTGGCCCGGGGCTGGGACGCTTTCCCGGCGATGCGGACTGGCTGCGCATGCTGTGGGAGGAGACGAACAGTCCGCTGGTCCTGGATGCCGACGCCTTGAACATTCTGGCTGACGCTGACCTCTCATCCTGGCCGAAGCGCGAAACCCCCACCATCCTGACCCCTCACCCCGGCGAGATGGCCCGACTTGCCAACGTGACGACAAGCGAGGTACAGCAGAACCGGATCGAGCTGGCCCGCTCCTATGCCCGTCGCCACCGACTGACGCTGGTGCTGAAAGGAGCCGGTACGGTAGTCGCTGCACCGGACGGCAGCGTGTACATAAACCCGACCGGCAACCCCGGAATGGCGACCGGCGGCGCCGGCGATGTCCTGGCCGGAATGATTGGCGGATTGCTCGCCCAAGGACTTCCCGCCGACCACGCAGCATGTCTCGCCGTCTGGCTCCACGGGTCCGCCGGTGACCGCGCAGCAGCCAAGCGGCCGTCGGGGTATTCGCTGATTGCAACGGACATCCTTGAGGAATTGTAGCGGATGACATCTTGACGTCCTGTACCGTGTCGATGATAACCTTGGCGGGAAGACAAAAAACCGTCCCCTGCGAGAGCAGGGGACAGTCCACAAACGACCGGTTTTATTCAATCCGTCACTGATTTCTTCCGATCCATAATGATGTCGGCTGGTTGGGTAATCAGATGTCTCTCCGGTGTGACCAAGCAGCCGGCGGCAGCCAGACGGTACGGCCAGAAGTACAGGGGATTTGCCTCATAGAGCGTGTGTTTGAACAGCAGCTCCGTTTCTCTGGTAATGGTGGTCAGCGGCACCTGATACGTCTGCAGTCGCCGATACTCACAGGCGTCGTTGAACCGCTCCGGACTTTGGCGAATGAGAAACGACAAACTTTTCAACCGGTGCTGCCCATCCACGAAAAACACGCTTTTCCAGAAGCCGAAGGGAATTTTCACCTGGCAGCCCGGTTGGCCCCGCACGCCGCAGTACTCTTCGTCGTCCTCCCTGAAAATCGGCCCGGTATACACGATTAATTTTTTCTCGCTTTCCATACGGTTCAGAATCCAATCCTCCAGACAGTTCCACACCCCCGTGTTGAAGTTGTGGTGCTGCAGGACGATATTGGCATAGCAGAACGAGTCCCGGTTGGCTTTTTCCGCTTCGTGCCGCTCTCCCCAGCATACGTCTCTTCTGCGCGTCAGATGCCCCTTGTCATAGTCATTTTGCGCATAGTATTCCGGCCCGACCTGATTCATTGCCCCGATGCGGTCATCCAGATGCCACAACCGGTTGGTGCGCGGTATGTTGACGAATCGGCTTTTATCCACGCATGCAGCAGAATAAACCGCAAACTTTCGCCGTTTGTTCATCACAATGGAGAAGTGGGTAAAGTCGTACACCCTCCCGTTTTCCAACGCGTCTTCCGCCGTTTTTCCCAGCAGCACAGGCAGAGGAACTTCGTGCCGTTCTCCCAGAAAAACAGGATCATAGCCCATCCCCGATTCCTCCCTTTCTCCGTCGTGATAAAAATCCGGGCTGCATTTGCTGCGCTGCGTTTCCTGCATCAACATTTCGACAGCCCGTCTGTCGAATCCTTTGACGAAAGAAGGGAGGTTTTGTAAAGATCGACGCCAATCTTTTTCATCTCGATTGTCCGATCGGCCACCTGTTCCGCCGTTCCGATGAGTCCTGTCTTGAACCCGTCATTGTACTGCACGAGATTCACAAAATCGAAATTCGCCCACATCCCCTGCCGTTCCGGCGACGCCTGACCGGCAAAGCGCACCGCCGTTAATCCGGTAGAAATCGCCGCGAAACACGGTCTCTTCTTCGGACCACATCTGTTTGAGAACGCAGATGAATTCTTCCGAACGCCTGTACCGTTCATCGTGATCCAGCCACGGTTCGCCGAACGCGTGGAATTCGCCTTTGAACCACCCGCTGACCACATTGACCGCTGCCCGGCCATGGCTGATCTGGTCCAGCGTGGAAATCATCTTGGCCACCACCCCCGGTTCCATAATCCGGGCAGCACAGCGGCAATGAGTTTGATCTTTTGCATGACTGCTGCAAGGGCGGACACAAGCGTTATGGCTTCCAACTGATTTTCCGCGTCGTAGCTGGCAACAAAGCGAGTCTGGACCAGCGCGAATTCAAAGCCGGCTTTGGGGAAACTCACCCTCTCTCATGGCAGCGTCAATCATATGCAGTCCCTGTACGTTTTGTTCATGAAAATGCCATTTTCCATGCCTGCATAATAGCCCGAGTGAGCCATTCTCCTCTGTCTGTTTTCTTGGTAGGGTAAAAAAGGTGTGACCACACTTTCAAGTCAGGTGAATCTCATGAAACGAATGGTTGTGTGCTGGTTTATCCTGTTGATGCTGCTTTGCGCGGGCTCTCCCCCTGTGTTTGCCCATGCCAGTCTCTTGGCTACCATCCCCCAAGACGGACAAGTCGTGCAAGCCAGCCCCGGGGAGATTGCGCTGGAGTTCAGCGAGCCGTTGGAAGAAGGGCTGATCGATCTCAGGCTGTACGATGAACACGGCCGTTCGATTGCGCTGACAGGCCCCCATCTGACAGCGGGCAACGCCGCCCGGATGCGGGCTGAACCGCCGAAACTGCCCGATGGCACGTACACCGCAGTCTGGTCCGTCGTCTCCGAAGACGGTCATCCGGTCAACGGGTCTTTCACGTTCTCCGTCGGGCGTTCCGCGTCCGGAACCATCGCCCCCGTATCGGATGGAACTTCCGCCCTGCTCGACCGCATTCTGGCGGTGATCCGCTACGTCGTGGAAGGAACGCTGTTGATCGCAGCCGGCCTTCACTGGATCTCCTGGCTCGGCCGACGACGCGGCTGGCCCGCAGACATGCGCGCAACCGGAGGCAGGCGGCTGGCGGTGTGGATCGTCATCGTCGTCGGATTGATTGCCGAAGGGCTTCTCTACCTGGCGTCCCTGCCGGGGAACGCTCTGACATCGGTGTTTGCAAAAGGACAGTGGGCGCTCCTCGGACAATCCCCCTTCCTCGTGATGGTCGGGGCGCAGCTTGTGTGCATGCTGCTCGCCGCCGTCCCGGGCATGGTGGAAGGCTGGTACCTGGTCATGTGGGCACTGGCCGTGGGAGCGCTGGCCTTTGGCGGGCACGCGTGGGGCATTCAGCCGGTGTGGCTGGCCGCCTCGTTCCGAATCCTGCATCTGTTCGGCCTGGCGCTCTGGCTGGGGGCGCTGACCGGCCTGGTCCTGGCGATGCGCCGGGCGAGGAAAAGCGGTGACGCGATCGAGTGGGGGGCGCTCCGCCGGTTCTTTGTTCGGCTGGCGCTGCTCGCGTCCGCCACTGCCCTGCTCTCCGGCGCTGCCTTGACCGTCCAGCAAACGGATTGGGCAGTCTTGTGGAAGGGGCAGACGTGGAGCGTGCTGCTTGGCCTCAAGCTGGCGCTGACCGGCGTGATGCTGGCGCTTGCGATCGCGCAGACCCTGCGGTGGCGAAAGCACGGCCGCCTGACGTCGCCCGCGCTGCTGCGCTGGGAGTGGCGGGCGGGTGCACTGGCCCTGCTGGCCGGCGTCTGGATGAGCCAGTCGGCCTATCCCCTGCCGGTGACGTCCTACGCCAAAACCTTTCCTGCCGCTGACGCGCAAGTGGTGGTCAAGATCCCGCGAGTGGCACCCGGCACGCAGATCATGACCATCGAGTTCCCCGCACCGATGACCGAGCCGCGGCAAGTCCAGGTGCAGGTATCCAAGCCGGATGCGGAGATAAACAGGCAGCCCATCCCTGCTGAGCGGACAGGTACGGGGCGTTATCAGGCGGACATTCCGTTTTCCATGTACGGAACGTGGACCTATCGGATTGACGCCGCCTTCCACGATGGGACACATGCAGCATTCACCGACACGCTGTTTATACCAGGAGGAGGAGAAACACGATGAAGATGAACTGGAACAAATGGGCAAGCTCGCTCGCTGTCGCCGGAGCGCTTCTGACCTTCGCGGGAACGGCTAGCGCCCACGTCACGGTCTGGCCGAAGGAAACGAACGCGAACTCGTATGAACGCTATACCGTTCGCGTCCCGGTGGAAAAGGACAGCAATACTATCAAGGTGCGGCTGGAATTCCCGGCGGGTGTAAAAGTGGGTACGGTTCTGCCGGCCCCCGGCTGGACCTACGAATGGGAAAAAGACGCGGACGGCCGGTTCAAGGCGATTACCTGGACAGCCACCGCCGACGGGATCAAGCCGCATGAATTCATGGAGTTCGGCCTCTCCGCCAAAAACCCCGCCGAACCGGGCACGCTGATATGGAATGCAACTCAGACGTACGCCGATGGCACGGTCGTCGAGTGGACAGGTGCCGCAGGGTCTGACACGCCGGCCCCTACCGTCGCGGTTAAGGAAGCAGCCCAAACCGCCGATGACCATGCCGATGAGCATAAAGCAGCAGGGAACTCAGGGAACAACGAAGCTGGTCAGGCTGCGGCTCCGGCGGCACAGAACAGTTCTTCTTCGACCGGCAGCACGCTGCCGCTGGTGCTCTCCGGGTTGGCGCTGCTGATCTCGGTGATCAGCCTCTTCCGGAAAAAAGCGTAGGACGCAGACGCGGGGGAAACAGGGGGCACACGTCTCACATCTTGGATAACCTGATGTTTGCCCCCTGCCCGGGCCGCGTTTTGGAGCGGACCCGATCCACTGCTCTGCCGGTCGTAAAGAGAGCGAGCAGCGCCCATGCCAGCTATTCGTTCGTTTTTGGAACAGCACTTTTCTCCGTGGCCTTGACGAATACCCCCTCACTTTTTTCAAAGGCAATCTGAACACTCGGATCAACGTCCTTGATCGTGAACAGCTTTGTCCCTTCCTCCAGATAATTTGAGTGAATGATAAGTGAAGATGGTTCTACATCCCGTGGATATTCGTATTTCTCCTGCACGATTCCAATTTGTTCCCCGATCTTTTCTTTTGCTACCAGCTCGTCGTTGTTTTCATCATTTTTAATGACATACACACGGTTTTCGACAACCACAAATGGGTACGGCCAGCTTGCCGCTTCATGTGCTGTATTTTCTGTATCTGGCGATGGGGAGTTATCCGCACATGATGAAAGCAGTATCGCGGCAAGGGTCAGCATGACTGCGAGCGGAACGCGTCTCATTTTTCCCCCTCCTCATCTGTAAAAAATAGGATGCAGATGATGTTATGATAACATCTGCATCCTGTATGGTAAATATTTCCTATCACTGTTGATCCGACTGTTTCCTGCCGCTCTTGAATGCTTTCACATCGTAAAGATGATGGCTGGAGCTGATGATATAATCCGGCTTCGGCTTGCCTCTCGCCTGCCTGTGGCCTTCCAGATGGGCTTCGCTCAGCTCCCATTTTTTCCATGCCTCTCTGGATTCCCAGCGGATCATGATGATAACTTCTTCTTCCCCTTTTTTGCTGCGTTTGACGAGCACGCTCAGATCAATAAATCCTTCCGATTTTTCAACGGCCCCTTCTCTTTTGAACCGCTCGACCACCAGATCAGAGGTGCCTTCTTTCACGATCAGGTTCTTGGTTTCCACGAACACAGCACTCACTCCCTTCTATTTCTGAAACAGCCATGACAGCGCTTGGGGGAATCGGCTGCGGAAGCAGGAAAGCTCGTGCCGTCCGCCCTCCTCCACATGCAGCCGCAGTTGTTTCCCGTTTAACCCGCTGGCCGCCAGTATGGCATACGCTTCTTTTGTGCGCGCGACCATTTCCCGCTGCACGGTCTGCTTCCCTTCTCCTTCCAAACTTCCTACGTCCAGATAGAGTCTCAGCCCGGTCTGCGCCATCTTTTGCTCGCGCATGTAGTCTGCAAACCCTTCGTACCAGAACGAACCGGAAATGGAGCCAATTTTGCCGAACACACCGGGGTACAGGTACGCGGCGTACAGTGAGATGAGACCCCCGAGCGATTTGCCGATGATTCCCGTTTGATCGGGACGGCGATTGGTTTTGTACCTGCTGTCGATATGCGGTTTCACCTGCTCGACGATAAACGCGAGGTATTCCGCCCCTCTGCCGCCGAAGTCAGCGAATCGCTCCGACAAGGCCTTGGCAAACCAGGGGGTGTACTCATGAATCCGGTCGACCGGTGCGATGCCGACCATGATGAGTTCGGCCAGTTCTCCGCTGGCAAACTTCCGCTCGATTTCCTGCAGAGAAGCAGCGGGACGCAAAGAAGAATCCGCCTGTTCTGCAAACAAATCGCCGCCATCGTGCACGTAGACGACCGGGAACGAGGCAGCACCGTCCGGATACGAGGGCGGCAGATAGATCGCAAGTTCCCTCTCTCCGATATGATCAGTGATGATTGTGCCCTTCACGGCGGTTACCTCCTACATTTTTGCCCGGAACAGCAAATAGACGAAATACGGCACGCCCACGATGGATATGACGATTCCCACCGGCAGTTCGGCTGGGGAAAAGACGGTTTTGGCAATAAAATCGGAAATGACGACCAGCAGCATGCCGACCAGTCCGCTAATCGGCATCACGCGCCGATGATGCAAGCCGACCAGCCGTTTGGCGATATGCGGAGACAGCAGTCCGACAAACCCGATACTGCCGGATACGGAAACGCACGCGCTGACAAGTCCGATGCTTGCGATCAACAGCACGCTTTTCTCTTTTTCCGTTCGCACGCCCAGACCTTTCACGCTCTCTTCTCCCAATTGAAGCACGTCCAGGATCGGCGCTTTGCGGAAAACGACCGGAACGAGCAAAAGAAACCACGGAATCATGGACAGCACGTAGTTCCAGTTGGCGTTCCAGATGCTTCCTGTCAACCACACCGCCGCCATCTCGTAATCCTGCGGATTCATCTTGAGCGACAGATAAATCGTCGCCGCGGACAGCCCTGAACCGACGGCAATGCCGACGAGGATCAGCGTTCCCGGTTCCAGTCTGCCGTTTCTCCACGCGAACAGGTAGATGAAACCGGCAGCCATCAACCCGCCCGCCAGGCCAAACATGGGCATCGCCATGATGGAAAGCAGGCTTGCTCCAATCATTTTTCCTTCAAACAGAAGCATGAACAGGACGCCGGCAAATCCCGCTCCCGCATTGATGCCGAGAATGCCAGGATCGGCCAGCCCGTTCTTCGTAATCCCTTGAACGACGGTTCCGGCGATCCCGAGACCAAAGCCGACAAACGCGGCGATGACAATGCGCGGCAGACGAAACTCGAAGACGACCATGTCGTGCTCGTGCACCGGATCGATGCGCAGCAACGTTTTGATCACATCGGTGACGGTCAGATTGAATACGCCGTTTGTCAGGCTGACATAGACGACAGCAAGCAAAAGGACTGCGCCGGCGACGAGCGTCATCCAATAGCGCCGTTCCATGCTCCTACGCATGTTTCTTCCCCCCTCTCGTGCGGATCAGGTAGAGGAAGAAAGGAACGCCAAAGAGCGCACAGACAACGCCGACCGGCGTCTCAAAGGGGTCATTCAGGAATCGGCTCATGACATCGGCAAGTCCCAAAAAGACAGCGCCAAGCACGCCGGAGCACGGGACGATCCAGCGATAGTCCAATCCGACCAGAAATCGGGCCACGTGTGGAATGATGAGTCCCACAAATCCGATTTTTCCGGCCAACGCGACGGAAATGCCGGTCAGGATGACGACGGCGGCGGTAGCGACCGCCTTGATCAAGGTGGTCCGCTGTCCCAGGCTGATGGCCGTTTCGTCGCCCAGACTAAGCACGGTAATCGAGCGGGAGATGAGCAGGGCCGTCACGATTCCGACGATGGCAAAGGGCACGGCCACCTTGATCATGCCGGGGTCGATCTGGTGCAGCCGGGCGTTGTACCAGAAGCTGACGTTTTGCGAGACTTGAAAATAACTCGCAAGTGCCGCCGATGTGCTGCTCAGAAACGTTCCGATGACAGTGCCGATAATCGCCATGCGCACCGGTGACATGCCGTTTGGCACCAGGGAGGCCATGCCGAATACCATCCCCGTCCCCAGTGCCGAGCCGATCAGCGAAAACGCGATCATGTCCAGGGACGTAGCGTCCGGCAGCAGGATCATGCAAAGAGTGATGACGAACGCCGAACCGTCCGTCACGCCCATAATGGAAGGGGACGCCAGGTAATTCCTTGTCATCCCCTGCATGAGTGCGCCCGACATGGCGAGGAATGCGCCGATCAGGATGGCGCCAATTGCTCTCGGCAGCCGCGAGTGCATGACAATCTGATGATTCACGTTGCCCGCGTCAAAATGAACGAACGCCTCCCACACCACGTGTGCCTCTATATTCCGTGCGCCGTAGAGAATGGATGTCAGGATGACGATTGCAATCGCAATCGGTGACAGCCCCAAAATCAGGGCCGGCAGTGGAAAGTTTCGTCTCATGTCCGTTTACACGCCTTGTTCAAGATTACTGGGACAGTTTCTCCACGGCAGCTTTCAGAAAGTTGATTTTGCTCCACGCTGTGCCGCCTTGGGCAAGCGGATCGACGACGTTCACATACACCCTGTTGTTTTTGACTGCATTGATGCTCTGCCAGATCGGATTGGCCTGCACCTCTTCCAGCGCTTTCGGATGCTGCGCGTTTTCATCCAGGGAGAACTGTACGAACACGTAATCCGGGTTCATTTCGCTGAACCTTTCCAGGGAAATGGTCTCCTGCGCCTTGGCCGCTTTGATCGGTTCCGGCACTTCCAGGCCCAAATCCTTGTACAGCGTGTCGTTGAAGTATACATTCTCCGGGTAGATGTTGATGTTGCCCTGTCTGTAGCGAATGACCACAACCTTTTTGCCTTTCAGCTTCTCGCCCAGCTGTGCCTTTGCCGCTTCCACATCCGCCTTGTATTTCTCAAGCGCCTGTTCTGCCAGGTCCTGTTTGCCCGTCAGCTCCGCGAGAAGGCGGAGATTGTTCTCCCAGTTGGTGGAAATGTGGGAGTACGGAAACGTCGGCGCAATTTTGACCAGCTTTTCCATGACTTCCGGCTTGAACTTGGAGGTGCCCAGGATGACATCCGGCTTCAATTGGAGAATCGTCTCAAAATTCGGCTGCGTCTTCTCGCCGATCGACACCGTCGACCCGGTAATCTCCTTGAATATGTCCGGGAATTTTCCCCCGATGGTAATACCGCCGACCGGTTGCACGCCAAGCACGACGGCGTCCTCCATCGCTTCCAGGCTTCCGGTGATGACGATCCGTTCCACTTTGGCCGGGACGGTGTAATCCTTGTCCAGATAGCGGACTGTTCTCGTCGTTTGTTCAGCCGTATTTCCGGCGGGCACCACATTACCCGCGCTGTTGTTCACATTCGTCGTGGCAGTCTTGTCAGCAGAACCGCAAGCCGCCAACAACAGCATGAGCAGGGCGACGAACCCCGTCCCTGCACGCTTTAATCCCTTTTTCATGTGCAGTAAATCTCCTTTCAGCAACCTCTCTAGTAATTGAGGATGATTCTCATTGCTAATTCTAAGGACGAAAGCCCTTGATGAACATGGACAATATACAGAAAACAGCATGGACAAAATCCAGATCACATCCGTACATATTCCTCCACGATTCGCTGATGGGCAGTCCGCATTCACTTCTGCCAGCCATTGGTTGACGCGACGTCCTGGGGAACGAACAAAGGGAGAGCAGCTGCTCTCCTTTTCAGACTGATGACAAACTGTATTTTTTTGATCGAAGTTCCGAATGTAAAACCATCTTTCATCGTTGTCAGGCCGAAAGGCCTGCAGATTAATCAAACCGAAGGTGGAGAAAAAGTACACGGCATGGAGTGATGGGCCAAGCGAGCTCCTTTGACGACCTGCACAGCGGAAAAACGCTAGACGCGGGGAATACAGGGGACACAAGTCTCACTTCGTCGAAATGCCCAGATGTTTGTCCCCTGCCCGCGTCGCGTTTTGTAGCGAACAATATCCACTACTTTGCTGGTCGTCAAGAGAGCGAGCGGGCCCGATCACCCATGCGCCACGGACTTTGTCTACACGCTGAAAGGGAGAGCAACTGCTCTCCCTCTGCTGATTGACGTTCCACGGTGCTGTGCGTCCGCCGCTACATCGCCTGAATTTTTTCCCACAACTGCTTTCCCTTCTGCCACACATCTTTCCAAAATTGAGTCCACGACGCTTTCTCGAGGTCGTCCTTCTGCATGCTGCCCACCAGCAGGAAGTATTCGCGAATGCCGGAACAAATCGCTCTCGACAGTTCGGCCTGCTTTTCCGGACGCGTCATCTGCTCCCGATCCCGCGCATTGCTGATGTATCCCATTTCCACAATCACAGTCGGACATATGGAGTGGCGCAGCAAATAATACGTCTTTCCCGCTTTTGGTTCATCCTTTTTGCCATACAGTTCGTTTAAGTGATGCTGCAGGATGTCCGCAAGCAGGAAACTTTGATGGTTTTGCTGATACAGCACAAGTCCCCCGCGCGTGTTTGGGTTTGTAGACCAGTTCACATGCAGGCTGACCATGATTTGCGGGTCCAATGCGGCAGCCAGGCCCCGCCGCTGCGCCAAGTCGCGCTTGTGACGGGATGACGTTTTGGACCACCGATTTTCATCACTCAGCGCATAATCCCCGGTGCGATTGAGGATCACCTGATACCCTTCGGCGGACAATTGATGATACACTCGTCGCGCAATTTCCAAATTGATGTCCTTTTCGTACAGGCCTCCGTAAGAGGTTCCTCCGTCAATCCCCCCGTGTCCCGCATCAATGATCACATGGATGGGAGAAATTGCCTGACTGAAAGCAATGGCATGCCCAGGATACAGGAGCAGAAACGCCGTGAACACGACGCATGTTCGCTTCATTCTCCCTCTACCTTTCCGGCTTTTTTCGTAGTATGTTCCAACGAAAAAGCGGACATGCGCCGCCGATTCCGCTGTGACGCAGTATAGACAACCTGCGGGGTGAATTCATGTCCGTGTGCATGCAGGGGGACTTCGAAAACCCTCTCGTCAACAAAAAAGAGGGACGTACGCCCCCTTTACATCATATCATCGTGATGTTTTTTCTGAGGACGAATCAACTCGCCTGCCTGTTGCAGCGTCTGCAGCAGTTCGCTGACTGTCCTCACCTGATCGACAATGGTTCCCAAATCGAGGTTGAGTCTGGGAAAGGCAAACAAGGATCGCCTGCGAGGCGCATTGATCTTCTTCCATTCCTGAAAGTGCTTCTGCAGCGCTTCCGGGTTCCTTCGCTCCCGCTTGGGCACCTTGTTGGCTCTGAGCCAATCGTGAAATTCCTGAGGGTATTCGCCGTCTGGTTTGATTTTGCGCATGCAATCACCTCTTTTTCGTGACGGTGTACTCAGCGTCTATGGGCACGTACACTGCGAGAAGTGAAAAAAAGCAAAGGGGGAGCCCCTTTGCACCTCAGCGCAATCATCGCCGTCTTTAACAGTCGCAATCACACCCGACGATGACCAGCAGTATGAACAATACCAATGCCAGCGCAAACCCATCACGATGGAAGATACCCATATGCAATTCCTCCTTTCGCACATGTAGTCGTCATACTCTATGTACAAAAGGTAGGAAATGCTTATACGCGTACCCATGGTGACAAAAATTTCTTTTGCATCACGATACGAATGCCCCTATTGCAGCCACATCCTGAACAACCCCTCTACAACGCCGAGGTTGTACATGTAATACAGGCCAAACACGGCACTGATCCCTCCGGTCAATTGTGTCAGCACGCGGCTTATTCCGGCGTTTTTCGCGCTGATGACGAAGGGAATCCCGATGATCGTCGTGGTCAGGAGCATACCGATAATCGTGCCGGCCCCAAATACCAGGATATACAGGCCGCCTTCCCATACACTCTTCACCGCAGCCATTGTCCACAGGACGAGCGCAGCGCTGCCCGCCAACCCATGCACCAGTCCGATCAGCAGGGATTTTCCGTACGACACCCGTTGCAGGTGTTTGCGGGACTCGCTCTGTACGTGCGAGAAGGCATTTTTGTGCAGTTCCCCGTCATGTTCATGCTCATGCACCTGGATGTGCCGTTTCTTACGGGAACGAAGACTCGTAACGCCCAGGTATACAAGCATGATCCCGACGAGGAACTCCAACGACATGGCCACTTTTTCGGGAATGCCGTTCTTTACCAGAAGAAATACCATGCCGACGACAAACAGCGTGGCGGTATGTCCGATTCCCCAGAACAAACCGGCCAACGACGCATTCCCCAATCGCTTCGTCTGCGTGGCGACCGTGGATACCGCGATCACATGGTCCGGTTCAATCGCATGTTTGATCCCCAATACAAACGCAACTGCCAGCACCGACAACAAACTCGCTTCCATATCTGTGATTCCGCCCTCTCTTTTTCCATTTTTACCTATCAAATCTTCCGATGGGTGGCAACCCTATTTTCATCTGTGAATGTTGCTTGCCTATGCAAGCGTGTCGGCACGCGAATATACAGGTATGGTAATGCCAGAATATAGAAAAGAGGGTGATGTGTATGTACAATTATCCTGGACAATGGCATGACCAATCGTCCGAACAATGGTCCACACAATCGCCTTATTGGTCGACAGAATCGTGGGACCAATCGTATTGGCCCGCCCAATCTCCATCGCAATATCGTCCGCCGCGCCGGCGATTCTGTCCGGACTTTTGCAGACGCTGTCCCCCGGAATGCTGCCGACGTCCCTGGAGAAGGGGTTATTAAGTGCCCCAGCTGCATGCAGCCCTCGCTGCTGCTGCCGTGATCAGGTAATGGTTCCGACAGCAAGCAGCATACACGAATGAGCCACATCCCGCCAAAGTGGGTGTGGCTCTCACTGTGCAGCAAGCTAGGCTTTTGCCACGTTGACGCGTCCAGAAAAGAAGGTGGCTCCGCCGCCCATGTCCGCAAGACGGTCCGGCGTGAGCGCATTCACCAACCGTTTCGTGCCTGTCATATCCGCCCAGAGCCCCTGGCTTACCACTACGCCGGGCAGCACATTCTCGCCTATGGCGGCGACCAGTTCACACTCGCCACGTTCGTTCCAGACCCGCACCTTATCCCCGTTGTTGATTCCGGCCCGTGCCGCATCGGCAGCATTCATGTGCAGTCGAGGCATTTTTTCCAGCTGCACGTGCTTGTCTTGATGGGAGAAAGTCGAATTGAGGAAATTATGATTGGGCGCCGGAATAAACCAATACGGGTAATCGCCGTCTTCGGCTTCGGCAAGCGGCACATACGTCGGCAGCGGCGGATATCCTTCCCGCTCCATCCTTTCCGAATACAGCTCGATTTTCCCGCTGGGTGTAGGAAGGCGTCCCGGAAACAGGGGTTTTACATTTGCCTTGACATACTGCTTCTCCACCAGTGTTTCATAGTCGATGCCTTCCAGATACGGGTTCCGGTGGTTGGAAAGCGCCTGCCGGATCAGCTCCTCCTCCGTGTCCTGAAATGCCTGTTCATCAAATCCCATCGCTTTCGCCAGCAGGCGGAACACTTCCACATTGGACCTGCTTTCTCCATACGGCGGAATCACTGGCCGCTGCAATTGAATGTAGTGATGCCAGTACGAGGTGTAAAAGTCCGTGTTTTCAAAAGAAGATGTCGCCGGAAGCACGAGATCGGCATACATGGCCGTCTCCGTCAAAAACATGTCGTGCACGACGGTAAACAGATCGTCGCGGGCCAGCCCGCGGCGCACCTTGTTGGCTTCCGGGGCCACAACAGCCGGGTTGCTGCTGTACACAAACAGCGAACGCACCGGCGGGTCTAGCTCAAGCAGGGCATCCCCCAGCTGATTCATGTTGATCAGGCGCGCCTGATTATCGGCGCGCAAATCAGGACGCTGCAGCGCCTGCTTGTTGAACCGCAGGTACTCTCCGTTCCCCTTGATCGCTCCGCCCCCTTTTTTCAGCCATTGGCCGGTAAGCGCGGGTAGACAGGCAATCGTCCGCACGCACATGCCGCCATTGTCATGATGCTGCAGCCCGTTTCCGATGCGGATAAAAGATGGGGACACTTGACCGTACATGCGGGCCAGCCGGACAATATCCTCCACGGGAACACCCGTAATGGCGGAAACGGCAGCGGGCTCGTACCGCTTTACATGCTCCCGAAGCTCCTCATGCCCTACGGTATACTGGCGGAGAAAATCTTCGTCCACCATGTTTTCGGCAAACAGCACATGCATTATGCAAAGGGCAAGTGCGCTGTCCGTCCCGGGCATGATCGGAATAAACCAGTCTGCCCAACGTCCGGTCTGGTTTTTGTGCACATCGATCACGACGACCTGGGCTCCGTTTTTGCGCGCTTTCTCGGCAAGCGCCACCTGGTGCATGTTTGTGCTGACCGCATTAATCCCCCACATGATGATCAGCTTGGCATGGACCGTATCCTCGGGGTCCGTCCCAAAGCTGCCGCCCATGGTATACTCGTACCCTTTTGTTCCGGCTGCATTGCAAATCGTTTGCTCCAGCCTGCTTGCGCCCAGGCGGTGAAAAAACCGGCGGTCCATCGATTCCGCACTGAGCCTGCCCATGTTGCCGTAGAAACTGTACGGCAGGATGCTTTCCGGCCCCTCGCTGCGAATCAATTCCTTCCAGCGGGCAGCAATCGTTTCAATCGCTTCGTCCCAGCTGATTCGTTCAAATTTGCCTTCCCCTTTTACGCCCACACGCTTTAACGGATAGGAGAGCCGTTTGGGGTCGTAGATTCGCGCTGTCATGTTTCGTACCTTGTTGCAGATAGCTCCCCGGGTGACGGGATGGTTGGGATCGCCCTCGATTTTCACAATCTTTCCATCTTTTTTGTGTACAAGGAGACCGCATTGATCCGGACAATCCAGTGAGCAGACAGACGGAAAAACTCCACTTGGCTGATTGGCGTAGTGCTCCACAGTGTATCTCCTCTCCCGTTTTTACACGATGGAACCAACTGCCCGGCATACGCAGTTGCTCTGCTCGACGATCGTGACTTTTTTTCGTTTATCTTATCACGATACGCGCTTGATTTCGCACCTGTCAACTCCCTTGTCGCCAACGATGCCTTCACGTGTTTCGCCGGTCGCGCTGCACCATCGGGGTGTCCTCTCCCTTCTTGGGCTTGCGCGTTTTCAGAAACGCTGGACGCGTACGCAGCTTTTTCATCGGAATGCGAATCAGCATATCCGTCCAGTCGCGCAAACGCAACGGAGAAAACGGCGACAGATAGGGAACCCCGAACGAAACCAGCCTGGCCACATGGGCATGGATGAAGAGCAGGCCCAGGATGAATCCGTACGTCCCCAGCAGACTGCTGCAGACCAGCAGAAAGAAACGCAGAATCCGGTGTGTGATGCCGAGATAATACACAGGCGACGTAAAGGAGGAGATCGCGGTCAGTGCGACGATGACAAGCGTCACGGGACTGACCAGGTTGGCGTTCACAGCCGCCTGCCCAATCACAATACCGCCGACGATGCTGACCGCCTGTCCGACCGGCCTGGGCAGTTTGACGCCAGCTTCCCGGATGATCTCTATGATGAATTCCATGATAAAAATTTCCATAAAGATAGGAAACGCCACCTTGACACGTGCGGCGTCCATGGAGATGAGCAGCCGGGTGGGAATCAGCTCCGGGTTGTACGCGACGAGTGACAGGTACAGCCCGGGCGTCGTGATGCTGAGAAACAGGGCGACCATCCGCACAATGCGGATCAGCGTGGCGTACTGCCAGCTGGTGTAGTAGTCGTCGACCGTTTCCAGCATTTGAAAAAACGTGATCGGCAGGATCAGCGCATGCGACGTCCCCTCGACCATGACCGCCACGTTTCCCTCAATCAGATAGGAACAGGTGACGTCAGGCCGTTCCGTGGGGCGCATGAGGGGAAACAGGGAGAACGAATTGTCCTCCAGATATTCCAGTAGCTGCATCTGGCCGATCAGGCTGTCTGTTTCGATGCAGGAAAGACGCCGCCTTACTTCTTCCACGACCTGCGGATTGGCCACGTCTGCCAGGTAGATGACGGCCGTCTCCTGCTTCGTCCGTCTTCCCACCACGATGGATTCCACCCGCAGATACGGGTCGCGCAGGCGCTGGCGAACCAGGCCGATATTGGTGTTGAGCGTTTCCACAAAGCTGTCTTTCGATCCGATGACGCTTTGTTCCGTTTCCGGCTGCTCGATGTTCCGGCTGTATTCCTTTTTGACTCCCACCGCCAGACCGACCGACTCGCCCTCCACCAGGAGCAGCGCTTTGCCGTGCAGGATCTGCTCAATCGCGGCCTGCCAGTCCTCTACTCGCTGTATGTCACTTGCGGATATGATGTTCTCCTGGATAAACAGGATCAGGCTTTTTTCCTCGTCCTCGGCCAAAGACGTCTCCACAGCTGTCGGGAACATGCCCGCTCTCTGCTGGAGGGGAACGATCACCTGCCGGTTCAGGCGGTCGGAATCGGCCAGACTGTGCAGAAAGAACAGGCTGACATTCCTGTCCAGACACGTGAAGTGGCAGGCGGCGAAATCGCTGTTGCGGCCGAGGCGCTCCGTCAGCACCTCCGCGTTTTTGACCAGCGACGCGTGAAGGGGCGTCTTCTCGATTGTGTTCACCGCTTGTGTCTCGCGTAACAGGAACCGTTTCGATCTATCCACCGATTTGCGCCAAAACAGGTTGAACTTCATGGTCGTTTGATAGCTGTCCTTCCGTATATCCGGTAATAGGTATAGTATTGCTTACAGGATGTTCGATTATCATATAAATGGGATCGATTCGGGGGAAGGATGATTTCGTTTACGGCAGCATCCAGGAGAGGATATTTGTCTGCAGATAGGTCAGCATGCAGATGATCAGCAGGAGCAACACGCTGTGCCTACACGTAAACCGGAACAGGTCGGCGTCTTTTCCAGCCAGCCCCACCGCCGCACAGGCGACGGCGATCGATTGCGGCGAGATCATTTTGCCTGTAACACCACCGCTGCTGTTGGCGGCGATCGCCAATGCTGGGTCCATGCCCAGTTGGATGGCCGTCACCTTTTGCAGACCGCCGAAGAGCAGGTTGGACGAAGTGTCCGAGCCCGTGAGAAATACCCCCAGCCAACCCAGGATGGGCGAAAAAAACGGGAACAGGATCCCTGTCGCCGCCAAGGTCATCCCCAGGGTCGTGCTCATTCCGGATGCGTTGGCCACATAGGCAAAACCGACGACGGAGGCGATCGTTACGATGGCAAAGCGCAGTTCGCACAGGGTCTCACCAAACGTCTTCCCCCACTCTCTCCAGGAAAGGCGGCAGATGAACTTGGTGATGACCGCTGCAAACAGGATGGCCGTCCCTGCCGCCACCAGCAGTTCGAGCTTAAACACCGCGTCGATTGGCTTACCGTTGGCGCCAATGACTAGCCGGTGCAGGCCGGGAACCGGTGGTGCAAAGGTGAGGGCCTTGCCGATCGAATTGAGGGCGGACAGGAGCACGTTGCCCCCTTCGTATTTGCCGGTCAATGCCAATTTTACCGCTGGAATTCCCCACAAGGAAATCAGCGCGGTCAGCACCAAAAATGGCGACCAAGCGTACAGAACCCGCCCCGCCAAAAGGGTTTCCCCGTTTTTCCCTCCTGTCGCTCCAGCACCACCAACCGTTCTTGTTTCGGTCTGATCTGCTTCAAAGCGGAAGATCGACCGGGGCTGCCACACTTTCAAAAAGAGCGTCAGGCAGACAATCGAAACCAGGGCGGAGAGAATATCGGGAAGTTCCGGTCCCATGTAGTTGGAAGTGAAAAACTGCGTGACGGCAAACGAAATGCCGGAAACCAAAATGGCAGGCAGCACTTCCATGGTCCGCCGAAAGCCGCACATCAGCACGACGAGATAAAACGGAACGAGGATGGAGAGCAGCGGCAGTTGGCGGCCGACGATCTGGGAAATGTCAATGGCCGGAATGCCTGTCGGACCAGACACGGCGATGATCGGCGTTCCAATGGCACCAAAGGCGACCGGTGCCGTGTTGGCGAGCAGGCAAATGCCCGCCGCATAGAGAGGATGAAAACCAATCCCGGCCAGCAGTGCCGCCGAGATGGCGACCGGCGCTCCAAAGCCGGCCGCTCCTTCCAGAAAGGCCCCGAACGAGAAGGCGATCAGCAGAGCCTGCAGGCGGCGGTCTTCCGTGATGGACACAACGGACGAACGAATGATGTCAAACTGCCCCGATTTTACCGTCAGTTTATACAAAAAGACGGACGCGATAATAATCCAGCCAATCGGCAGGATTCCGTAAACAGCGCCTTGAATGGCCGACATGACTGCCATGCCGACCGGCATCCCGTACACCAAAATCGCAATCAGCACAGCCACCAGCAATGTAGTCGAACCGGCCACATGGCCCTTCATGCGTTTTACGGCCAGCGCCCAGAAAAAATAGAGAATCGGGATCACTGCAACCAGGGCGGAGAGGCCCAGACTCCCTCCCACCGGGCTGAATATTTGTGACCACGTCATCATAACGCCACACCCTTAATTCAGAATCGTCATTGCAATTCAACAGGTTTTAACCGGTGCCGTCCTCATTTCCGTGCAGCGGCCCGGTTTGGGAAATATTTTGTCCGGATTGAGCAGATTCCGCGGATTGAATACGCTGCGAATCTGCAACTGGGCGTCCAGCTCGTCATCCGTAAAGATGTACCGCATCTCCTCTTTTTTCTCGATGCCTACTCCATGCTCGCCCGTGATTGAGCCTCCCGCGTCCGCGCACACCTTCAGCACTTCCGATCCCACCCGGACTGCCCGTTCTGTTTCGCCCGGGATTCTGCTGTCAAACAAGATCAACGGATGCAGATTGCCGTCTCCGGCGTGAAATACATTGGCGATCCTCAGCCCAGAACGCTCGCTGATCTGTCTGATTTTCTCCAGCACTTCCGGCAGCCGGCTGCGCGGAATGACGCCATCCTGTACGAGATAATCGGGTGAAATGGAACCCATCGCGGGGAAGGCCGTTTTCCGGTTGGCCCACCATCTCGCCCGTTCCTCCTCGGTCGCGGCCACCTTTACCGCCGACACCTTTCTGCCCTGGCAAACGGACACGATCTTTGCGATCTGATCGTCAATGCCGGCGGCAATCCCGTCCACTTCGATCAAGAGAACCGCTTCTGCCTCCTTGGGGTGCCCGATCGGATACGTGCCTGCTTCCACGCCCTCGATCGCCGTTTTGTCCATCATCTCCAGCGCCGCAGGTATGATGCCGGCCGCCACGATGTCGGAGACGGCCTGGCTTGCTTCTTCCACACTGTCGAAATAAGCCAGCACCGTCTTTTTCCCTTCCGGATTTTTCAAGATGCGCACCGTGATCCGGGTGACGATCCCCAAGGTTCCTTCCGACCCGGTTATAAGCCCCATCAGGTCGTAGCCCGGTGCATCGGGAACGCCGCCGATTTCCACGATCTCTCCGTTTGCCAGCACCACCTCAAGGCCGAGCACATGGTTGGTGGTCACGCCGTACTTGAGGCAATGGGCCCCACCCGCGTTTTCCCCCACATTGCCGCCGATGGTGCAGGCGTATTGGCTGGAAGGGTCGGGTGCGTAATAGTAGCCTTTGCCCGCTACGGAATTTGTCAGTT
The DNA here is from genome assembly GCF_013096935.1 of Brevibacillus sp. MCWH. Lineage (NCBI taxonomy): Bacteria > Bacillati > Bacillota > Bacilli > Caryophanales > Paenibacillaceae > Brevibacillus > Brevibacillus sp. MCWH. The sequence goes on along the minus strand of NZ_SDLF01000003.1, from coordinate 100,305 downwards.
TCAGATTGACGAAGCCAGGTTCCACCACGGCCAGACGGTTTTCGTAATCGACGTGAAGCAGCCGTTTCATCTTCACCAGGCTGATGATCACTTCGCCGCCCAACGGGACGGCTCCGCCGCTCAACCCGGTTCCCGCTCCGCGGGGGATGAACGGGATGTTTTGGTCGTGCAGATACTTCACCACTGCGGCAACTTCTTGAGTGCAGGACGGAAAGACGACAGCCCGCGGCGGGTGTTTGTGCACAGTGTAGCCGTCGCACTCGTAGGTCATCAGATCCTCCTGTTGATATAGGATGGAATCCGCCCCCACAATCCGCGCCAGTTCATGGACAATCGGGTCGATTGCCGACATGGATCATTCCCCCCTTACCGCTTCCGCTTGGTTCGCAGTCAGCGCTTCCCGCTCGTACGACCAATCCAGCAGTTGTACGGTATGGACGATTGTTGTCGTTCGACCGTGCTTCCTCGCCCCCATTATCATCTGCAACATGCAGCCGGGATTTCCCATCACGAGCAGATCAATTTGATCGGGGACGGCTTTCATTTTCTCGTCCAGAATCTTGCCGGCCATCTCGGGATTGGTCAGATTGTAGATGCCGGCGCTGCCGCAGCAGCGGTCCGCAAGCGCCATCTCGATCCACTCCACTCCCGGAATCTCGCGCAGAAGCTGCCGCGGCTCGTCGCGAATGCCCTGCCCGTGGGCGAGATGGCAGGCATCATGATACGCCACCCTCGCCTCTACCCTGCCGCGCGGTTTCTGATAACCGCGGGCAACCAGGAACCGGGAGATGTCTTCCACTTTTTCCGCAAAGCGAACGGCTTTGTCGTGATACGCGGGATCGGTGCGCAACAGTTCGGGGTATTCCTTGAGCGCACATCCGCAGCCCGCTGCGTTTACCACCACGCTCTCCACATCCGCCGCCAGAAACGCGTCGATGTTTTGTCTGGCCAGCGCCTTTCCCTGCTCCCGGTCGCCCGCGTGAATGTGAAGCGCTCCGCAGCATCGCTGTCCGCGCGGCACGATCACGTCGTACCCGTTTCGATTCAACACGCGTATCGTCGCTGCGTTGATCTCACCAAACATCACATCCATCACGCAACCGGTGAGCAGGCCGACTCTCCCCCTGGCCGGTCCTGCCGCCGGAATCACTTCCGGGCGCGTACGCATAACGGGATCGGTGACGGTCGGCAGGACGCGCTCCATCTCTCGCAGGTGCTGCGGGAGCAGGTTGAGCAGTCCCGTTTTTCGGAAGAGCGACTGCAAACCGCTTTTCTGGTACATCTTCAACAGATTTCCCACCATGTGCAGCCGGGATGGATGAGGAAACACGCCTCTCAGAAAAAAGGAATGAAGAAACGCTTTCCAACCCGTGAGCGGAATGGCCTTGCGAATTTGTCCGCGAGCGGCCTCAATCAGCGAGCCCACCTGTACGCCAGACGGGCAGGCAGTCTCACATGCGCGGCAATCGAGGCAGGTAAAGACAGGGTTTTCAATCCCCGCACTGATCGATAGCTTTCCTTCTGCCACGGACTTGATCAGATGTACCCGGCCGCGCGGGGATTGCTGCTCATGCCCTGTCTCCAGATAGGTGGGGCACGACTCCAGACAGAGCCCGCAGTGAACGCATGCGGAATACTTCTCTTCGTCCGGCGGATCTTCCCACCGAAAATTGCCTTTTGCATGAGATACAGGCGCACTCACGTCAGATCCCCCCTATGAATCGGTTTGGGTTTAACACACGACGCGGATCGATGGTTCGCTTAATGCCCTCCATCAGGAAAAAGGCGGCAGGTTGTCTCCCCCACACGTCCAGCTCTCGCCTCTGTTTGAGCGTAGCGTGCTGTATGACTGCATAGCCTCCCCTGCTTTCGGCCAGCGAGCGTATCTCTGTCAGGTATGCGGCAAAATGCGCCGGGTTTCCCCTTAAATAGACGCGGGTAATGCCGTGACCAACCCCGCCGTGGGTCTGGACGGCCAGGTCGTACCGTTCGCCGAGCTCATGGCAGGTCTTGACGATTTCGAGCACATCCAGGTTTTTACTGCCAATTTTTATCGCCATCGTTTCCTCTCCATCTCCGGAAGAAAGGGCGGAGGGAGGCAGCCGGGCGAAACGCATCCACCACTCTGCAGCTTCCTCCTGCTCCCAAGACAGAATCTCCGTATCTTTCGGCAGTCGTGCCTTTACCCACTCTTCCTGATAGCGGACCGCTTTCTCTTCATCTTCAAAGGCGATCGCCAGCGCATACCCGTTTCCTCCACTCATGTATTGGTTGACAGCGGGACTGAGGAATTCCATCGAGACGGGTTCCATTAGGGAATCGAGGAGAGATACTGCAAAGGAGCGGATCTGAGTAAAGTCAGAGCGGGAGAATGCGAGGAGCAGCAGGGTTTGAAAGGGCGGGAGCGGGCGCAGTTTCAGCGTGATTTCACTCATGACGCCCAGCGTCCCCATGGAGCCGATAAACAGCTTGTTCATGTCGTAGCCGGCTACATTTTTCACTACCTTGCCGCCTGTTCGAATAATGCGGCCATTGGGATAGACGACGCGCATCCCGATGACGTGGTCCCTGACCGAACCGTAGCGCATGCGCTTCGGCCCGCTGTCGTTGGCAGCCACGACGCCGCCGACGGTCGCATGCCGGGGCCAGTACGGATCGAACGGAAGCATCTGGCCATGGGCAGCCAGATGCGTATTGATCTCCTGGATGGTCGTTCCGGGCTTGACCGTCACGGTCATGTCACCTGGCGCGTAGTCGACAATCCCCCGGAAGGCGGACAGACCGAGCAGGATGTCTGTGTTTGCTTCGGTACCGCCAAAACCTCTTTTCGTTCCGCCGCCCATCGGAATGACGGTCCACCCTTGTTCGTACGCCGCTCTCAGCACTGCTGCGATCTCTTCTTCGGTTTCCGGAAAGACTTCGTATAAGCCGTGATTGCCGAGAACGTGGGACGAGTTCGCCGCCGGCCGTATGCTCCCCGTACCAATGACCTGTGAGATCAGCGTCGCGTCCATGTTCTTCCCTCCCTTGCACACAATGTCACAACGTTCCGTTCAACAAGGCTTCCACATGGGCCAAATGCTCCACCATCGCTTGTCTCGCCTGTTCCGGTTTTGCATCGCGGATGGCCTCGAACACAGCCACATGCTGGTGAAAAATCACCCGCTCCTGCTCGGCATCAGCCAGAATGATCCGGTGGCAGTCCATGATCCCCTTGCGGATCGCCGACGAAACGGTCTGCATCAACTGCACGAGGTGCTCGTTTTGCGTGGCTTCCGCAATAGCAAGATGGAAGTGGAGATCGGCTCTCCACCCATCCCGCGAATCCGCCTGGGCCAAGCGTTCCAACGTCTTCTTCATGTGGTACAGGTGGTCCGTATTGCGGTGAACCGCCGCCAGTTCGGCCGTCCCTGCCTCAAGGATTTTCCTCACCGCAAAGAGCTTGTGGATATCCTCTTTGCGCACGAGGCTCACGCCTTGAAAGACGCGAGAACAGTCAGACTGGCGGACGAATGTGCCGTTGCCGTGTCGGACTTCCACCAATCCTTTCCCTTTCAGCGTCGTGATGGCATCTCGCACAGCGGTACGGCCCACGTTAAACAGTTGGCACAATTCCCGTACAGATGGAAGCTTGGCGCCGGGCCGTACATGTCCTGCGGTAATCCACTGCTCTATTTGGAGCGCCACCCTGTCAGAAAGCTTCTGTCTGTCGATTTTGACCGCTTCCATCTGCTCACTCCTTCCCTACTCCAAGATCTCATAGCCGGGGATGGTCAAAAACTCGACGAATTCATCGGCCAGGACCAGTTCGGTAAACAGCCGGGCAGCCTGCTCGAAGCGTCCCGCCTCATACGCCTCCCGGCCGATTGCCTCCCTGATTTTCTCCAGCTCTTCGTCCCGGATTTGTTCTGTCAATGCCGCCGTAACTTTCCGCCCGTCCTCCAGGATGCCTTTCGGATGGCGAATCCACTGCCAGACCTGAGCACGGGAGATTTCCGCAGTCGCAGCGTCTTCCATCAGATTAAAAATCGGGACAGCGCCGGTACCGTTCAGCCAGGCTGCGATGTATCGAATGGCGACGTGGATGTTGGTCCGAAGCCCCGTTTCCGTGATCGGCCCTTTGGGAACCGCCAGCAGCTCTGCGGCTGTCACATGCACGTCTTCCCGTTTGTTCTCCACTTGATTGGGGGCCGGCATGTGCTGGTTGAACACATCCATCGCGACAGGCACCAATCCCGGATGCGCGACCCACGTGCCATCGTGCCCGTCGCGCACTTCCCGGAGTTTATCCGCCCGGACCTGTTTCAGGGCCTCCTCGTTTGCAGCCGGATCGTGTTTCACCGGAATGTGGGCGGCCATACCGCCCATCGCGTGGGCATTGCGCTTGTGGCACGTCTTGATGGTCAGAAGGGAATAGGCCCGCATGAATGGGACCGTCATGGTCACGACCGATCGATCGGGCAGAATCACATCCGGGTCGCGGCGAAACTTTTTGATGTAGCTAAAAATGTAGTCCCAGCGTCCGCAGTTGAGTCCGGCCATATGATCCCGCAGTTCCCAGATGATTTCGTCCATCTCAAAAGCGGCTAAAATCGTTTCGATCAAAACGGTCGCCTTGATGGTTCCCCGAGGGATTCCCAATTGATCCTGGGCCCAGACGAACACGTCGTTCCACAGCCGCGCCTCCAGATGGCTCTCCAGTTTGGGCAGGTAAAAATAGGGACCGGAACCGTTTGCGATCAGCGTCTTGGCATTGTGAAAGAAGTAGAGTCCGAAGTCGACCAGACTGCCGGACGCCGCTTTTCCATCGATCAGCAGGTGCTTTTCATCGAGGTGCCAGCCGCGCGGCCGCACGATCAAGGTGGCCACCTGTTCCTTCAGGGCATACGTCTTGCCTTCGGGACTGACGTACCGGATCGTGCGGTTGACCGCGTCCCGCAAATTGATCTGCCCCTGGATGGTATTGACCCACGTCGGCGAATTGGCATCTTCCAAATCAGCCATGAACGCTTTCGCCCCCGAGTTCAAGGCGTTGATCACCATCTTTCGGTCTCCGGCGGGCCCGGTGATTTCCACCCGACGATCCTTCAGATCAGATGGAATTGGCGCAATCGTCCACGAACTGTCGCGGATGTGTTTGGTCTCCGGCAGGAAATCGGGCTTTTTACCGGTGTCCAGTTCCGCCTGTCGCAGGACCCGCTGCCGCAAAAGCGCGTCCCGCCGCGCGGCAAACGCCCGGTTCAACCCGGCGACAAACCGCAGTGCCTCCGGCGTCAAAATCTCGGCAAACGCCGGCGTAACTGTCCCGGCAATCTGCACTCCGTTTACCTGTTGTCCTCCTACCGCCACTATTGTCCTCACTCCATTCCTGATGGGAAATCGAACCCTGTTCAGTTATCAGATATGTGATGAGCGGAAAAATCATGTCACGTGGTTGTTCCAGACCACGCCAAAAAAAAGCGCGCCAGGATCAACTGTCCTGACGCACTCTTTGCGCTCGCCTGCCCATGCAGCCCAACACGCCTCAAGGCTTCACTGCTTTCTTTTGCAGTATTGCGGGATTGATGGTGATTGCCGCTTGGTACGCTTTTTTCGCATCTTCGGGTCGGTTCAGTTGTTTGTACAAGGACGCGAGCATCAGATTGGTCCGATAGTTGGTCGGATACACTTCAAGGCTGCGCTCGAGGAAGCGGACCGCATCCAACAACCGGTTTTCGCGGCGGCTGATCTCTGCCAGTTCGTTGAGCGGTTTCCAGGTAGACATGCTCTCGTCTGCCAAGAGGTAATACGGCGTCTTCGCCTTGCGCTCCAGCGCCTGCTGCAGAGCGGCTTTTGCTTCGTCCAGGCGGTTGTGCCGCACCAGAATCGTACCGAGCATGAAATAAGCGTCGGAGAAGTTCGGCTGCTGCTCAATTGCCCGCTCGACGTACTGCAGGGCCAGTTCGCTGTCATTCAGCGACAGGGCGCACGTGGCGGCACGCAGCATAAACAGCGGATTCTCAGGGTCATTCGGATCAGACTCGATCAGGATGTTCTGCTGCTCGAGCGCTTTGCCCCACTCGCGGATTGCCATCAGATAGTACCCGAGTTTGTTGCGTGCAAACCGGTCATCCGGATGCTCCTCAAGGTGTCGGCTGAAATTTTTGACGCGCAGATGGTTTTTCTGGATGATGATCTCGTCCTGCATGTAGGCGCGGTGGGCGATTTTGATTTCGCTGTCCACAACCGCTCCCCGGTCTTCCGGAAGGACCAACTGCGGATCGATCGTTCCCAAAAAGCGGGAGTCGGGCTGCAGATTCAGCAGGCGGTAAGTTCGCGGTTCATCAAACGTGCTGACCGGGTCCTCGAAGTGAATCGCCCGGACGCTCGCTGCTTTGGTCTTCCCGTCCTGCACCAGTTCGCCAATCAACGCATGGCCTTCCAGGATAAACTCGTCCGCATCCATCCAAATCAGCCACTCTTTGTTGGCTTCCTTCAGCATGATGTTCAACATGGCGGCTTCGTGCGGCTGATCGTGAACGCGGACCACGCGGGCACCGTATTCTTCCGCAAATCGTTCTGCAAACGCATGCTGCCCCATGTCCAGAATGTACAGGTCTTCCGTCAGCGGACGGAACGAAGACAAACTCGCATGGAGAAACGGTTCTTCTGCCGGGACACGCAGGATGACGCACGCACTCAGGTTTTTCAACATCGTTCTCACCTCATTGGTTTGATGGTTGACGCCTTACGATATTGGTGCGAAGTTCGCAGCAATACGCTCCTTCGTCGTTGGAAAACCACTCCGAGGAGCGGTCGGGCAGCCGTTCACTGAACGTCACCCGTGTTTCTCCCCGCAGATGCGTGAGGAGCAGGTCGACCAGAAAATACGATCGGAAGTTGACATAAAAAGGTTTCAACTCACTGTTCACACGCACGAACACCTCGTCGGGCATGCCGTAATGCTCTTTTAACCGCCACACGTGAAGAAACCGTTCATGCGGCAACGTGGAATCGGACAACCAGTCGGCTGCCGGCAGGTTCCATGTCTCCCGCTGGACCACCAGGCCACGATACGTCAGACGGGGCAGGTGCCCCTCCGTCCTGATTTTGGGAATTTCGATGCTCGGCTCGGCAAAGACAAAAGCGACTGGTGAATTCGGGTCGCCCATGTACGGAATGAACCGCTTGCCGTCCGCATCCACCAGCACCAATTCTCCGTCTTGTTCCACGACCCAGAGTTCAGAAAATGTCCGTACGGCATCACCTCCTTTCTGCGAACGCCCAAGCAGCGTCAACGTCTGCTCGAACATTTCGACAAAGAAGCTTTTGCCTGCCCGCTGTTTCAATACGACGTTTGCCAGAAATTCGCCGTTCGGCAAGGCTTTTAATGCCTCCCTCACCTCGGCGATCTGCGCTTCGCGCTGTGGATGGAAATAGAGCAGGTTGCTCATGCCCTGCGTGCAGCAATGTACTTCGCCAATCACCCATTGATACTCGCCGCGATTGACGTGTTCCACGCTTCTCGCTTGCAGCATGAGGTCCGGGGAGCAGACGCACAGCCGCTGATCGAAAGCGTGACCGGCTGATTGTTCGCGGAGCCACTCGTCCGGCAGCTCGACGACCCGCTGGTCCCGCTTCCCGCTCGCATTCAACCGCTCTACGATGTCGGAAAAGTCAGGATGGAACCCTTCGCTGCTCATCCGGCTGGTCAATTCCGACAATACGGCGAGAAACGGCAGTTTCTCCTGGCCCCACTCTTCCCTCATCGCCGCAACAATCTGCCTGGCCTGACGCTGAGCATGCTCCCGCTTTTTCATCGCCACCGCCGCGCCCCAATCGAGCAGCGGGCTGATCCTTTGCTCCAAGTCCTCCTTCATGTCCAGGCTAATCAAGAATTCCTGCACATCGCCCAGCGTCTCCTCACAAAACAGCGAACGATCCGCATACGTCTCGCCATGCAGTTGGGTGGAATCGCGTCCGGTCAGCCGTTCAAACAGTGCGGACGCCTGTTCCAGAATCTCCGTTTTGCCTTGCGCGTCGGCAGCGCTGTAGGCCGTTTGCCACGCAGCGAACTGCCGCAAATCAGCGCTCCACTGCCGCTGTGCCTCATCGGCCGGGAGAGCGTCCACAAAGGCGAGCAGTTCTTCCAGCACCTCATGGCACGCTTGCGGAACACGGAATTCCCACAGGATGATTCCTTTGTCCCGCAGTTTTTCCAAAGTACTCCTCGTCGTCTCTGTGCATCCTGCCAACAAATCCCGCGCCGGAGTTTGACCATCCGCCCGATGCAGCACCCGCACGACTTCGGACGGCAGAGGGATCCGTTTTTGCGTCTGGGCGTGAACCAGCCCTGTTTCCACCAGATAAAACGCATCGTGCACAGCGATCGGCATGTACTCGCGCCATTCCTTGCGGCGGCTCACCTGCTCTGCCAGTGCCTCCACCGCCCAATAGGTCAAAAAGCTGCGGCGGCGTTTTGGAATCGGACCGCTTCGCTCCACCGTAAGCAGCTGTTCACTGTCTCGAAACAAGCCGTAGTTGAGCGGACCAAAAAAGCTCGTCGTGTCATTTTTGAACAAAAAACGCTGCAGGTAGCGAATCAATGTGCGGCTGTCATAGCGCTTGCCGGACGATTTCAACTTTTTCGCATCGGCGGCTAGAAAGCGCTGCAGCGACCGCCAGACCTGCGCACTGGAGTGTGCGACCGCTTCCTGCACGCGCGGCAGGGAAAGCACGCGTTTGAACGCCTCCATGCACTGGGGCCACTCGCGCTCAAAAATCGCTGCCAACTCGGTCGTCAGACGCATTTTGTGCTCACGGATTGCTTCGTAGCGATTGCGCCATTCAACGAGCGGCAGTACGTCAGGCAGCGGATTTTCCAAAGGCAGTGCGCTTCCCTTTTCGACTGCTTTTCGCCACTTGTACAACCGCTTGAAAACCGGATCGCCTTTCGGATGCGTTTCCTCCAACGTTTTCACCCACGCGGGAAACTGCTGCAAAAAATGTTCCTGTTCCCGCTTGAGCTCTGCCTCAGCGCGTAAAATCGCCTGCATTTGCTCCACAGTGGCGGAAAACTCAATCGGATCCATAAGATGCTGGGGAAAACCCGTGCTTCTGACAATAAACGCTGACAAGAACGACCACTGACCAGCCACTCAATCACCCCTTTTTGGCATTCTCCACGCTGACGACGGCGAACAGAAGTCATCCCTGCATCTGCTCTGTCTGTGCCTTGGCCTGCTCTTGCCGGATCGCTTCGAGGCGTTTTTTTGCTTCAGTGACGAGGTTGGGTGCCGTGATGCGCTCATAATACGCGCGGGCTTCCTCCACCTGTCCGCGCCGCTCCGCCACCATCCCCAGCACGTAATACAGCGGGTCGGGATGTTCGGCATGGGCGAGCGCCTTCTGGAACATGCGCTCAGCAGCTTCATACTTTTTCAGAGCCAGATAGATTTTTCCCAGATGTTCATACGCGCCGACGTGATCTTCGCGCACCGCGACGATGTGCCGCAGGTGTTCGGCCGCTTCCTTCAGACGCTTGTGGCGAAGCAGGCTTTTGGCCACCGCATAGCGCCACTCGATCTGCTCCGGAGCCTGTTCCAGTGCTTGCTCGTACACCTGCAGCGCTTCTGACACCTGACCCGCTTCTTCCAGGCATCGCCCATAGTGAAAAGCGTGTTCCGCCTGCGCGGGATGCAGCCGCCGCAGTTGCGCAAATGCCTGCATCGCTTCACTCCACCGCTCTTTTTGCATGTACAGCGCAGCGAGATTGTGCCATGCCTTTGCATGTCCGGGTTCCTGTTCTACACACCGCTTCCAGTTTTTGATCGCCTGCTCCTCCATGCCTTGCGCAGCATAGGCGTTGCCGAGATGGAAACGGGCCGAGGAACTGCGCGGGACAACGAGCAGGCAGAGATGCCACCAGGCCCAGAGCAGGTAAAACTTGATCCGAAAGCGGGAACCATCCTGCACCAGCAAACCGGACGATTTGCTGCTCTCAATCGGAGAGAGCGGCTGCGGATTCGGCATAGACCCGCACCATCCCTTCTTTTTTCCATTTGCGAAGCAGACTGCGTAGTGACTCCGCCTGTCGGGCGGGGAATTTCGCCAGAAGCTCGGCCTCTTTGACCGGCTGTCTGCACAACTCGATCACGTTGAACACCGCGCTGTTTACCACCGACATCTTCCCCCGGTCGTTTCGATAGACGACATACGTAAGTGATTGTTGAAGCGGCTCTGCTTCCGGCCAGGGAGTTTGCCCGATCAGAAATGTCCGCCAACGCTGCTCAAGCGTGCCAAACGGATAAGAAAAGCGGCGGGCCTCCACGTCCGGGGAGAGCTGCAGGACCGCTTCCCCGCCTTCGTCCGGCAACTGGTTCGCCTGCTGCGAAACTGCACTGCGTCCTTCCCCCCGAAATGCCCAATCATCCAGTTTCAGGGCGGTCGTCGGGAGGTCACCCGCACGTCTTTTCAATCCGGCGATATAATCCGCTGCAAGCGGGTACAGGTCCGCACTGTTCACTCCATACCTGGACACAAACGGGAAGTGGCGCTTCAGATCACGCTCCCGCTCTGCCTCCCCGATCTCGACGATGCCGTAAGCGGCCGGATCGTTCCAAAAACGACTTCCCGGGGTAAGCCGGAACAGTTGAAAGCGAACCAGCCGATCGTACGCGAATTGGTGCTCGTTGAGGAAAGAGACAAACGCCTCAAAATCCCGCGGATCTGACAGCGGATGGCCGAACACCACCGACAAAAGCACGCTGCAACCTGCTGCGCGAGCGTTTCTCCAGGAATCGGTCATCTGCTGTTTGGCCGTATGCTGATCGGGATAACCGAGGAATCCTTTCAGCTCGAAGTGCAAAAACTCGCAGCCGGCCGCGGCCAGTTGAGCCGCTTGTTCCGCAGACAGCCAGGTGCCATAGGAGACCAGACTGCCCCAGGCAGGCCGGAAGCCGTCCGCTTCCATCAAGCGCGCCAGTTCGCACAGCCATTCCGGGATAAGCGGTGTGGAGAGGTAAAAGCGAAGCGTTGGTTTGCGTTGCGACAATGCGCGCATCCGCTGATACAAGCCGGCAATTGTTTCTTTATCCCCCTTTCCATCGAAGAAAGGGTCGTCCTCCACAAGCGGGAGCACCGCCACGGGAGGTTGGCCGAGATAACGGTCCAACGGCAGTCCTTCCAACGTCCACAGGTCCGGGCTGTCAGTACCCTCTGCCAGCAATGGCTGCTCCTGCACTGTGATCCCGGAGAACAGACCCGGACCGCATGCGAGGGTGTCGATCCACTCCTTCCACGGATTGCTTCCCCCGAGCGCTCGACTGATGAACTGGGCGAAAGGACCGGCCAACACAATCTCGGCAGAGACTGCTGCTTCCTTTAACATGCGGGCCAGCGTCAGCGACGGGATCACCTGCTGATCCACTTCGATCCAGAGAATGACCGCATCCGGACGATCCGATTTGATCTGCCCGACCCGCTCTCGCCAAAAGGGGACGTACGGATTAACCGCATCGTCAACGGCCGCTCGACGGCACTGCTCGGACGATTCGCTGGAATACGGCAGATTCAGGTCATGAAGCGAAATCAGCGACGGAAAGGCGGACAGTCCCGCTACTTCCAAGGCGTGCTGCACGATGCGTTTTGCCTCCTCGCGCTGCGCGACAGAGGAACCCCGGTTTTGCAGGACAGACCAGGCGTGTTCCACCTGCTTGGGCAGATTGGCGCCGTACAGCAGCGCGCGGCCAGTTCGGTAATACAGGTACTCTTCCCGAAGTGTTGACAGCCTGCTGCCTTCCTCCATCTGGTTCAGCGTGCGCTCCGCTTCCAGCCGGCAGGCCGTCAATCTTTTCGGATCAAGGAAAAAGTCGTAGGCATGCTGATTGTCGTCATCAAGCCGAACAGTGTGATGCAGCGCCCGCAAGCGCTTGGCAAGCGTGGAGGCGCGGTACGGGACGCTCGACGGATCGGCCTGAGGGGGAACGATCACCTGCAAGGAGAACATGGTCATACCTCCGTTTCCGCTTTACATGTCAAGACTCGCTGGACCTGAAAATGGCGCCAGAGTTCGCCCGGGTCTTCACCGTTCAGGTAGGCGGTCATCATCCTGCCGGTAATTCCGCTGAGCAGGATACCGTGCTGGGCGTGACCCGTCGCGACATGCAGTCCCTCCCACCCGGGCAGGGGGCCGATCAGCGGCATTCCGTCGCTGGACATTGGGCGCAATCCGACAAATGTATCATGAATCCTGGCTTGCACCAAGGCGGGAACTGCGGAGAGCACTTTCAGCAGGTGCGTGATGCCCGCAACGGTGATTTCCTTGGCAAAGCCGGCGTGTTCCTGCGTCGCCCCGACGACGATGCGACCGTCCTTTTTCGGGACCAGATAGCCGCGTGCAGTGTTTATCAGACAAGGCAGAGCGAATCCCGCAAGCGAAACGACCAGCATCTGTCCCCGCAAAGGGGTCACCGGCAAATCAATGCCGACCAGCTTTAGCAGTTCCGGTGACCACGCTCCGTTCGCCAGAATCACATGCTCCGCGTAATAGTGCTCCATTCCGGCAGCCACCCCGATCACGCGCTGCCCTTCCGTCAAGAATGCAGTGACCGCCGTGTTTTCCTGCACAAGCACTCCGTGCTGGCGAGCAGCCTGCAGCACGGCTTTCAATAACAACCCCGGCGTGACGTGATACTCCTGTGGACTGCGCATGGCTCCGGTAACGCGCGGGGACAACAGGGGCTGTTCCCGCCGCACCTGCTCTGGTTCCAGCCATTCTTCCTGCCCTCCCAGTTGGCGACGTTCCTGATAGAGGGCAAACATCATGTCCCGTTCCTGCTCATTTGTCGCGATCCGGTACAGCGGGTGGCATTCCAGCCAGCAGTCTATCCCTGTTTCTTCTTCCAGTTGTTGAATAATTGTTCGCATCTCCGCCAGGCCTTGTACGGACAGATCGAGATACGGTCCCTTCCCGCTGCCCTCTGCAACAGTGGTCAGCAGCCCCGCCCTGGCGCCGGATGCCTCCCCGCCAGACAGCCCGCGATCGAGCATCCGGACGCTGCGTCCGCTATGTGCCAGCAGATAGGCAAGTACCGAGCCGACAATCCCCGCACCGACTACGATAACGTCAGATGTGCGTTCCAAGGGATACCACCCCCTTTTCGTCTTCTTTTCATTGGAGGAGCAAATCAATAGAGATTGGTGAGATCAAACGGTCGATTCAGTTTGGTGTCCGGTTTGTCAATCGCGTACGAAATCAGCTCCTCCAGCTCCTCAGCGGAGAGGTCGTTCCAGCGGGACAGCGCCTTTTTCGCTTTTTCCGCCGCGTCCCCTGTCGGCTGCAGGTCCAGCGCTTCGCGGAGCACTTGTTCGGCCTCGAGGGTTCGTCCCTGTTTTCGCAGGCTCAGCGCACGGCCAAGCGCCACTTTGGGGAGATTGTCTTCCTGCAGCAGTTTCTTCTTGGCGTCGATCGCCAGTTGATACCAATGGGCGGCTTCTTCGTACTGTCCTTCCCAGAAATACACGCCGGCCAGTCCTCGCGCGATCACGTCCTGGTAAAAGAGCGAATGCAGATCGCAGGCAAGCCGATAGCTGGCCGTAAGCGATGTGATCGCTTCCGCTACCTGCCGGTTCTTGTACTGCAGACCGCCTTTGCGGTAATAGTAGTGCTTGGCAAACACCGGTCCGGACGCTTTGAGAAACTTTTCAAAGAACATCCATTTGGCGATCGCCTTATCCAGTTCTTTTCCGTATTCGTGCAGAACGGTGATGTTGGAGATCAGGTTGATTTTAATGTGGATCGCGTCGCTCGAGCGGTGTCCGTGTTTGATGTAGTCAAGCGCTTTGAGGCAGCACTCGTAGGCAGCGCTTCTGTTTTTCTCGTTCACGTACGTCAAGGCGCACAGGTTGTTCAACCAGGTCCGCTCAATGTCCGCCAGTTCTCCCTGCACGCCGGCGAGGCACTCCAGAGCCTGTGCGATGTAGTCGCGTCCCGTGACGGAGTCGTTCAGCCGTTTCGTGTACAACAACGCCAGGAAAAATTTGTTTTCCGCCGCCTGTACAGGGTCCGATACGAACTGCCCCCCGTATGTGAACACGTCAATCGCTGTCGGGAAGTCTCCCATATAGGCGTAGAGGATGCCGAGCAGATGAATGACTTCCACCCGGTTTTTTGTTGAAAACCTGGGAAGCATCGGCCACACCTGCGCGATCGCCCGCAGGGAGTGGTCGTGATTTTTTGTAAATACGGAAACTTCCAACAATTCCAGAACCGCTGTTTCGATCGCCTGCACATCGCCGCGCTGCAGCGCCTCGCGGAAGGCACGGGTTTTCTCACGCTCCGCATTTGCCGCCGCAGCCGCCTCGCCCGCCGGTTGTCTCTCTCTTGCCGGGGCCTGGTACGCTTTGCCCTTTAGCGAGCAGAGGATTGCTCCTGTCTTTTCGGCGATCCGGTTCAAGAGGTCGATGCGGATCTTCGCCACGGGGAAAAACGCTACGTGTCCTGTTCCTGCGCCGGAAGCCGCCAGCACATCCGGCACGCCCTCCTCGTGCACTGTAGCGGTGATGGCAGCCGGGAGGGAGAAGAGGCATTGTGCCAGACGGGCTATGCACGTCAACGTGTGTTCATCCATCCGCTCCAGATGCTCAAAGTGAAACAAAATGCTCCGCTCCTGACGTCTCGCATATTTCACCAGAAGCGTTACGACCATCTGGGTGACGCGGAACATCTGCTCCGACTCCTTGTGCAGTCGGCGGCGCGACGGAGCCACAGCGATGGCATCCAGGGCAGGTGCGGAGCGAAACTTCTCGTCGCTTCGCAATTCCGGCATCAGGTACAGCACTTCAGATGCGACGCTTTTCAGCCATGCCTCTTCCCGCTTGTCATCCATCAGCACGCCAAGGGCTTCCCGAATCAGCGGCATCAGGGAACTGAACCCCAGCGTATCGGACTCCGTTCCATCCACGACGAAAATCTTTACATCCATGTCTGCCAGGTTTTCCCTCACCGCCGCGATGCCATGGTCCACATCCAGCAGCCAGAACATGCTGTCATGGCCTCGCTCCTGCAAACGCCGCTTGAGCGTTTTCCACAAGGTTGGTGCATCCATTTCCCGCTGCGCTTTCAATCTCGACGTTTGGCTTTTCACCTTCATCCGGCTCACCCTTTCATTATGCGCGGAGGCACATTGTGCGAAATTCGCAGCAATAGCGCTCTCCGCCGTCGTCCAGCCACAGGTCGTTCGGTGCGGGCAGCATCTCGCTGAAGACAGCTGTCCGCGATTGCTTCAACAGTCCCTGCAGCATTTCCAAAAGGAAAACGTTCGCGAAATCGATGCAGAATGGTTTTCGCTCCCCTTCCACACGCACGAACACCCAATCCGGCATGCCTTCCTGCTCCTTGAGGCGATACACGTGCAGCATCAAATCGAAGGGGTGATCGCTTCCTTGTTCCACCCGCCAGGCGTCAGCATCCAATTCCCAACGTGCCCGCTGCAGCAGTACACGCCCCATGACGATGCGCGGTGTGCGATTCCCTGTCTTCACTGTTCCAATTCCCAGGCGAGGATGCGAAAACAGGGCGACCGGGTCCAGCGGCTCCGCGTGCAGCGGCGGATACAAGCGCCACTCCTTGCCCGTCTGATCGTGCAGGTACACCTGCCCCTCCCGATTGGACACGTGCAATTCACCGGCCGGGATTACTTGGTCGTCGATCTCCGGCAGGCGCGGCAGCAATTCAATCACCTTGCCGGGCAGCCGATAGGGGAAAATTTTTGTCTTGCGGTGGTAGGCGATCTGGGCCATATGCGGATACGCGCGCTGTCGTTTGGCCCACGTGTCGATCTCTTCCATCATTCGCTCCCGTTCCGGGTGGAAGCAGGCGGACGGGAACACCGCCGTCAAAAATTGCGGATGTGCTTCACCCACCACGATCTGTACGTCATCACCGTCTGTAGGAATGAACATCAAATCGACGGAGAGAAAGTACGAATCCAGGTCGTCTTCCGCCTCTCCCACCGTCTGCCCCGTCCCTTCCGCGTCCAGATCGGCAGCCTGCAGGCAGATCGGCGTGGAAGGATCGCCTTCCTCAAACCGCTGCGCTGCCGCCCGCTGGAAGCTGGAGAGCGCCGGTTCGGGCAAATGTTGTTCGCCAGCGATCCGGGAGCGATGGTGGAGAAAGCGCAGGTAAGGCATCGTTCCTCGGCCGTTGGACCATTCATCCAACAGGCGGGCGGCGTCCTGCCGCTCTTGCCGGGATGTCTGGATCGCATCGGCACGCGCTGCCTCCAGTATCGGCTGCAGACTTTCTTCGAGCTGCGCCCAAAGCGTTCCGCCGATCTCGATGGCTAGCGGGCCGTGCGCATCTTCAAACACGATGCTGCGGTCCGCGTACATCTCCCCCGCTTCGCGGGTCGCATCCCGCGCTGTCAACCGGGCGAACATCCGCTCCAACTCGCGCAGCCGCTCCTTTCGTTCCGGCCACCCGGTCTCTTCCAGCGTCCTGATCTCCTCTTGCAGGCGGAGCAGGTTGGCAATCCAGCCATCCCGCTGCGGAAACGACTGCGGTTGTTCCTTCAGCCACGTCAGTATCCAGGCGATCGGGTCTGCTTCATCCCCGGGCAGGAGCGGGTGCAGAATGATCGCTTGTTGCTGTGCGAGAAGTTTCCCCTCCGCCAAAACCGCGTCAAGCGGCTGCCGGAGCCGTTCGGCCATCTCGCGAAACGAGAGCGTGCCGTCCGCCAGGTCGTAGACGGCAGCGGCGAGTGCGGACAGGGTGGTCTCTCGTCCGCTCAAGCCTGAACGGAGCACGTGATCGTTCACGCGGCTGTACAGCGTGTGACGCCGCGGCCGTAAAAAGGGGGTGGCTCCCGGTTCTGAGCAAATCTTCTCGAGAAGCGTTTCCGCCGCCCAATAACTGCAAAACACGCGCCGCTCCCTGACAAACGGCACAGCCCATTCGTACACGACAGGCGCCTGCTGTTCGGGATTGGGCTTGGCGTAATCGATCGGACCAAAAAAGCTGTTCGTTTCGTTTTTCGCGCACAACCGCTGCAGATACGTGATCAATCTGCGTTCAAATCGCTTGTCGTCCGAGGTGCGTTCCCCGCGCGGATTTTCCAGGTAGCGCGTCACAGCCTCGTCAAAACGCGGATTCATCGACCACAACGCTTCCCGCAAGCGGGGCGAATGCAGCAACTGACGCAATCGGGCGCGCTTTTCTTTCATTTCCGACTCCGCGCACTCCCGGCCGGCCCGCTGCTGCTCGGCTGCCTGCTGCAGCAGATCATTCCAGGCTGCTACGTCGCGTCCGAGCTGATCGTACCCCTCTTCTTCCACCGGGATGGCGGGGCATTGCAAGGTTTTCCGCTTTGCAAGCCCTTTGCGGATCTTGGACATCGTCGAGAGGAGGTGCCGCCGGTCCTGACCGTTTTTTTCGCGCACTACCAGGTGTTCAATCAAACGCACGATCGCAAGCCTTTGTTCATCCAGCCGTTTTTCGATCTCCAGCACGTTTTTTACGCACGCAAGCGTTTCGGTAAAGCGCAGACTTTCCAGCCAGTTGATTGGAAACCCGGCCCGCCGAACGATTACGTACGGCATAATCCGCCACTTGCTCATTCCTGATCCCCCACCGCATCGGCATGATAGAAGACGGACGTCCGAAATTCGGCGCAGTAGCGGTTCCCCTCCGTATCCCGCAGCCAGAGATGTTCAGGACCCGGCAGCATTTCGGTGACGATCGCCACCTGATCCTCCCGCATAAAGGACTCCCACATCTCCAGGAGGAAGTAGTTGTGAAAATCGATCAGGAACGGTTTCGGCTCCGTGCTTACTCTGACGTACACATACTCCGGCATCTTCAATTCCCTGCGCAGTTTCAACATGTCGTAAAACAGCTCGAACGAGGTGCCGGCATAGGTTTTCCGCCAGCGGTCGTCGCGGGTCACCTTCCATCGTTCGCGCTGGTACACCACGTCACCCAACACGATGCGCGGCGTCCAGTCACCCAGGTCCACCCGAAAGGGAACGACTCTCGGGATCGCAAACCACTCGTGCGCCATGGAGTGCAGTTCGCCGTTGTACAGGCGGATCGCTTCCTGTTCCTCCGCCAGTATGAGCTGCAATTCTCCATCCGGACTGACGTACAGTTCCGCAATTCCCTTTTTGTCGTGGCGGTCGCTGACAGACCGCGCTCTCATCTGAATGGTGTACCCCGGAAACTCAAACGGGATGATCTTCAAACGCTTGGAGCCGAGCATGTTTGCCATCGGCCGTCTGACGATCGCGGCCAGTTCCTGCCACATCCGCTCACGGACCTGCTCCTCCTCCGGGTGAAAGGACAACGCCCATCCCCACAGCAGCACGGTATCGTGAATTTCCCCGAGAATAAGCTGGTCGGCGACGGCTTCCCCCCCTGGTATCACCATCAAGTCCGGGGAGCAGAACAACGGGTCCTCGACGTCGGGGGCCTCCTCCCCCACCAGCGCAGCGATCTCGTCGGGGTCAAGCACCACGACGCGCTCACCGCTTTGTTCGGCAAGCTGGCGGACCCGTTCACCGAACTTCTCGGCAAACGAGCTTTGCAACGCGGCGAACTCCCGCGTCCACTGCTCCCATTTTTCATGCCGCATCGCATCGGTCAGGAAGCGGATAAACGGAATCATACGGTCGGTCTCGCCGTACAGTTCCCGAAATACCTTTAGCGCGAACGTCCGATGAAGCTGTTTCAGTTCCACAGCGTGCTTGGCCGCAATCTGCAACACGGGGCGCAAACGCTGTTCCCACTGGCGGCGGGTTTCGACGCTCATCCGCAGATGGGCGAGCTGCCCCCGGCACTCTTCGTAAAACAGCGTACGGTCCGCGTACATGCGACCGCCACTGCGTTCAGTTGCCTGCCCGGTCAGTTCCTGGAAGATTCTGTTTGCCTCTCCCAGCATCTGCTCTTTTGCAGCGACGTCCCCGTCCGAATACTTGTTTTTTAGCTCCAGCAGCCGCCGCACCGATTGGCGCCACGTATCCACTTCCGGATCATCCGTCTGCACGCACTGCATCTCGTGCATCAGCCATTCGAGCGTGCGGGTGGCGGTGATTGGCACTTCCCATGCCAGGTTGATCAGCTTCTGCTGCTCCAAACCGAAGAGCCTTTCCCTGAGCTGTTCTTCTGACATCTCCACTTCCCGCATCATTTGCTCCACCGTCCGCGTGCCGTCGGCCAGATGCAGCAGCTCGTAGTCAGCAGAAGGGAGCTTGGATCGTTTTTGTGTCAGCGCGTTTTGAATCGTTCCATCGTCTCGCAGGCGATAGAGAAAGCTGCGTACAGGTCTCAGCCGGGTAAACACACTTGGCAGGCGGGAAAACGTCTCCGCAAGCGTTTGGACAGCCCAATAGGCCATGAATGTCTCCCTGTGCTGCAGGGCAGGCGTCCAGTTGTAGCGGATATCGGGCCGCTTTAGGGAGACGTCCGGATCGTGCGGGGCGCAGTCGTCTGCAAAGCAGCCGTAGTTGATCGGTCCAAAGAAACTGGTCGTTTCATTTTTGCCGACCATGCGCTGGAGATAGGCGACAAGCTGCCGCTCCAAACGTTTGGTCTCCGCGTTCCGTTCTTCACCCGATGCATGCAGGTAGGCCAGCAGCCCTTTTCTGTACATATGGGGACTGGAGAGGAAGACCGCCTCCTGAAAACGCGGGTTGGAGACGAGGGCGCGCAATTCGCGCCGCTTTTCCTGCAGTTCTGCTTCAAACACACGGACAGCGGCCGCCTTGGCAGCGTGAAGGGCGTCCAGCTTTTGGTTCCAGTCTGCCGCCGTCTCCGCAGGTCCGCCGTGCTGCCTGATCCATTCCAACTCCTCTGCGGTAATCGCCTGCATTTTGCCGATTGATTTTTTCAGCCTCTTCCAGCGCAGTGCGACATCCCGGTCCCTCAGCCAGTCACTGCCGTGTTCCCGGAAGGAACTGAGCACGCGATTCAACTGTTCTTCCTTTTCAAACAAGTCCTCAATGGCCTGCACTGTTCTCGAAAACCGAAGACGCTCGATGTCAGAAAAGGCGAACCCGGTACTCCGCAGGATAAAATCATTGGCCAGTTTCCACTCTCCGCTCATCGATTCAACTCCTCATCAGCAGTGTGCGCAGTTCCGAACAGTAGGTGCCGTGCCGATCGCGCAGCCACAACTGGTCGGGGGCCGGCAGCATCTCGCTGAATGTGACCGTCTCGTTTTTGCCCGCGAGATGCTGCAGCAATTCCACCGCGTACGGATTTTCCAGATCGAGGTAGACCGGTTTCTGTTCGGAGGGCACGCGGAGAAACACATGGCGGGGCAGCGAATATTGGCGTCTGACCTTTTGCACGGCGACGTAGGCGGAAAACGGCTCTTTTGCCCGGATTACCGTCTGCAGGTCTTCCGTCGAAAGCGTCCACTGCGCCCGCTGCACGACCAGGTGCCCCGTTTCAATCCTTGGCGTGAATCCCTCACGGCGATAGGTCGGCATCTGGACGATCGGGAAGGAAAACAGGGCAAAGGGAACATACGCCTGATCTGTGAACCCGAAGGCCGGCGGATAAAAACGAATGGCTCGATCATCTCCGCGCAACGTGAGGACAAGTTCGTCCCCGTCCACTCGTACGACCAGATCTTTCAGACCAAACGTCGCATCCGGTCTGCGCGTGGAGGCATATCCCGACACTTCCACCATCACACCCGGATACTCTTGCGGCGCCGTTTTCATCTTTCGGTTGAAAATCAGGTTGGCCGGCAGGATCTTCCGTTTCGACCGTTCCTGTACGATTGCGAGATGACGTACAATTTCCTGCCGAATCTCCTCCCGCACACGGTCCGCGTCAGAATGGAAAGAGAGCATCCACCCTTCCATCGTGATACCGTGATGAAGTTCGCCCAGCACGAATGTGGGTGCAGTCGCCCCTCCTTTTGCGCCCGAATCAAACATCACGAGCAGGTCGGGGGACGTGAGGTACAGGTCGTCGTCTTTCATCTTGTGCAAGAACGCCGCGAACTCCGGTGAGATCAGCGTGGGGGAGTGCCCCTCCAGATAGGCGTCGCATGACTGGTGAAAGATCCGGAGGAATTCCTCCAGCGGATCATCGGCGTCCCCATGCTCCCGCGCGCCGTCCGCCAGATCCGGCAGCAGCTTGTGGCATGCGACGACAAATTGGTCAAAGCGCACCGCTTGCCGATTGCCAAACATCCTGCGGTAGATCTGCATGGCAATCTTCATGTACCGCTCTTTGCGGAGTGTCGTGTAGACGGTGGCGATCTTCAGCGGGCCGTACAAATCCGTGAGCAGGTGGTCAACCATCCGCCGGTCGAGGCAGATGGTAAGATTGCCGCGAGTGTCTTCGTAAAGCACCGTGCGGTCCCGAAACAACTCCCCTTCACCGCGGCGCGGTGCCAGGCGGGTCAAGTCGGAAACCATGGTCTCCACCCGCTCCAGGATGGCGATGCGTTCTTGCAGGTCCCCCTGTTCGAATTGATGCTGCAGGCGCTGAAGCTGTCTCAGCACCGACAGCCAGCGTTCTTTTGCGCCGCGCTCCGCTTCCGTTTCCGCCTGCAGCCTCCCAATCCGTTCGATCAGATCGGCCAGTCCGTGTATCACGGAAGACGGAATGGGGAAAATGCGCTGCAGCGTGCTGTTGGCGATCAAGCGATCAACCTCCTGACGGGTTTGCTCAACTGCCGCTCCTGTCGCTTTCGCCCATTCCCGCACGCTCATTCCTTCCGAGAAGTGTTCAAGCTGCACCTGCTTGGAGCTTCCCCGAAACATCAGGGGAACGACATCGGCCAACGCCGGATCGGCCGCAACCAGTGCGGCCAGTTCCTGCAAGACCCAAAAGGCGTAGAACGCGACCCGCTTTTCCAGCGCAAATGTGTCGGGCCATTGCGCCGTGATCAAGCCGTTGGTCCCGGTACCCTCCCCTTCCGCGATCCGGCCGTAGTTGACAGGGCCAAAGAAGCTGGCCGTTTCGTTTTTTGCTGTAAACCGCTGCAAATAGGTGAAAAATTGACGCTCCAACTGCCGCCAGCGCGAGTCACGGGTCTGGTCGGCACGGTGTTGGTCAAAATAGGCGAAGCCGCGTTCATAGAAGGATGGGTTGGAGAGAAACACCGCCTCCCGGAAGCGGGGATGCGCAATGCAGGTGTGCAGTTCCTCCCGTACCCGCTCCCATTCGCCGGCAAATACCTGTTCCGCCTGACGGTAGAGCTGCTCCTCCTGTTGAAACGTTTCTTGCCATTGGTGCGCCCATTCGCTCAGCTCGGAGCGGCCGATCGCTTGAATCCCGGCCCGTTCATTTTCGTTGAACGCACACGCTTTTTTTACTTTCCTGTACACGCTGGCCAGCACTTTCTGCTGAGGTTTCTCCCAGCGAATCGCCTTGTCGGTAAGGAGCGGCAGCACGTCCCGCTCCCACTGCTCCACCAGGCGGTGGCGTTTTTCTTCCCACGCGAACACAGCCTCCAGCACCTGTTGGGTCTCCTCCATCCTCATTCGTCCGATCCATTCAAACGGAAAGCCGGTACTGCGCAGGACGAAATGCGGAAACCACGTCCACACAGACGCAGCCAGTGCCGTCTGGTTCATATGTTCATCCCCAATTCTTCCCGAGTCGATTCATACTCCCTGGAGCCGGGCAGCGGCGGACGAAATGCGGTGCCGCGCAGTTCGATGCAATAGCTGCCGTCCTCGTCGCGCATCCAGAGATGCTCTGGACCAGGATACATCTCTGTCATGGTCACCTGGTCGTTGGTCTTCAAGTGGCCGTGGAGCAGTTCGATCAGGAAGAAACTGTCGAAATCGAAGTAATACGGCTTTTTCTCATTCTCCACACGCACGAACACCCAGCGCGGCAATTGATGGCGGCGCTTCGCACGGCGCATCGCGAGGAACAGGTCGTAGTCGCTTGTGTCAGGGTCCGTGCCGATAAACTCCCTCGACGGCAGCACCCAACGTTCCCGTTGGTAGACAACGCCGTTGATTTCAATGCGCGGCGTATGCTGCCCAAAATCAATCGGGATGCTTGCCACGCGCGGTACAGCAAACGCCCACAAGTGCAGGTTGTCGTCGCCGCTGTTGTAGATCGTGAAGGTTCTGTTGGAATGTCGGTCGGCGAGCACCAATTCGTCTTGCTCGATGCGCACCACCAGATCACGAAGCGGAACGACGTGTTTGGCACGATCGGACGGCTTGCCGAGGAATTGAATCAACGTGCCCGGGAACGCTTCGTAGAGCAGCCCTTTGTGCCGGCGTGTGTTCAAAATGGTGGACAGCTTCTGATACGCAGGCAGTTCCTGGATCACCTGCTCGATCTCCTGTTCCACCGCTTCGCGATCTGAATCAAACAGGAATTGCGACCCCCACATGGACACAAACTGGTGCACCTCACCCAGCACGATCTGGTAATCACCGCGGGCGAGCGCCTCCACATCCCGGGCGGCAAACATCAGGTCCGGCGACGTGTGCAGGGAACCGCCGGCATCGTGCGCGATCAGTTCCGCGAGGTCCTCTTGCGTCAGGCGGACGATGTTTCCTTCCTGATTGGCTTTCACCACGGCGTAAAGCTTCCGATGGAACTCGTTAAAGATCTCGTCATCGTAGTTGATCTTCCCCTGCTCTTCCATCTCCTGGACGCGGCGAATGAAGTGGGCATACGGAATTTCGCTCTGTCCTTGTGCGATCTCCCGGAACACCTGTTTGCCGATCCGCTGATAGTACCCGCGCATCATCTCCCCGTAGGAAGCGATAAGCTCGAGGATCGGTTCAATCCGCGAATGAAAATCGTCAAGAAACGCCTTGTTGAACGACAGGTTCCGGATGGTGCCCTTGCACTCTTCGTAATAAAGCGTGCGGTCCGCGTACGTCTTGCCAGCAAGCCTCCGCGTTGCATGCCGGGTCAGTTCCACGAACCGTTCCTCCATGCGCTTGCTGATTGCCACGCGCTGTTCAAACGTACCGCCTTCAAATGCGGCCCGGAGCTGTTCGAATTGATCCAGTTCGGCTGCCCATTTGGCTTTGGCTTCCACATGATCCGGCAGGGCACGAACGAACTCGTGCAGATAGTCAAACGGTCCAAAGATGGTAGACGGGATTTCAATGCCGAACAAGATCATGCGCTGTTTGACCAACAGCTCAATCTGTTGAATCAGCTCCTCAACCGGCATGTCGTAGCGGTTTGCCAGCTCCCTTACCGTGGTCGTGCCGTCCACATCGCGCAGCAGCCGCAGGAGATGAGCGGGCAGTTTGCGCCGGCCGTCGATAAACAGGTACTCGACGCCGTCTTCGGTCAGGGTGCACAGCGGGTGCAGGCGCGGAGCCAGATAGGGACGGATTGAAGGCTCTTTGGAGATTGCATCGGCCAGAACGTTGGTCATCCAGAATGAATAGAAGACAGCACGCTTGGTGAATTTCCCACTGACCATGTCCAGCTTGACCGGTTCTGTTTGCTCC
Organism: Brevibacillus sp. MCWH; assembly: GCF_013096935.1. Taxonomy (NCBI): domain Bacteria; kingdom Bacillati; phylum Bacillota; class Bacilli; order Caryophanales; family Paenibacillaceae; genus Brevibacillus; species Brevibacillus sp. MCWH. Next base: position 75,870 of record NZ_SDLF01000003.1, on the reverse strand, counting down.
AGGTCGAAGCGGGCGTAGTTCATCGGGCCAAAGAAGCTCGCCGTATCGTTCTTTGCGGCGAATCGCTGCAGGTAGGCGATGAACCGTTTTTCCAGCATTTTTAACCGGGTTGTGCGCTTTTCAAATTCGTCGTGGGCGATGTATTTCAGGTACGAGTTTTCGTAGACGTCCGGGTTGGAGATAAACACTGCTTCCGCAAAGAAAGGGTCTCCGACCAGTTTCTGCAGATCGCGGCGCTTGTGCACAAGCTCCTCGGCCAGAATTGCCTCTCCTTCTCGATGCAGCTTCCTGACCTCTTCCGCCAGGGCGACCACCTTGGCAAACTGCTCGTAAAACGGCGTATTCGGCCAATACAGTCGCACGTGTTCCAGGTCCTGCAACGACACCTGCCCCTTCGCCACTTTTCGGCGATACTTCGATAGGAGCTTCAGCTCTTGCCGGGCCTGTTTTGCCTGGGATATTTTCACCTGTTCGGTGAACTTCTCACTGAGGAGAACGCCAATTTCCCGTTGCAGCTGCTCCTCCGTTTCCAGCTGCTTGTCAATGTGCGCAGCCGATTTATCAAACGCGATTCGGTAGAGCAATTCAAAGGGAAAACCGGTGCGACGAACTACCATTTTTGAGATATATTTCCATTCTGACATGCAGCGGGTCCCCCCTACTCTTTTATCACGTGGCCGTATGGTATATGAATCAGATAAAACGGCATGCCCAGTTTGGTGCGCGGCCGCTGCAACTCCTGACGAATGACTGCTTGCGTTGTATCGCGGCCGCCCTGCTCCCATTCGAGAAGAAGCTGTCTGCACAAGTCGCGCCGCCGTTCAATGCGACAAGTGGCCTCCAATTGCTTCAGGATTTCCACCGATTGCTCCCCGCCGCGCCCCGTTTCGTACGCGATGGCAGCAGCGGCAATTCTGGCTCCTTCTGCGCGGTTGCAGCTGCCTACTTCCAGCGCGTGTCGTTCGCTCTTGCTAAGCCAGTCAATGCACGCGTCCACCATTCCCCGCTCCCGGTACAGGGAACTGATGTTGCGCGCGATCACGTCCATATGAAAATGATCCGAGATGGCGCCTGCCTCCTCGTACGCCCGGATGAGCTGTTGCAACGCCGCTTCCTCGTCGCCCATGCACAGGAGAAGAGCCGCTTCCCGATAGAAGTAGATTTTGGCGAAGAGACGGCTGCCGCTGCCGCGGAGGAACTGTTCAAAACGGCGCCAAATCTTCAGGGCCATGTCCAGATTGCCCATCTGTTCAGCGACCACGCTCATATTGGAAACCAGATTGATCTTCAAATGCAGCGCTTCTGAGTTGCTTTGGCTCTTGAGAAACTGAAACGCCGTCCTGCACAGTTCGTACGCTTCCTTGTACCGCTTTTGCATGAAACGGGTGAGCGCAAGCGTGTTGTGCAGCCAGCCGCGCTCGATCATGGTCGCCTCATCCTCCAGGCCGTCGATCTCTCGCAACCCTTGATGCGCCAGGACTTCGGCGCGCTCCACGTTGAACTGTCGCTTCGTGGCCACCAACGTCAAATAGGCGTACAACTGGGCGCGCATGGTAGGGGTATCCGCGACCCGGAGTGCCTGTTCGTATGCGGCGTTCACCTCGTCGTAGTTCCCCAGGTATGCCTGCATCAGCCCGCAGCGCTTCCACAGGTAGACTCGCTGCTCCACTGAGAATGATTCTTCCGTGCGCAGGGCCAGCTTGACGAGAGCAAGCACGTTTTCGTAGTTGCCCCAATGTTCAGAAATCGACACCGCCTGCTCTACATGTGCGAAACCATCCGCTGTCAGGCCTGCCATTAAAGCGTGATAGGCCAGGTGGCTGTAGTACTCCTCCGCCGTCCAGTATGGCGGGCATCCACGCGCTATCAGTTTTTCGTACAACAAGCGGTGAGCAGCCTGCACTTCCTCTTCACCGGGCGCTTCCGGCGCGTCGAGCTGCTCCGCCAGAAGCAGTCGGTCCCGCGTCATCGCCTGAATACCGGCCGCGGTCCATACGTGCTCGTTGGCATGCACGGCGCGATAGAGCCGCAAAAACGCCTGCTCCTCCGCTGTCCATTCGAATGTGCCCAGCCCTTCTCCGGCGCCGGCTAGCAGTGCCTGCACCAGCATCGGCATGCCGCCGCTTTGCCTGTACATCTGCGGGACCCGTTCCACAAGATCGGGGCGCTTCGCTTCCACGAACGCGCGCACCTGGTCTTCCGTCCACGCCTGCAGCTCCATGACACGCGGCTGCACATCGCCCACCAGATCAGACAAGAACTGCGCGCGAATCCGGCGAACATCGAACAATACCTGGAGCGGATTGCTTTCCTGCGCTTTCGGCGCTGGCCGCGGAACGCTGCGCATCGTGGCGACGACGCGGATGTGCGGATGGCGGCGCAGCAGCAGATTGTGGAAGGCATGAGCGGAGAGCCGGTCAGCCTCATCCAGGCGGTTAATAAACAGCCAGAGCGTTTTGCCCGCCAATGAAGGGCAGCGTTCCATCGCTTGTAGAAGGAGGCTTACGGAGCCTGTAATCAGGCGAAACACCTGCTCATTTTCCCGCGAGAGACGCCGTTCGGAAGCCGAAAGGGCGATCTCTTCAATCCTGACGGTGTTCGCAAACAGCTCGTCGTCCCTGGCATGGGGGAACAGACTGGTCCACTCGGCCGCATGTGCCTTGAGCAAGTCGGCAGCCTCCTGCCGAAGAACGGGTTCCAGCGCCATGAGCATCGCTTTTAGCCCGTAAAAAGAGTGGGACATGCGCCCGGTTACGTCGATCGACACGGCGAGATGACCTGCCTGGTGCACGTCTTCTGCTGCCTGTGCCATGAGCATGGCACCGCCCAGCCGCTCTTCTCCGATCAAGAGCACTGCCGCCTCTCGCACGGATTGAAGCTGATCGATCAGCGAGCGGTTCCAATCAACTTTCACAGACGTTTCAGGAACGGCTACCATAGTCCGCCTCCTTTGTTCTCGGTTCTGGTCTTCCACACGTTCATGCGAAATTCGCAGGAATATCGGCCCGCTTCACTGGTCAGCCACAACTGACCCGGCGTCGGCAGCATTTCTTCGATCAAGAGCCGCTCATTGTTTTGCACGATCGAGCGCAGCATCTCAACGCAGAAGAAGTTGCGAAAATCCACCACATAGGGCTTGCGCTCCGACAAACCGCGAATGTAGACCACGTCCGGCATGCCCTGCTTTTCTTTAAAGCGGAATACGTTGAGGAACGCAGCTGCATCGTCTTTGTCGAGCAGTTCCGCGACCGCCTGTGCCCCGCATTCCCAGCGTTCCCGCTGGTAGACTGCTCCGTCGATGACGATGCGCGGGGTATGGTCGCCGAGCGAAATCGGCATGTGTGTCAAAGCCGGCAGGGCAAACAGCATGAAGGGCAGATACGTTACCTGATCAGCCAGTTGAATGTACAGGCGGATCTCTTCGCCACTCTTCACGTTTTGCAGCCCGAGTGTGCCGTCTTCCTTCAATACGACCTCCAGATCGTACATCGGGATGACGTCGTCGCCCTTTTTCAAGGACAGCTCTGCAAACTGCATCGCACGGCCCGGAAAATCGTAAAAGCCTTTGTTGCGGCGGACGACTTCCGGCGCGACGAGCTGACGGAACTCAGCCGTTTTATTCAGCTCACGGCACAGGTCTTCCCGCAGTGCTTCCCGGTTCGGGTAGAAGATGGTCATCCAGTTTGGCACGAGCAGGTGGCTGTGCAGCTTGCCCAGCACCACCTGAAAATCCCCCTTCGCCATCGCATCGATGCTTTCGCTGGCGATAAACAGGTCCGGCAAGCTGTACATAGGCATCGTGACTTCGCGAATCGGCAGTGCAGCGCTGGAAAGCTCGACACAATGCGGGCTGTCAACCGCTTTGCTGCGGACCAGTTCTTCGATTTGCCCGACGACTTGTGGTTTGGACGGTTCCAACGAATCTGGATACCTGTCCCGCAGCGCGTTCACAAAGGTGTAATACGGAACGGGAGCGCCACCGTTGGAGATGGAGTCAAACACCTCTTTGCCGAGCCTTTGCGCATGCAGCCATAGTTCGTAGCCGTAGTACGCGCTCAATTCCAGCGCCCCGCGAAGGTCTTTGCACAGCTTTTCATGGAACTGCCTGCCCATGACAAACCGCTCGATGTGCCCTTTTGTTTCCTCGTAGAAGATGTAGCGGTCGGCATAGAGACTGCCGCTGCCCCGGCGGGCCGATTCTCCGGTCTGCTCGGTGAATCGCGCTTCGCCTTCGCTGATCAGCTCGATGCGGGCCTGCAAATCCTGCTCGGCCGACATGCGCGCAAGCCATGCCTCCCAACCGCGCAAGCGCTCCATCCACATCTGCCGTTGATCGGACGGCGGCAGCGCAGCTACTTGTTCGATCACGTAGGGGAGCGGGTTCCCCAGCGTTGACGGAACGTGCAGTTCCTGCTTCAACAGCCCGGCTTGCAGCAGGTGGGAAAGCGGCTTTTCCACAGTCAGGCGCTCCTTCTCGTCCAGAGGGGCGAGCAGCTCCGGCAGGCTTTTCGTGCCGTCCGCCTTCCTGAGCAGGGAGGCCAGCGTACGGCCTACCGTTACGGTTTTTCCGCTGTTGTGCAGGTGCAAAACCCCTTTCTCCGGAACCGCCTCCACCATCGGATGCAGGTGGACCGGGAGATGAGGCCGGAGCGTATCGTCTTGCCTGATGGCTTCCGCCAGGCGCTTGATCGCCCAGAAAGCCAGGAATACTTCGCGATGCCGGATGATGTCGCCCGTTTGAAAACGCGCGTCGAGGTATGACGGATCAGAATCGTCGATGCTGCCGTAGTTCAGCGGGCCAAAGAAGCTGGAGGTCTCGTTTTTTCCGCACAGGCGCTGCACGTAATGGAAGAAGCGCCGCTCCATGCGTTTGACGGCCGCGTTTCGGTCCGGCAGCGGTGTGTAGCTGAGATACTTCGGGACGTTGTTTGCGTACATGTCCGGTGAGGAGAGGTAGACCGCTTCCTGGTACTTGCGATCTTTCACGAGCTGGCGCAGCTTTTCGCGTTTTTCGGCCAACTCCTGCTCAAACGTCTCCGGCACCAGCGCCAGCAATTCCTGGTAGTCTTTGGCAATTTGGTCCCAGGCTGCCGCGCAGTCGTGCAGCTCATTCGGGCCGGTGAGTTCCAGTTCGGCCAGTTTGGCAGCGGCGCCTGTCTCCCGGCGCTGTAAGAACCGCGACAGCTTCTGCCTGCTTTTTCTCGGCAACCCACCGCTTCGTTCGGCGATTTCCAGCAGCGCTGCCGTCTGGACATCCAGTGAACGCTCTACCTGCACAATCTGCCGTGCCATGTCGCTGGTGCGGGGAAACGCCAATGCTTCCAGCCACTCAAATGGAAATCCGGTGCTGCGGATGATGTAGTGCGGGAAAAAACGCCATTCAAAATCAGGGGAAAACGGCTGCGTCCCCGCCTGATTTTCGGCCGTCATCATGTTCATCGCCTATCCATCCTCGCTTCCTGCTTCTGCCTCAAACCGGCAGAGTAGTCGTACACATAACCTGTCCGGAGTTCAAACGTATGCACACCGATATCATCATGCCACCACAGATGCTCCGGGCCCGGATACATCTCGCTGATCGACACGCGGTCCGTCTGGGCCGCCACCCGCACCATCCACTCAAGCGACCAGGGGATGGACAGATCGACATACATCGGTTTCTCGCCCGCCTTCCATTTCACAAAAAAGCGGTCGGGCAGATCGAACTGCATCTGCTTGCGAGCCATGTGCACAAACAAGGGGAACCCTTTCAGTTCCAGGGAATCAGCCCGCATGTGTTCGGCCGGGATCTCCCACCGTTCACGCTGCATCACCACACCGTCGACGACGATGCGTGGAGAGCGTTTCACATCCGCCTCCTCCTGCTCGCTGGAAACAGTACATTCGATCGGCACCACGCATGGCAGGGAAAAACAACCGTGCGCGGCCGAGTGCAAATCTCCCGGATAGAGAGTGAGCGGCTTTCCGTTTGCCCAAAGCGTGAGCCGCCCGTCGATCTCACGCACCGCGACCTGATGGATCGGAATGACATAGGCAGGCTCTTTGGTCGAAACGGCGGAGAGCAGGATCGTATGGCCCGGCAGCTCCGGAGTGACATGCTTGTTTCGCCGCTCCGTGATGATTGTAGCCATGCGCTCCCACTGCGGCATCCTTTGAATGCGCTGTTCAAACCGTGCCCACAGCGCCTCTGGATCATCCGCAAAGTACGCCATGAACCCGTTGAAAATCGTTGAGCAGTCATCATGCAGTTCACCGAGCACCAGCCGGAACTCCCCTCGCTCGACCGCATCAGCAGAAGGTGCCGCGACCATGATATCGGGACTTGGCAGGGTCATCTGCAGGTGAGCCAGCGCTCGTTCGATCTCTTCCTGGAACGGTTCCAACAGGTCGCGGACCTCTTCCTCGCTGATGTGCAGTTCGCCCCCCGAATGTTCCTCCTGCCGCTGGCGCAGCAGTGTTTGGATGCGGGATTGGAATTGACGGGTGTACCTCATCTCCGGTTCGCCCTGCTCAAACAGCGGGATCATGTCGATGTAGCGGACCACCTTCCCGTCCGCCGCCAGCTTGCGGTACAATGTCCTGCCCGCCTGTTGGTAATCCATCCATTTCAGGACGGCAGCGGCTGTCAGAAGTTTTAATGTTGTTAAAAACGAACCGGTCAGCGCCCGATAGAGGGGGCCGCCAATCGTCAACGCGGAGAGCGTGCCTGCACAATCTTCGTACAGCGCGGTGCGGTCCGCATACAAGGCTCCGCCCTTTCGCCGCGTATCCTCTTCCACCAGGTCAGCGAGCTGCCTTTCCACATCCTCCCACACCTGTACGCGCTCCGGATACGGGGTATGTTCCAATAAGACCCGGAAACCTTCCAGTCTATCGATCAACTCCTCCCCCGCTTGACGCGCCGCTGGCGGAAGTGCCGCCAGTTGGTCCCGCAGTTCGGCCAAGGCGTCTACGCGCACCGGAGAGAGGGGAATCGACAGATCGATCAACCGTTTGTTCTTGAGCTCATGCAAAAGCGCGATCAACGCAATTTCATCCATGGACAATTCCGCGGCCACTCGCGAAACGGTCTTCTCGCCGTCCAACGCCAGAAACACACGTGCATGCGCATCCGGCAAGCGGAACGTCCGGTTGAGTCCGTGGAAATGAAACGTGTGGCTGTCCAGGGGGCGCACCAGCGGATTGGGGCGCGGCTTCAGATGCGGGAGGATTTCGTTGCGCCCGGCCAGCTTTTGCGCCAGCAGCTTGACATACCAGTGGGCGATAAACACGCGCCGCTTTCCCAGGACGTTCCCTTCGCGAAACGCGCGTCGAATCGCTCGCGGCTCTGCGGCGTTACACGTTCCGTAATTGACGGGCCCGAAGAACGACGTCGTGTCGTTCTTGGCACAAAAGCGCTGCAGGTACGCAAAGATCATTCGCTCGGCACCTCGTGCGGTGCTGTTCCAGTCCGGTTCTGGCTTGGCTTCCCAGTCCTTGCTGTACTTTATCACTCGCTGAAAGGAAGACGGGCTGCTGAGAAACACCGCCTCCTGAAAACGCGGATCGTTCACCTTCGCCATCATGACGCGGCGCACGCGGGCCAACTCCGCTTGAAACAGCTCCTCCCCCGCCGCTATTGCCTCTGCCCGCCTGCTTTCCAGCTCGTTCCACTCATCCACAAAGTGCTCCCAGTCTGTGTTTTCATACCGGCGGCTCTTCCAAAAGGCAACATCGTCCAAAGAGAGCGTCCGGTTTTTCATCACGCGCTTCCTTAATTTGTACAGTGTCGGAAACACCGCCGACCCGACCTCTTCCCGCTCTTGTTCATACGCGATCAGGCGGGGAAACAGCTCGTGCACAAAGCGATCGCGCAGCCGGTCCTGCTCCTGCTCCAGTGCGAGCAGCCGCTTCGCTTGCGCCAGCGTTTGTGTGCACCGCAACTCTTCCAACCATTCAAAGGGAAAGCCGGTCGTACGAAACACGAAATCCGGCAGCAGCTCCCAACCGGTATCCAGCGAATGCGTCTGCACCGCTTGGCTGTTTTTCAACATCAAATCACTTCCCTATCCCTGTGTAGAAACGGAAGATGGAACACGGTGGGCAGTCCGGGTCAGCCACAATCCAACCACGCCGCACAAGATCAGCCCGACGCCTGCAACCTTGTAACTGTCAGCCGCTCCCAGCCACCCGATCAACGCACCGGCCAGCAGGCTGGAACCGGACTCGCCGATAAAGGCGGTCGTCGATTGCATGCTGAACACTTTGCCAAGCCGGTCGTTGGGCACGGAGTTCTGCACGAGCAGAATCTGCGGCATATCGATCAACGATTCCGCCGCGCCGGCCAGGAAGGCGAAGCCGACCGCCAGGACAAACATGTCTGTGGAGCCGATCAGGAAGTAAAACAAGCCCCAGAGCGCCCAGCCGCTGAAAATGACCCTTGCGAATTTCTTGATCTGGATTTTGCCGAGCAGAAGCGTCATCAGCAAGTTGCCGACCGCAAATGCGCTCAAAATGATCCCATACCCCTTGGAGCCCATGTCCCACACCTGATCAGACAGAATGGGAAGGCCCAAACGGTCAAGACCGACAATCAGACAAAGACCCACGCCAAAGAAAAAGATGGACCAAAACAGCGGACGAACGGTTTTGACGAAGAGGTAAGTATCGTAAATGTCCCGGAATACTGATACCTGCACATTCTTCTTTTCAATCGGCGGTATCTTGGTCGGCAGCAGGGACAGAATCGAGACGACGTAGCTGGCGGCGGTGATCAGATAGATGAAAATCGCGCTGGTCTGCGCAATCAGCACGCCTCCGATCATCGGCCCGATGGCGCGCATTAGCTGGAAGGACGCCTGCATGAATGAGTTGCCTGCCGACCAGAGTTCTTTCGGCATAAAGCTCGTAAGCGACGCTCTCATCGCCGGGAAAAAGAAGCAGCGTACCGTACTGAGCACAAATGCCGTAATGGCCAGATTCCATACGTGCAAAAGATCGAGCCAGTAGAAAAAGGGTACGGTGAGGAGAGAGACAAGGCGGATGATGTCCCCGTACACCATCACGCGTTTGCGGTCCCAGCGATCGGCATAGGCGCCGCCGAGCAGCCCAAAGAAGATGTATGGTGTCGATGTGGCGAGAACCACAAGACCCGCGACGAATGAGGAATTGGTCATTTTGTAGGCGAGCCAGAAAAACGCAATCTGGTACAGGGAGTCCCCGAAATTTGCGGTCGTTTGCCCGATCCACACCAACACGTAATTCGGGATGGTGAACAATTGCTTGTACCCGGCTTGATCGTGTGCCATAGGAACATCCTCCTCTGCTTCAGATGACAATGTGCCCCTCCTGTACCTCAGCATCGTCAACAAAGATCGTTGGCGATCCGGCGCCCTTTGCCTGAAGAAAGAACGTCAGGTCGCTGCCGAAGGAAGAGAGTTTGCGGAGAAAGCGGAACGGATGCAGGGCGACTGCTACCGAACTCACTTGTCGTTCGCGCTTGCCGCCGCGTATCAGCCACCCGTCGGCAACAAACCTGATCATCCCGTTTTGGCTGACAAATTCAGGCGGCTGCACTGCGTGAACAATCTCCACGCCCAGATCGGTCTGCCTCCTCCATTCCGCGTGATCCGTCCCGCCGGGTACAAAATAGATGTTGCTCGGACTTACACTGTCGGAGTGGTTCCGCGAGCGAACGCCATTGCCTGTGGAGGTGACGCCCCACCTTTGCGCCGTTACCGTCGAGTGCAGAAACTTCGCCATGACGCCGCTGTCAATCAGCACCGTGCGTTGCGACGGTGTTCCTTCCTCGTCAAACGCACGACTTGCCCATCCGCCCGGCAAGCAGGCATCATCGACCAGCGTTACATGCCTTTTGGCCAGCCGCTTCCCAATCAGACCCGCCAACTCCGGTGAGCCCAACAAACGCGGCCCGGAAAACAGGATGCCGTATTTGCGCGCGATGTCAGCCCCGATGCTGGGCGGTATGGACAGCCGTATGGTGCCCGGTTGAAGTGTCGTCTCTTCCCGCGGCCATGCCAGCAATTGATCGATCCGCTCCTCAAGGTCACCCGTCCTGAAATCAGCCGCTCGAAGCGCGAACGTTCCTTCGAGCAAAAATCCGTGTCGCCCCTCCAGCAAGAGCTGGAGACTGTACTTGTTTGCTGCATCCGACATCATCTGGCCGTCTGAGCGAACCAGCGCCGTGAATGTGCGCCCGCTGATGCACTCCCAGCGATGCAGATGAAAGGCGGAAGGGACGAATCGTTCCTGCCATTTCCGCATCATGTCGCGGATTGCAAGAAAATCGACGGCATCCGCGTCCGAATCAACGTGTGCATACCGCCCCTGCCTGGCCGCATCGACCCACGTGATCTGCTTCACCCGCTCTCGTGGAGTGCGGATCAGTTCGCGCACCGTCTGGATCAATCGGCTCTCGATGCCGGCAGCATTCAGCGCGTCGGAAACAAACGTCACGGTCTGTCCGTCGACGTCCAACTGCACATGCACATTGCTTTCCGCGCCGCTTCTCAATGCGACTCCTTGGTAAGGTGTCCAGTGCAGGCGCACCATCTCCTCCACACGCAGGAAAATCTCCACGTTGTCAGCGCCCGCCGCCACTGCCCTTTCCGCCAGCCGGGCCGCCCAATCGTCGACGCGTACGTTATCGATCACCCCGATGTTCATGATCTACCAGCACCCGTTTCCACATGGATTTTCTTTATCCGAATCGTCGGCTGACCGACACTGACCGCGAGATTCATCTGGTCAAATTTGTGGCACGTCGCGTGGCGGGAATGATGCATCCGGAGATCGCAGCCGACACGGTCGATGGAAGACAGCAGATCCGGACCGTTACCGACCAGCCACAGGTCGCCTGTCGGACGCGTAATCCGGCCGTTCTCAATCAAAAAACCTTCCACCACACGCACCCGAAACCGCCCGGTGGTCAGTTCCGTCTCTCCCGTGCCAAGTTTGCGAACGTACAGCCCGCGGGAGGTTTGACGCACAATTTCATCAGGCGTGTACTCGCCTGCTTGAATAAATGTGTTTGACATCCGCGGAATCGCCGGGTATCGATACGACACACGCCTCCCGTGTCCGTTCGAATGCGTATCCCACCGCTTGGCGGCCGTACGGTCGTACATCAGTTCCTGCAGCCGGCCATTCTGGATCAGCACGGTGGATTGGGCCTTTTCCCCTTCGTCATCCACGCGATAACTGCCGGACAGACCCGGTATGGTCGGGTCGTCAACCAACGTCACCTGCTCCGATGCCACAGGCTGTCCAAATTTTCCCCCGTAGACTGCGTCCGGATGGGCAGCCAGATCGCCCTCCAATCCATGCCCGCACACTTCGTGGATCAGGATCGCAGGGTTTCCCGGCCCCAGCACCACGCACCAGTCTCCTCCTTCGATCTCTATGTACTGTTGCAAATCGTCGAACTCAGCGAGTGCCGATTGAACGAATCCGGCAAACCCCGCACGCAGTTCTTCCAGATTGAGGCCGCCGCAGGAACGGCTCATGTACATGGGACGCGACTCTTCCGTCCATTCCCCCTGGATGTCGATCGTGTAGTAGGAGCGGTGATCGTCAGCGTAGAAGCCGTCGGATCGGGCCACGGTGATGCGCTGGTCAAACGAGGTGACACTTTCCATGCAACGGCTGTTCACCCGTCCGGCTGCTCTGAACCCCCGCTGCCACCTGTCATGCAGTTCTTCAAACGCTGCAGCCATCGCCGATAAGGATACACCGACATGTTGAGCCTCCTCATCGCCGACCTGCTTCCCGCTGCGCACTTCTCTCAACAAGGCCGTGTTCCGGCCGCTTTTTACATGCTCCAGGAGATCGGCAGGTGACATGGGAAAGTGGAGGTATTTCATTCCCATTTCACCTGAAATGCGCACCCCAACCCCCTGACCAACTGTCACTCTCCACTCCGGCTTTTCGCCGCCCCGCCTCGTGCGGAGCGAGTGGACCTGCTTTTCTTCATGAAATATCTCGACTTCCTCATGCCCGTACGCCAGGAACTGCTGGATCAACTCGTTTGCGAGCGCTTTTTCCATCACACAACCCTCTCTGTTCATGAGGATTCTTAAATAGATACTGAAGCGGAAAGAAAAGGCAAGATGACCTATCAAGCGGATGATAGATCATCTTACCCGCAGGCTACGCAAGCGGTGCGATCTTGTCTTCGATGTCCTCCAGGAGAAAATCAATGTCTTCCAGCTCTTCCAGGTCCAGATCTTCATTGTTTTCCACTGCTTCTTGTTGATTTTTTACTTGTTCCATGGGACTCACCTCCTTTCCATTTCCACACGATTGCGTAGGGACAAAACGTTTAACTCCCGCTGCAGTCCGGCAATGACGCTCTGCACGCGCTTCCGGCACGCCTCATTCAACTGCCCGTTTTCGTCCAGCTCGTGTTCACTGGAAATGGCAATCTCTTCCGGAATCACGTTTGCGTGCAGCGTACGAAACACCTGCCGCAGGCTCATCAGCGTCAGAATTCCTGCCTTTAGGCCTCCCGATACGGCCAATAACGCAATCGGCTTATGTTTGAATCCCGACCCATCCTGATAGTCCAGCAGATTTTTCAGCGCACCTGTGTAGCCGCCGTGATACTCGGGCGAACCCACGATAAAAGCGTCAGCTTGTTTGATCTTTTCCGAAATTTCGATCATTTTGTCCGTTTGCGGTACCGTAAAACTAAACAGCGGGAAGTTTGTCTCCGCCACACAGATCAGTTCCGTTTCATGACCTTGTTTTTGCAACAGCTTTGCGAACAGATTGAGTACGCGCTTTGTCACCGATTCCGGGTTCATGCTGCCGTTGATCAAGACGATTTTTGCCATGACGTTCTCCTCCGAATTTCCATAAAAATGAAACTTTTCTAACATATTACATGATATGGCACGACCATTCAACCCCGTTTTTGACGATGCACCATTCGTTCCGTTCAGCCTCGCCGGAAAAAGGAGTTTCTCCCTGTATCTTACATTTTTTCCATCTGGTCGTGAAGTCCATGTGGGCCCGCAAATGTGCACTTTTTTTCGACACACCCCCAGCATGCCCAAACAAAAAGGGGCAGTCGGAAATGATCGCTGCCCTAATCTTATTCACCCAGCCACCCGAACATTCTGAGCAGGATGGGAAAAGCGCTTGTCTATCATCTTATGATATTGTAATATACAGGAAAATAAGGGTGATTTCTCTAATTTCTTGGGGGAGTGCTTATGGGATTTCAACAGGTGCGCCGGTCCTTGCGATCTGAAATTGAGCGTCAGATTAAAAAGCACGGCTACACACTCAGGAAACTTAGCGAAATAACTGGCATTAATCAGGGACATTTAAGTGCCATCCTGAACAGAAATCCTCCTCGGGCAATAACGATTCGGCAGTTGGATGCTTTGGCTACAGCTTTTGGACAGGCTCCGGGGTGGCTGTACGATTTGTACGAAGAAGAGTGTTTCTCCGAGGGAAAAGTATCACGCCCACGACTGGTGCCATATTTGATCCGCTGTGCGGAAATCGGAAGGCAGGATTGTATTGAGTCGATTGTCCCCAAATTGCTGGAGAACCCTAAACATGTGTCGATTCTTTTCTCCGTGGCCGAGCAGCTATTTGAGACCGGAAAACGAAAAGAGGCAGTGCCATTTTATCAACACGTTATAGATAACGAAAAGGACAGCCACAACGATCGTTTTGTGTTGGCTCACTATCGGATCTTTCAATCGCTGCAAGGTACAAATGCAGAAGAACATTGGGAGGCGGTCATACGTTTTGCCCCCTATCGAAAGCGGCTGCCTGAACAGTATCAGTTAGATGCGCTATTAAAACTGGCGAATGCTTGCTTTATGTTACAAAAGTGGAAGCAGATTGAAACATACGCTGACGAATTGCGTGCGCTTGCAATGGCAGTATATGAAGACCAGTTGCGAAAAAAGCAAAGTAACAAGGAATTCGAACCGTTAAAAACAGAGCGGCACCTGGTTGTATACTATGGGCAAGGATTTCTTGCAAAAGGCGTGGCATTACAAATGCAAGGCAGGTACGAAGAGGCCAAAACGTATGTGCAGGGATACGCCGATCTTGGGTGGTTTCAACTTTTGGATGAAATTGGGCGAAGGGAAGTCGAGAAGTTCCGAATCTGGGCGAAAGCCAATCTCTATACCCTTGATCTGTTAACGGGGAATATCGACGTTCTGCCGGAGTACGTGGATTTTCTGATGAAATACCCCGCCGAAATACCAGCGGGATTATTAACCATTATGGAGTCAGCCAGTAAATATGATATTACCATTGACCATATTTTGGAACGCTTTTCTGAGGAAATTGACCGTTTCAAGCAATATCAAGACCCAATTAATATTGGCAGACATTATCATTTTCGTTATTGTAAAACTATATATGAGTTTAAAAGGGGGCGTATTGCCAAAGCTCTCGAAGAAACGTTACTGTGCCTTTCCCTTGCTGATAAGATGAATCACTACCAAGCCTTCAAACGTTGTACAGAATTGTTCTGGGAGCACCGACACCAAGCATCCAAGCAGCAGTTAAGCGTCTTTGAAGAAATTTTAAAAGGAGGTTCAACAAATGAATGTAAAAACGTTGTTCCTTCCGCTTATCGTCATATTTAGTGTATATTGCGCTATTGCGATGCCGATTGAAACAAGTCAAACTATAACCATGCTTACACACGGATTCGGCGGTTGAGCAATGAAAAGCACCCTTTGGGGTGCTTTTCATTATTCCATTTTTTTCAGCCCGGAAGTTTTGGGATACCATTGTATAGTAATAATTGTCCTTTATTGTCAAAAAAAGGAGGTGAATCTCATAATCACAATGATTAACGAAAAGGACGTTCCTCCTCCTCGCCAGAGCAAAGGAACGCCCCCAAAAAAAGAGAGACGACTTCCATATGTAAAGTCTACCATGCAATCATTTGAACAGGAAAGAAGCAAATTTCCACATGTCTATGACATCGTAGGAATAACGGAAGAACTGCGCCGGCAGTTGGTTCAATTGGTTCAGGAGACGGGCAGCCTGTCAAATGATACCGTGGTGGAGCTAAGCCAACGCTTGGACCAGTATATTCTGGCGATTCAACACCGGATGAATGAGAAAAAAAAGAAGCTGTAAAACAAATACTCCTCTTGGGAATCAGGTGAGCGGCTGGTTCCCAATTTGTTTTCTCCGGGCAGTTTCGTTCGGCGCACTCCCCTTTGCACGTAAAAAATCCCTCCCCCAACCTGAGGGAAGGATTGAAAGAGCGATGCTGCAGTGTTCTCGGGTCAACATGCTTATGCGATTCCCCTCTGCTGTGTGAAGGGGAAGAAATTGCAGCTGCTTTTCTCTTTGCCTTACCATCGACGCAAGTGAATCCATCCTAGTCGCAAGAACAACCCACGATCACCAGCAGAATGAACAGTACCAGGACCAGCCCAAATTCGTCGAAACCGTTGAAGATTCCACTCATGGTTGGATCCACCTCCTCCTGTTGATTCAGTATTTATGCTATGTCGCAAGAAGGAAACGGGTATAGACTGGTGTCATGGAATGAGCACAATTTTTCCGATACCGTTCAAGCCGAGAAATGTACCCCATTCCGGACGCTTTATCCTGACAGCTCTGTCCGCTCCTGTTACCAGCGGTCTTCCTCAAAGAGAATGAAGAAGAGGAGCAGGATCAGAATCAATCCAAAGAACCCTCCGCCAAAGAAACCGTGCTTCCCGCTCATGTTATTCCCTCCCTTCCATCTCGCCATGAGCAGGGCATCCTGTGTTTGTCCCTACCCAGGTTATACTATGTATGGCATCATCGGCCTGTCTCGATTCTCGTCTACTTGAGAGTCAAAACAGGCGGATTTCCGTCCGTTCACCATACAGAATGACAGCATAAAACGGGCCTTTCTCTCATGAGCCGGTACACAAAGCAGCGACACACTCGAATCCCCTGCAGGATTGGGCACGAAATGTCGGGTGAGTCGATTCCTCACCTGCTATGCTGTGGATAAGGAGGCGAATTCAATGGATGTGCTGACGAACTGGAACAAGGCAATCAAGTATATCGAAGACAATCTGACGAACGACATTGATTGCAAGGAAGCGGCACGGCTGGCTTTATGCTCCGAATATCACTTCAAACGGATGTTTTCTTTCCTCGCAGGGATTACCCTGTCGGAATACATTCGCCGCAGGCGCCTGACACTTGCTGCGTTTGAGCTGCAAAACAGCAGCGCGAAGGTCATCGACATCGCGATGAAATACGGGTACAACTCCCCTGATTCGTTTGCCCGCGCATTTCAGAGCCTGCATGGGATCACACCGTCGGAAGCCAGAACAAACGGCCATTCCCTGAAAGCCTATCCTCGAATGAGCTTCCAATTAACCATTCAAGGGGGAAACGAAATGAACTACCGCATCGTAGAAAAAGAGGCATTTCGCATTGTGGGGATCATGAAACGAGTGCCCATCGTGTTCAAAGGAGTGAATCCGGCCATCGCCGACATGTGGAAAAGTCTGGACATGCATACGATCCAAACACTCAAAAGTCTTTCCAATGTCGAGCCAATGGGGCTGATTCAAGCATCCACCAACTTTTCGGAAGGGCGAATGGAGGAAAAAGGAGAGCTCGATCACTACATTGGCGTGGCCACGACGAACGAGTGCCCGGAAGGTCTCACGCAGCTGGAAGTGCCCGCCTCCACCTGGGCTGTATTTGAAGCAGTCGGTCCTTTTCCCGACACGCTGCAGAATATCTGGGGACGCATCTATTCCGAATGGTTTCCCACCGCGCACTATGAACAAACAGAAGGTCCGGAAATTCTGTGGAACGAGCATGCAGATATCCATTCCCCCACGTTTCGCAGCGAGATTTGGATTCCGGTTGTGAAAAAACCGCACGCGAATGGATAACGATTGCTTCCTATACACCCATGCACAGCAAACGGCATAGGCTATGGTGCATGATGAATGTATGGGAGGCGAATACGCATGTACCAACAACCGTGGGGATACCCATATTGGCATACTCCCGTGTACGACTGGACTCCCAATCCGTGGAGCTACCAGTGGAATCCCTATTATGCCCATTGGAATCCCAGCCGCTATCCTCATGACAGACGGATCAACCTGACCGATCATGGCAACAGTCCGTTTGTCGTGAATATTGAACAGGCGGCCAAACAAAACCAGACGTACCGGACGGCCATATGGACAGGAAAGCACCTCCAGGTGACGGTGATGAGCATTAATGTGGGCGATGACATTGGTTTGGAAGTCCATCCGACTACGGATCAATTCATACGGATTGAAGAAGGACAGGGACTTGTCCAAATGGGGCCAAGCAGAGATCGCCTGGATTTTCAGCAGATGGCCTATGAGGACGATGCCATCATGATCCCTGCCGGCACATGGCACAACGTCGTGAATACCGGTCACAAACCGCTGAAAGTGTACGTGATCTATGCGCCGCCTGAACATCCGTTTGGGACCGTCCATGAAACCAAACAAATTGCCATGGCTGCCGAAGAAAGCGGACATGACCGCTGAATCAGACGGATGGATTCCATCATGACAGTGGAGCATGCCGGAGCCGCAGCACATGAAAAAAGCAGATCGCACCGTGCAGCTTCACAACACGGTGCTATCTGTTCGTTTCCATAGCGTTTTGTTACGAGCGCCCGCTCTTTCTTCTGGGAAGGGAAGCGGGAAATGCAGACACAGGCTATGATGCCGTGGGGGCCAGCCCGGTAAACAGCAGGACGCGTGCAGGTGCAGCGTCGGTCCCCACGATTTTCAGCGGAGCCGCCACCATGAAATACTCGCCTGCTTCCACTTCTTTCAAGCGAAGGCCTTCCATGACGATCACGCCGTGTTGAAACAGGATGTGATGCGTCGGATGGCCCGGCTGATCCCGCTCGATGCCAAGCGCATCAATGCCTATTCCGCGAACGCCCAGCTGAGCCAGATATTCGGCTCCATCCTGCGCCAGGAAGACAAAATCAAAACGGAATTCATCAACATCGGAGTTTCTGGTTTTCAAGAGAACAAAATCGCCCTTGCGAATCGCAAATCGCTCCAAGTCCTCCTTTGTGATCCGGTCGTGGACCCCTGTCAGATCCAGCACAGTGCACATGCCGACCAGACTGTCGAGCGGTATGCTTTCAAACGTGTCCCCGTCGGTCATCATGTGCAGCGGCGCGTCAATATGCGTGCCCGTGTGCACATCCATGTCGATGCGGGATTCGGTTACATATCCATTCGTGACCGTTTTCAGCTTTGGCTGCTTTTCCGGTTTGTTTTTGTACACGGCCATGCCTTCAAAAATTGATCCGGTTACATCGTAGATTTTCATGTGGAGTCACCTGCCTGGACATATGTTTTGAAAATGGCTGCTATTCCACTGCAAATACTGCTGTTCCACAGCATCTGCCGGTTTGTGCCCGATCTCGCCATCACGTCAATGGAAAGGCATCTACATCGATGCGGACAGCATTTCCCTGCGAACCACCAGCGTTCCTTCTTCCGCATGGCGGTTGAGTTCCCACCATGAAAAACCGTCTTCCTCCAGCAGGCGAAAAGCGGCTTCGGGACCCTGCGTGCCGGCTTCGTACAAATGAAGCGGAACTTGCTGATCGGAGAAGGCGTCGAGAATGGGCTGCACCCACTTCCAGCACCATTCAACCTCTTCCCAATGGGCAAAGAACGTAGAGTCGCCTCGCAGCGCGTCATAGAGCAACAGCTCATAGGCTTCGGGCACATCGTTGGCATTTGCCGCAAACTCCATGGTGATCGGCTCCACCCTGCTGTCTTTCCCCGGATGCTTGCTGTTTAATTGAAACGAAACACCCTCGTGCGGATTTACATGGATGGCCAACAGATTGGGAGCTGGATTCACATGGACGGGATACGACTCCCTCAACGGATTCTTGAATTCGATCACGATTCGGGTCGACTTCTCCTGCATGCGCTTCCCGGTCCGGATATAAAAGGGGACCCCGCTCCACATCTCGTTGTCAATCCACAGCCGGGCGGCGACGAACGTATCGGTGTTCGACTCCCTGTCCACCCCCGGCTCGTCCCGGTACGCCGCTGCCGGCTTCCCGTTGATCCATCCGCTTCCGTACTGCCCGCGAACCACATGCTTGGCCACGTCTTCCCGACGCAGCGGACGCAGCGCTTTTACCACCTTGATCTTTTCATTGCGGATTTCCCGGGCGGAAAACTGCCGGGGCATTTGCATCGCCGTCATCATGAGCAGTTGGAGCAGGTGGTTTTGAAACATGTCCCGAATCGCGCCCGCCTTGTCGTAATACCCTGCCCGTTCTTCCACCCCGACTGTTTCGCTGGCGGTAATCTGGACATTGGCGATGTGTTGATTGTTCCACAACGTCCGCAAAATGGGGTTGGCAAATTCCAATACCTCGAGGTTCTGCACCATGGGCTTGCCAAGGTAATGATCAATGCGGAAAATCTCCTCTTCGTCGAAGAACTGCCGCAAGGAACGGTTGAGTTCCTGGGCTGACCGGAGATCGTGCCCAAACGGCTTCTCGATGATCAGGCGTTTCCAGCCTGTTGCCGAACCCAACTCACTGTTTGAAATATGGGAGGCAATCACGCCAAACAGCTCCGGTGCCACCGACAACGAGTAGATTCGGTTTTCCGGAATCTTCCCGTCCTGCTCACGCTGCCGGATGCGCTGCGCCAGCTTCCCGTAATCCTGCGGTTGCGTCACGTCCATGGCGCAGTAGTGAAACATGCGCAAAAACTGCCCCGCACGGTCACGATCGTCATCCCAGCGACGGGAGAATGTTTTCACCGACTGTTCCACATGAGCACGAAAGTCCTCATCGGACATCTCCCGTCTTCCGGTACCAAAGACAGCAAACGCGCGCGGCAGCTTGTCATCAAGAAACAGATTGTATATGGCAGGATATATTTTTCTTTTTGCCAAATCCCCTGTTGCTCCAAACAGGATAAACGTCATCCCATCCATCC
This sequence comes from Brevibacillus sp. MCWH, assembly GCF_013096935.1. Classification (NCBI taxonomy): domain Bacteria; kingdom Bacillati; phylum Bacillota; class Bacilli; order Caryophanales; family Paenibacillaceae; genus Brevibacillus; species Brevibacillus sp. MCWH. The sequence goes on along the minus strand of NZ_SDLF01000003.1, from coordinate 55,891 downwards.
TTACACCCTCCGTAACTGCATATGACTGACCTGTTGTTGACGGATAACCGTGACGAACTCAATACATCGAACAATGATACATTATGATTCTTTCAGCCTAAATAAACAAGTATCTACTCAAGCAAAAATATTTATTGTCATTTTCTGGCGATCGACTGAACATAAAAAAACAGCACCTTTTCACTGGTGCTGCAATTGTTGTCCACTTCACCGGACGAGCTCATCGGGTTGCGTGACCAGCCGCACTTTCGTGACGGCGCTCGTCCATCTGTCAAGAGCAACCAGATCGTCCGCATTCACGTCCCTCACAGACGTTTTCCCCAATGCGCGAATGGCAATTTTCATCTCTTCTGCAAAGGCTTGAAGCAAGTTCTCCAAAGACCGCGCCGCCTTTTCCACTTCAAACTCGTCTTTCAGGCTTCCCGTGTAGAAGGCGAGCTGCGTGGGCGGCTCCCACGGAATCGCTTTTGTCACCTGATCATGGGCCATCCCCCACAGCAGGGCCGTTCCCATATAGACGCCGTCCGCTCCAAGGGCGAGCGCTTTCAAACATCGGCCGGGCGTGGCATATCCTCCGCCGGTAAGGAGGGTGATCCGGTCTTTTACGCCCCGTTTTTTCAGATATTCCACGGCACGGGACAAGGCAAAAATCGTCGGCAGGCCAAAATCGTCTTCCAGAATAGGCTCTCCCGCTTTTGTGCCGGCATTGCCTCCGTCCAGACTGATAAAATCCACCCCGGCCTGTATAGCGGCTTCCAGATCCGCTTCCAGCTGTCCGGTGGCACACATCTTCACTCCGATGGGGATGCCTTGGGTGATGGTGCGCAGTTTCTCGACCAGGGGCTTCAAGTCCTTCGGTTCGACCAATTCCGGAAAGCGGGAAGGGACGACGAGTACCTCATCTTCCGGAGCATGCATAAGTTCACGGGCCCTTCCCTTCAGATCCTCGGGCGAAATCTCGGTCCCGGCCCCTGCAACCGCCCCTTGGCCGAGACGAATCTCGATCGCGTCCGCTTGCTGGAGAATCTCTGTCTCTTTGGCCCAGTATCCGGAATGGTACTGCAGGATGTAGTGGGCGGCGCAGGCCCTCTCTTCGGGCAGCAAAGGGCCTAAACCTGAGTTCGTCGCGGTTCCGACCGCAGCCGTTCCTTTGGCGATGGCGATTTTCACCTTTTCGGACACCCCGATCCCGTAGCCCATCGCTCCGGCCAGCAGGGGGATGTTCAGGATGAGCGGCCGTTTGGCTTGCGGGCCGATCGTAATCATCATGTCGACGGGAGCGTTTTCCGATGCGGGCAGCGTGGCAAGCTGAGCGGGAGAAAAAACCAGGTTGTCATAGAACAGATACCGGCGCGGGGTGCCAAACGGTCGTTTGATGACGTCTCCTCTGGCTGCACGCATACTGTTTTCCACGACAATCCGGGGGCTTGTCCTGGTCAGCGCCGAGACCATCTCCCAGATGTTTTCCGGGTAACGGTCTTCCATCAGCCGTTTCGTAAAGCGCCCGATCACCCATTTGATCATGGGCCGGGCAGTCGCGATGGCAATCAGAGCCGCACAGAGAATGGCCAGGCATGCGCCAATAAACGAGCCGACGAGAAATTCCCCCCAGTTGATGGTCATGACAACCTCCTTGCACTGTTTCTTCCATCATTATCCCGCTCATGCGCGCTGTCTATGCACTGATCGGCTTGGGCCTAAGCCGCGTCCCGACCGCGTTCTCAAGCATCCCTACCGTTCCTGCTCTCACGCCCGCGAATCGTGACGGTCACTGAGGAGGTTTTCTCCGAATGCTTTATTGGCTGCCGTTCACGGGGAAATAGTTCGGAAAACGCACGGTGCAAGGCCAATTCGCCGTATTCCGCCCGGTATTCCTCCATCGCGGCGGAGCGGACGATTGTTCCGTTTATGACAAAAAGCGCCCGATCCGCCACTTCGTTCGCTGCTTGCAGCTGGTGCGTGGAGAAAATCACAGAGATGCCTTCCCTTTTAAGAGTATTTACCAGATCCACGAAGGCGCCCATCCAGTACGGGTCCAAACCGTTTGTCGGCTCATCCAGCACAAGCAGTGCCGGTTTGCCCAACATGGCCTGGGCAAACAGCAAACGCTGCTGCATGCCTTTGGAAAACACGGACACTTTTTTGTTGCGGGCCTCGTGAAGACCTACCGCCTTGAGCGCCTCATCTGCTTCTGACGCTGTCCTGCCGCGAAGCGAAGCGTAAAACCGCATGCACTCGCTCGCCGTCAGTCCGGCTGGAAAATTGAAGTGGTCCGGCATATAGCCTATTTGCTGCAAATAATTGACACGATCTTGCTTCAAGTTTATTCCGTTCAGCTCAATCGTTCCCGCACTGGGTTGGGTAATTCCCACAATCATGCGGAGAATGGTGCTTTTCCCCGCCCCGTTGCCCCCGCAAACGGCAACAACCTGTCCCGGTTCGACGTGCAAATCAAACGGATGCACAATGGTTTTTCCGCCGATCGCCTTTTCCACCTGCATCATGTGCAGTCCGGTCTTAGTCACGGTATCGCCTTCTTTCCCACACCGCTATCGCGGTCAGCATTGTTACGCCGATCCACATCAGGCAAAGCGCGGCAAACCCCGCTATGCCAAAAGGGGATTCCATCCAGGTTACCCACTTGTAGTACTCCGGACCGAAGATGGCGCCTCCGCCCAGGCTGACGACGGAAAACATGCGCACCAACTCAGCGGGATTCAGGCAGCTGGCCACCTGGAGTGCCGGTTTGATCCACGTATACGGCAAAAAGCTCAAGAGCGAGATCAGGAGCGTGGGCCAGGCCAGAACCAAGAAAAACCAGATGCTGACCCCGAGCGTGAGCGCCTGCCACCGATTCCGGCTGAGAGAGCCGACCACCATGGCGATCCCCAGAAACAGCAGCACAATGCAGATGGAAAACAACAGGAAAAACAGCAGGGCGGAAAGGGTGAACCCTTTTCCCAGAAGCGTGCCGGACAGCCCGGCAAACCCGTAACTAAAACACACGATGGAGACGAGCACCGCTGCCAATCCCGCGTACTTCCCCCACAAAAACGACGTGGCGGTAACGGCGTAGGTGGACAGAAGCTCCCAGCTCCCCTCCTCCTTTTCTGCCGTCACCGAAAAGGAGGCGAGCAGCATGGTCATCAAGGGGAGCAGGTACAAGATCAGGTTGAGAATAGTGCCGGTCGTATACGTGTATCCCTCCATGTAGGACTGGGATTGAATGATCAACAGGGCCAGCGTGAACAGGGAAAACAGGGCCGTGAACGAATACGCCCACGGATTGCGAAACCCGATCTGTATTTCCCGTTTGGCAATCGTCATGATGTGCACGTGTGCCACTTCCTCTATTAGTTTTGTGTTTGCTGTGCTTCTTGCGTACCGTGCTGGTTATCCTGCATGCCGTGCTGGTCGTCCTTCGAGCCATGCTGATCCGATTCTGAATCGCCCTTATGTTTCCCATGTTTTTTCATGCTTCTCTCCCAGGTGTGCTTGTCCAGTTCCTGTACGCTCATAACCAGGCCGGTTTGCTTTTCCTTGACGAACGCTTCCGCCGCTTCCTTGTCCTTGAAGGAATAGATGCCATAGCCCATTGGGGTCTCGAACGATTTGTCGTAAACATACGTCGCCTGATCGGTGTTTACCCATTCCTGGGAGAGGTAGTCGCGCACGAACTTGGCTTCCACCGATTCGTTTTCATGCTCCTTTGTCCAGCGGTGCATGCATCCGATATCGTCAAATTTTAACACTTTCCCGTTTTGCAAAACGATTTCCGTTGCGTTGTGGTCATTGGGCACATTCATATGGCAGACGTCGCATTTGTCCACGCCTTCGACAATGTCCACCGGTTTTGCTGCCTCCTTGCCGCATCCTCCCATCAGCATGGAGAAGGTCATCACCACTGCACCAATTGTCCACTTTCGCGATTTCATGTTCGTCTCACTCCTCTATACATCATTAAACAACTTCCGCTTAACAGCAGCACACTGAGTACGCCTGTAACCGTCTGCTGTTCCGCCCGCTGTTGGTCCGTTTGCGTCTTTGCCGGAGCCAGCAACGGGGCTCCGTCCCGAATCGATGCGTCGGTCCCGGCAGTAAACAGCCCCTCCAAAAACACAAAGCCGGGCGCTTGAAAAAAGATCTGATAAGGCGGCACTGCGTCAGTCAACGCCAGGAAAAACGGGTTGAGCTGATAGGGAATATTGCTGCGGCCGTCTGCATCCAGATCAATGCCCTGCATGTCGTCCCAGTAGTTCCCCTCCAACGTGTTGGCTGTGCTGTCCTGTGCCTGCGCCTGGATGACATTGGCGACAAAATGGTTGGACGTCATGGCATTCCCTGAGGCTTGTTTGAGCTGCATCCCGACGAAGTTCAGCGTGACTTCGTTGCCTTCCAGACGGTTCCCTGTGGAGCGTTCCACGTACACTCCGACACGGTTTCCCTCGATGCGGTTCCCCTCGAATTGCGAGCCCGTTACGTCGTAGAGAAGAATCCCCTGGGCGTTGGGATTTTCCCTTTGTTTGACAAAACGATTATGCTGAACGACTGCGCCATCCGATTCCATGAGCATCGCGCCTGTCATGTTGGCACTGCCCGTGTTGCCGAGCAGTTTCGTGGCATTCGCGCTCATCAAATGAAAACCGTAGCGGGAGTTCTCCACGACATTTTGCTCGATGCGGTTATCGTTGCTGTTTTCCACATAGATGCCGTCAAACACGTTGCTGATCCGGTTGGATACGATCTGGTTGCGATGAGCGTGTTTCAAGTCGATGCCGTTTCCTTTTTTGGGCGTTACCTCCGGATTTTTGTTGACTGGTCTCAACAGATGGTGCGCGTGTTGGCTGTGATTGTGAAGACCGTTTTCATCCTTGTCCGGGTCGGTTACCATGCCGATCACACGGATGCCGCGCAGCGTATTGTCGCTGGCATTGCGAAGCTGCACCCCTGTTCCCATCGTCTCGATCACAAGGTCCTCCACAATGTTGTGGTTCCCCTTCATGACCACCGACGCTTCAGCGGCATTGATCCGGTTGTCCACGATGGTCATTCCCCGGACGACGGCACGGTCGGTCAGGACCGACAAAACAGGGCTGCTGCCGTCACTGGCAATCTCCACGCCCCCCTCTGCCTGCAGCACGATCGGTTTGGTAATGCGAATCGGCCCCTCGTATTTTCCGGCCGGAACGGTGACGACGGCTCCCGGTTGGGCCCGATCGATGATCTCCTGCAAGGAGACCGATGCGGCACTGACCCGGTCGAAACAAACGGCCCCGACCGCAAATCCGGCGATTCCCGCGGCCAACAGCATGCGAGCAATGGTGCGGTTCTTTGATCGTTCAAACAGATGTCTCCCCCCTTTTCCATAAATCTTGTCAACTCCACCACCAACATAGCGCTCCCAGGGGGGTTCGTAAATGACTCAACCGGGCTATAAACCTTGACAAAAAAACAAATTTTTAATTCCCCTGACAGATTGCAGCAGGGTGGTGTCCAACCAGCAGCAACAAAAAAGCAGCACCTACTGCAGGTGCTGCAACCAATTTTTTCGTTTACGCCTTGATGGTCATGTCCCTTTTCTGAATGTCCAACACCTCTATCCTCACACTGCCGCCAAGATGATGACTCACTAACCGTGACAGTTCTGTAAGCGCCTTATGGAACTCATCGGTTCTGGTCTCATCCAGCAATTCAATGCAGAGGAATGCATTTGTCGTCGCTTCGGTCAGCATGGTCCGTTTCGCTTCACGCCAATTCCAGCATCTGCAAACTGCGCCGGCATCATCTTTGTACACAATCTCCCCTTCATATGGCGGTTCATTTTCATCACTTCCCAATGGAATAAACGGTTCAGTGCCATTGGCTTTCGTCAGCCGCAGATCGCCTGCAAACGTGTCGATGTCTTCTCCGCCGCACGGAAGCCCATAGCGTAATGAAATCGAGTTGTAGATGTCAACGAGCGGGTTTATCGTGCCTATATGCTTGCCGTTTTTCACTCTTTTTAACAATGCTTCAATGGAACACCTTGCCCCTCGCTTGGTCTTGAACTGTTGAAACGCTTCTCGCCATACCGCAATCACCGGATTGCTGCTGAATTCCTCCAGACTCAGGAATTTGTGTGCTTCTTTCTCCGCCTCCAGCAGCATCTGCTCGTACATTTCCACATCTCGACGCGAATTATCGATGCCCTGGCAAATAACCGTGCCGATTTTTGCCTGGGGGAATAACGACCAAAAATCATCTTCAATGATAAATCTCGTCATGCCACATCTCTCCATTTCTTTTTGCCATCATCTCTTGGTACAATCGCTATTTCTGCGCCACGAACGGCGTCATCACGTTTTGGAATGGGAGGGGCTCGCAAAGGCGGAGAATACCCCCAGAACGATATAGACATAACCGGTTATCCGATTTTGCAGTGCCGTATTTACGTTCATCCGTTTTCTGATACTTGCTGCAAGAAGTGCATACAGACTGTCGCTGATAAACGCCAGGAGCAAAAATATCGCGCCCAATTGCAAAAATTGCACGCTGACTGACCCGGAAGCAGGCGAGATGAATTGCGGAAAGAACGCGAGAAAAAAGAGGGCTGTCTTGGGATTCATTACTTCTACGAGCGCTGATTGGTAAAAAATCTGGATCAACTTTTTGCGGGGCACTTGTGTAACTTCAGCAGTCGTTTTGTCAGATTTCGAACATAACGTCTTGCACCCCAGATAGATCAGATACGCAGCACCCAGGTATTTCACAAGTTGAAAGGCGGTTGCTGATGTCATCAGGATGGCAGAAACGCCAATCGCACCAGCCAACACGTGAACAGAACCGCCAAGCGATACACCGAGAACGGATACCAGGCCTGCTTTCTTCCCTTCATTCATACTTCTCGCCATAATATAGAACACAGCTGGTCCAGGTATTAGTAACAGCGTTGCAGCAGCGATGACAAATAGCCAAATCGTTGAAAACTCCATGTCATGCAGCTCCTTGTTGCAGTTTTGCCCATGATCACAGCGGGCCCTTCAGTGATGAAGAAAAGCAAGATCACCCTATGTTTTTCAAATTTTCCTTCATCAGGGAGGCAATCTGTTGCTCGTTTGGAGATGGAATCTGTTCCAACTGTTTGATGACGAGCTCTTGTCTGTGTCTGGAATGGTTTTGACTGAGCTTTGCTTTGCCTTCGATCTTTTCGATTTTGATTTTGAATCCCTGCACGCCTTTGTTCATGGCTGAAAGGAGTTCAGCATCTACATCCTCCAATCGGTACGGACTGTCAGGCGCTTCATACTTCACGACCATGTCATGCATGGAACGCATGAGTTCGTGTTCATCCTCGATTAGTTCAACGTGCCCGTAAACATGAACGGTCACGTAATTCCAGGTCGGCACCGCCTGATTGGTCTCATACCAGGCGGAAGAGATATAACAATGAGACCCGTGGAAAACGGCCAAGACCGTCTGCTGTTGAATATCATGCCACTGCGGATTCGGACGGGCAAAATGACCGTACAGATAGGTTTGCTCCTTATTTAGCAGCAGCGGCAAGTGAGTGGCAAACGGCATGCCATGATGAAGGGAGAACAATGTGGCAAAACTGTTCTCCTGTATGACCTGGTAGGCGACTGTTACGTCTTTGATCAAAAATTGCGCAGGGATATACATGACACTCCTCTCCTCCTTTTTGATTGTTACGGACAGCACATATCCTTTACACGGTATGATATAATCGAAACTGACATGTTAAAAGGTACAATTTTAAAAAATTCTACATGTCAGAGGAGGGATGGCATTGAAAACGACCATTTTTCCCTTGGATGACAACACTCCGAAATACAAACAAATCTACGAAAAATTTAAATCGTTTATCGAACAAGGTGACTTACAGGCGAATGAACCCTTGCCCTCCATTCGTCAGCTTGCCGATTCCTTGCGCGTCAGCCGCAATACAACGTTACAGGCGTATGAACAACTGGTCGCGGAAGGGTATATCCGTGTAGAAAACCGAAAAGGGTATTTTGTAAATGAAATCGAACCCCGATTCTTTCAAAACGCGCCCCGTTCTGCTCAGCAGAAGCAAGCAGAGACAGTCCCGCCTGTCCGCATTGATTTCCGCGCAGACATGGTCGATCAATCGCATTTCCCTTTACAGACGTGGAGAAGGATTTCCAATCGGATACTCACCCGAAAAGACTGCTTTCGATACGGCGATCCATTGGGTGAATGGTGCCTTCGTGAACAAATTGCAGCCTATCTGCTCCAGGCTCGCGGGGTGCGAACAGATCCACAGTCAATCATTATCGGAAGCAGTACCCAACAAATGCTTGTATACCTGGGGCATATACTGAAGGATGAGTTTGAAAGCATTATCGTGGAAGACCCTGGTTACGACGGGGCCAGGGAAGCCTTCCAGTTCCATCGTTTTGCGATTGAAACCGTGCCGGTATATGAAACAGGTGCGGATCTTTCTCAATTGGACCAAATGACATCACGCTTGATCTATGTAACCCCTTCCCATCATAGCCCATTGGGAGTAAGCATGCCGATTCAACAACGCCAAATGCTCATTCATTGGGCAAACAAGCAGGAAGGCTATATTATCGAGGACGATTATGACAGTGAATTTCGCTATACCCAACAACCGTTCCCCGCGCTCGCTTCCATCGATTCAGCCAGAGTCATTTATCTGGGGAATTTCTCAAAGTCCTTTCTGCCAGGGATACGGTTAAGCTATATGGTGCTGCCGCAGCCGCTGTTGGACCGTTACAAAAACTACTATCAACGGTTCGAGAGCACCACTTCCATTTTAAGCCAACTCACGATGGCTGCATTTATGGAAGCGGGAGAGTGGAATCGCCATATTAAACGGATGCGGCTTGTCTACAAACGAAAAATGCAGCAGTTGGTTTCAGCATTACGCCATCATTTGGGGCAGCATATATCCATTATCGGCGAGCAGTCCGGTCTGTACATCCTGGTCAAGGCAGACCTGAATCGTTCAGAAGAATGGCTCATCCAGCAAGCGCTCCTGCACGGTGTGAAAGTTTACCCTACCTCCATTTACTTCATAAAAAATCGCACCGATAAACCAATGATAAAACTGGGGTTTAGCAATCTGTCTTGTGAAGACATCCAGCTTGGTGTGAAGCTCTTGCAGCAGGCATGGTTGTAAGTCAAAAAAACAAGGCCTCTCGTCCAATCGGAAAAGAGGCCGTTTTTTATACCCATTGATGTATGTTCAGCGTGTGCCGGCTGGTACGCAAAAATGCCTGTCCACACCAGAGGCGTACATCATTTCTACGTTTCACACAGGAAACGTGCGTCCATCTTATCTGCCAGGATTTTGATTCCTGTTTCGACCGGCCAGCCCTGCAAGACCAGCAAGCCCCAACAGACCTACCCATCCCCAGTCCACATCGTTGTCTGCAGCAGTCGTTCTATACATATTGTTCATATTGTTGCCTTGGTTTACATAATTTGCGTCTGTATTCCCGGCAGCACCAGTTTCTGCATGAGCGCTGAAGCCCATGGATAGCAGTAACACCGCTGTCAAAATCATTACGCTCAATTTCCGTTGCATAAGAACCTCCTAGACCATGTAGTTACTTACCATTAGTCATTATTTCCACCAGATAAATCTTTATGCATAAGAGCGTCCCCGCCGGGGGGAGGAAGTCTCCAATACATTTCATCCGACAAGAAAAGGCTTGGCGTTTGACAAACCGCGCTCGATTGGGTAAGGTGAGAGTAACGAACGGGAAAGGGTGACAATGAAGACAATGCACAACTAATCCTATTCTTACGAAACGATCAATGGAAGGCTGCACGGCTCGGATCCCCTGTTGATCCGCTAGTCGACCAATGCCGGTTTGTGACCATGACTGGTCTTGGGTTTGCTATGCCTTCAACCGCGTTTCAGAATAGGATTAGCATATTGCATTTGTCCCAGTGCGTGACCCTTTGCGGATAATATGCACCGTAACGGCGTGCATCTATGCCTCCTATTCTGAATGCAGAAAAGGGGGCTTTTTTTATCTGATCCCCCTCCTCTAATCAACCGAATCATGGGGATGATGCACGATGTTATTAGAGGCACATCACATCAAAATTTATGTAAAAGACCGCTTGCTCGTTGAAGCTCCACACCTTTATATTGGTGCGAATGACCGCATCGGACTTGTCGGACGCAATGGCAGCGGCAAAACAACGTTGATGGAAGTGCTGGCGGGAATGAAGTCACCGGATGAAGGCATGGTGACGCTCCGCGCCAGATGCGAATTCATTCCGCAATTGAAGCGAACGGATACGACCAAAAGCGGCGGCGAACTGACCCAGGAAATCATCCAGAATACGCTCTTGAAAGAACCGGAACTGCTGTTTGCCGATGAACCGACCACCAATCTGGACACTTCTCACATCGAGTGGTTGGAGAAAAAATTGCAGAATTGGCAAGGCGCGTTCGTCATCGTCTCGCACGACCGCACCTTCCTGGACGCACTCTGCACATCGATCTGGGAAATCCGTGACGGGAAGTTGAACGTGTACAAAGGCAATTATTCGAAGTATGCCGAGCAGCGGGAACTAGAAGACTGGCAGCACGATCAAGCATATGAACAATACATGCAGGAGAAGAAACGGCTGGAGCGTGCGATACGATTAAAGGAGGAAAAAGCCGAACGAGCGACGAAAAAACCGCGAAAAGTCTCACCTTCGGAAAGCAAAATCACCGGCGCCAAGCCCTACTTTGCCAAAAAGCAAAAAAAGATGCAGAAAACGGCCAAAGCGCTGGAGACGCGGCTGGAGAAGCTGGAAAAAGTGGAGAAACGGCGGGAGCTTCCCCCGATCCGAATGAATCTGTTGAACGAAGATACGTTCAAAGGCCGGATCATCATGCGGGTGAACGACCTGTCAGGAACGATTGAAAAGCGCATCCTCTGGCAGCCGGTGAGCTTCAATGTGCGCGGCGGCGATAAGCTCGCCATCATCGGCCCGAACGGCTGCGGCAAGACGACGCTGGTGAAGTCAATCATCCGGCCGAACGAACACGTGAAGCTCTCTCCTGCCGTCAAAATCGGCTACTTCAGTCAAAACATCGATCTGCTGGACATCAACAAGTCTGTATTGGATAACGTCCGATCCACGTCCTCACAGGATGAAACATTGATCCGAACGGTATTGGCACGACTCCACTTCTTCCGGGATGATGTCTACAAACCCGTGGCAGTATTGAGCGGCGGCGAGCGTGTCAAGGTCGCGCTGGCCAAGTTATTCGTCAGCGACGTCAATACGTTGGTGCTGGATGAGCCGACCAACTTTCTCGATATCGAGACGATCGAAGCGTTGGAATCTCTGCTGCAGGAATACGAAGGCACAGTGTTGTTCGTCTCTCATGACCGTCGGTTTATCAAGAACATTGCGAAGCGGATTTTGGCTTTTGACAACAGCCGGATCACTGTATTCGAAGGCAGCTATGAGCAGTTTCTCACTTACGTACCGCCGGATACGGAACTGAAAAACAGGGAGGAACAACTGCTTCTGCTCGAGACGAAAATATCTGACGTTCTCAGCCGTCTGAGCCTGGAGCCGTCAGAGGAATTGGAGAAGGAGTTTCAGCTGCTGCTCGCAGAAAAGCGGAAATTACAGTCGACCTAAGGTTTGCACATAGTAAACCGGCCTTTCCCGGTATCGTGGTATCACCGTGGAAAGGCCGCTTCGTTGCTTCCCCTCGCTCCTTTTATCAATTACGTTCGGGCACTGTAAAATCCCATTTTTTCATAATTACCACATAAACAACAGACAGTAAGAGATTGGATAGTAAAGGCGGAAAAAAGATAAAGTGTCTTCCCCCAAGAAATACTGCGAATTCAATAAGAGCAATGCTAACAAGCAAGATAAACAACTTTATGCTTCCCAGTCGGCAGATGATGTATATAACCAACGCCATGAAAAGGAAGCGAATCACCGTCAGTTTTGAAAGGCTCCAAAACTCATCCCAGGGCACTACCCCCTGGTTCACATCATCTGCAATTACAAAATACAGAAACCCTTCTAGCATGGAACTGCGAATAATAAAGATGGACAAAATCATTGAAATTACAGGACGGCAAACGTTTTGTGCCAAATTCACCTTCCAAATACCACCAATGCTAAGAATCGATTCCATTATACACAACCTTTACAACTATTTCAAATTACGAAATTAATTTTTGGGATAGATAAAAAATCGCCACTCTGCTTCCTTTCCAAGAAAGTGAGCGGCGATAAAACCTAGTCTTGCGTACCAGTGTACACTGTCACAATCACGCCATCCATATTGTTGCCTGAGATTTCATAATGGCCATGCTCAGGCACAGGGATCGTAATAGCTTGGGAGACTGGATAGTAATAGATGTTATAAACCTGGTTGTCGATCGTAACCGTAATGGACTGCTGTTCCTTCAAAAAATCCAGATATTCTTCGAGAACGAAATTCGCCTGGTTCATGATCGCACTGTGCGGCCAACCGACATAGCGGATATGCCATGGTTCATATTGAATGCCGGTCACATCGGTTTTATCTTCTGGATAGCGTAAGATAAAGCCGTATTTCCAGGCATTTTCTTTCAGCCACTTTCCTTCGGGAGCTCGCTCCATTTTCGTTACACTTGATCCTACATCAAGTGCCAAGCCTGAATTGTGTTCGCTGTAACCTCCCGGCAAGGAGTGAGCAGGGCCCATTTCTGCATACAATTGATTTTGCTCATGAACGGTACGGTATCCGCTGTTCATAAGGAAATGATTTACTCCATCCTTTTCGGCATCTATGACCATCTCGGAAAACTTTTGTGCGACTTCTTTTGACAGATACATATTTTGATGATGTAATCCGTAGCCTGCCAGCAATTCAGCATGCTTCGCCACATTGACAATATCTGATCGTACTCCCTCCTGGCGAACAGGATAGGTACTGTTGATTAAGAGCAGGTTTCCTTGGTAAATCTGTTCCTTTGCAATGGTTATCGTTTTTGTCAGGTTACTCTCAGCTGTACCGCGCGTTTCTATGTGGACATTGTTCCTTTGGTGAAATGGTTGAATCGCTCCTCGATCCTGAAAAAAAGGAGAATCCTTTATATAAACATAACCGGCTAAAACGAGACACAATAAAAATACCCACTTCTTCATCTTTTGCTTCCTCCTAAGTGAGCGCTTGTTGAGAGTGCCGCGCTTGCATGTGAGACGGCCTACGCGCCTGTTCTTGGTGAGGACGGCCTGTCCTCCCCGTGCTCAGCGGAAAAGGGAGACGAAATAAATGGACGGGCGGCACCTCACACCGCCCGTTTGCTCCGCCCATTGTCAACAGGCGGTTACGCTTATTTCACAGGGAAATCAAAATACGTATTGGGATAGGGTTCGTTTCGTAACACATAGTGCCACCATTCGAATTGATAGGATTCGAACCCGCTGTTTTCCATAATGGAACGCAAAAGTCTGCGATTTTGCAATTCCATGTCTGTAATCCCTTTGGCCTCATGATGTGAACGCTCATCCAACAAATCGAAGCTGCCTCCCATGGAAACAAGTTCACCCGTATCCAAGTGGTACAGCGTAAGATCAATTGCACTCCCGCGGCTGTGACTTGATTGTGACGCAATATATCCCTTTGCCACCAGCTCGGATCGCTCGATATTCGGATAGAATCTTTCTTTTGTGCGGTAGTCTTCCGGTTGTTCACACCAGCGCATGAAGCACTCTACCGCACGCTTGGGCCGGTACCCGTCCCATAACAGCAAACCGTACCCAAGAGCCGCCGCCCGCTTCTGCGCTTCCAGCAGCGCAAGGGCCAAGGCATGTGTTCCCACGATGCGATTGACTTCATAACCGTCTACGGGTTTTCCCGTAAAATTGTCCCACGTGGCGTATTTGGCGTCCCAGCGAACACCGGGCAGTATTTCATCCAAATAAACAAATCCCTGTTCCATGCTGATCACCTCTCTAACGCTAATACGATCAGGCGGTCAATCAATTCGGAAAGCGTTATGCCTGCAGCAGCCATCATACGGGGATATCGGCTGTATGAAGTGAAGCCGGGCAAGGTATTGACTTCGTTAAGCACAATGCTGCCGTTCTCTTGTAAAAACATATCAACACGGGCAAGACCGCTGCAGCCGAGCGCCTTGTATATTTGTTTGGCCGTTTCCTGTATCCGTCTTCGCTCCTCTGCCGACAGGTCTGCGGGAACGGTGATCTCTGCGTTTTCAGAGCCTTTTTCCGGTTCGGCTTCCTGATGAATGCGAAAGAAACCGTGCCGCAGCCTGATTTGGTCTACCTCGCCAACAATCAATTCGGCGCTGTTTCCCAATACGGCACAGCCGACCTCACAGCCCGATACAGCCTGCTCAATCAAGATTTTGCTGTCATATTGTCTAGCCGTTTCAATGGCCGCGTCCAATTCATCCGCACTGTTGACTTTTGTCACGCCAAAGGATGAGCCTGAACGCGCCGGTTTCACAAAAACCGGATAGGGAAACGCTTCTGCCGACAGCCCCTCGTCATGATTCAAGATCCAAAATTCAGGAGTCGCGATGCCAGCGTTTTTGGCAAGGATGTATGCCAGCGATTTGTCCATACATATCGCGGAGCTTTGAATATCGCAGCCTACATAGGGGATTCCGGATAATTCAAACAAACCTTGAATTGATCCATCTTCACCCGACTTTCCGTGCAAAACCGAAAATGCTGCATCAACGCGGCGGATTTCAAATTCGTTGTCCTTTAGCACAATCAATCCGTGTATGTGTTTATCCGGCGAGAGCACGGCTGAACAACAATTGCCGTTTTCCCAGTCCGGGCGCGGTTTTTCGCACAGTTTCCAAACACCCGATTTCGTAATGCCGATGTAAATCGGCTCGTATTTATCGGTATTAATGTTGGCGGCGATCTCAACAGCCGATTTTACCGACACATCATGCTCCTCCGAGCAGCCGCCAAAGAGGATGGCAACTTTGATTTTATCCATGAGCCAGACTCCTTTCAAAATCCATACAGTTTTGGACAGTTTTTTCAACGATTTCACGCAGCGCCTGTTCGGTATAGTAAGCCGTATGCGGCGTGATAATCACGTTTGGCATCCGCTGCAGTTTCTGAAAAAATGGATGGTCAATTGGTTTTTGGGTGTAATCGCAGTAGAAAAGCCCCTCTTCTCCCTCCAATACATCCAATGCGGCGCCGCCAAGTTTTCCGTTTTCCAACGCTTGAACCAGCGCAGCGGTATCAATGAGCGCACCGCGCCCTGTATTGATAATCAACGCGCCTTGCTTCATTCTTCGTATTTGTTCGCGGCCGATCATATGGCGCGTATCCGCATTGAGCGGCACATGAAGCGTAACAATGTCGCTCGTTTGCAGCAGCGTATCAAACGGAACATAATTCGCCTCGATTTTTTGGCTGCGACTATAAGCCAGCACCCGACAGCCAAATCCCCGCAGCCGCTCCATAACCGCTTCGCCGATACAGCCAGTCCCCACCACGCCGACCGTCATGTCGCTCAGCACCTTGCCGCGGACGCCGTCCAGCCTGAAATCGTGTTTTTCCACAGAGCGCATCAGCGATTTCGCGTTGCGTACCGCCATGAGCATCAGCATCATGGTATAATCGGCTACGCTATCCGGCGCATACGTCACATTGTCGACAGCAATGCCCAATCTCTTGGCAGCAGCCGTATCGATATGATTGCAGCCGACGCTTCGGGTCGAAATGTATTTCACGCCGGCTCGCTTCAGCGCGAGAAGGATAGAGGCAGAAACCTCGGTTTTGTGCCCCACGCTGATACATTCATGGGCGTATTTTGCGTTGGCTTCTGACACAGGGTCGTGAATGATCGTGGGAATCACGCCAAAACGCGGCGAAACGGCACGGAATGCATCTGCCTCATCCTGCTCGCATCCATAAACGGTGATGTTCATGTGTTTCAATAGGAAGTCCCCTCCTTTCAGCGAAAGGCACCCTTTTTCCATTGTGAACACCTGTTGTGCCCAAACGAAAAAGCTCGTTCTTACGGGTTTAAGTCTACCGCATAAGAACGAGCCATTTTTTAATAGGAACTTGTTATTTTCCTAAGAAAAAGTGGAGATTACCTTTAGATTTTCTTAAGAATCCATATTCGTTTCTCAGGAACTCCGTTTATCCAATTCTGGCATGGCCGGGAGCTCTACCGTGAACGTCGTGCAGTTATCATCACTTTCCGCGTAAATCTGTCCGCCGTGCTGAACGACGATTTCTTTAGCAATCGCCAATCCAAGTCCCGCGCCGCCCGTATCGGAGGAACGGGCATTGTCCAGCCTGTAAAACTTCTCAAAGATGGTAGCAAGCTTGTCTTCGGGAATGCTGCCGGTGTTTTTAAACGCGATGGACACCTTGTCCCCGGAGAGACCCGCTGTAATTTCAATCAAGCTGTTGTGCTCGCTGTATGCAACGGCGTTTTTCAAAATGTTGTTAAAGACCCTCGCCAGCTTGTCGGGATCACCGTATACAGTCAAATCCTCGGGAGCGTGCAGAACCGCCTGTTTTCCATTTGCGGCAAGCAGAGGATAAAATTCATCAATCATCTGCACGAGCATATAGTACAGGTCAATGTGCTTTTTCGTAAGCGTAATCGTTTGGAGGTTATACCGCGTAATCTCAAAAAACTCGTCGACCAGATGTTCGAGGCGAGACGCCTTGTCCAACGCAATCCGCACATACTTTTCCTTCTGCTTCTCCGGCATGTCCGGCGCCTCGTCTAGCAGGCTCAAATAGCCGATGACAGATGTAAGCGGAGTTTTAATATCATGCGCCAGGTACATGACAACCTCATTCTTTCGTCGTTCGGCCAGTTTGGCATCCTGCTCCCGCTTTTCCAGCGTCTGTTTTAATGTGTTGAGCTTCTGTTCCATGAACCCCAATTCCGGAGAAAGCTCTATTTGCTTGTCCTCGTTTTGAATCAGGATGTCAATGCCGGAATTGATCTCGTCGAAGTATGTTGCGAATTTTGATATCATGATGCGGCACAGAAGCAGAAAACTGATGGCAATCGCCGTAAAAATAATGAGTTCCATATTGTTGCGAAAAACATACTGATAAATCATCATCGCTTCCAGACGCCTCAGGTAAAAGATGTCTTCCAGTAACCGCACGATCCAATCCCCAAGTTCCCCCTGAATCAGGAAACGAATAGACAGCACCAATCCAACGGCTGCCACAGCATTCAAAAGGATATACACGTAGAGTTTTCGTGTCAGCTGGGAATAATCGATTCTTTTATTTGTCAATTTTATAGCCAACTCCCCATACGGTTTTTATATACTTCGGATTATCCATGTTCTCGTTCATTTTTTTGCGCAAATTCCGGATATGCACGGAAATGGTGTTGTTGCTCTTGCTGTAATATTCATCGCCCCAGATCGCGTGAAATAACTCCTCAGAGCTGACCACTTTCCCCTTGTTTTCACAGAGGATGCGCAGAATGGAAAATTCAGTAGGCGTGAGGGACAGAGGTTTTTCGTTCAAAAAACATTCGTGTGTGTTTATATCAAGAACGAGGCCAGAGTGGACAATAACATGTTCATGTTGCGCCGCAACTCCGCTGTATTTCTTGTAACGGCGCAGCTGCGCCTTGACCCGTGCAATTAACTCCAGCGGGCGAAAGGGCTTCGTGATATAATCGTCCGCCCCGATTGTCAGCCCGGTAATTTTATCCACCTCTGAATCTTTCGCGGTCAGCATGATGATGGGATAGTTGTGCTTTTCACGTATCTGCTGGCAAATTGAAAGGCCGCTCGAACCAGGAAGCATAACATCCAGTATCGCGAGGTCAAGCACGGTATTCTCGATGCATTCCAACGCTTCTTTTGCAGTATAGCATTTGAACACGGTATAATTCTCATTTTTCAAGTACAGCTCAACCAAATCGGCAATTTCCCGTTCATCGTCCACAACAAGTATTTTATCGCTCATAGCTATTACTACTCCTTTATGGTTTTGCTTTTCTCCATCGGGCTCTTCACCCGGACGGAACCGGACGGAACCCAATGAAACCACTGAACACTGACATCAACGATGATGTCTGATTACAGTGTTTCATTATATACGAACGATTGTTGGATTGCATTGTTCCACAAATCCCTATTTATGGTGCATTTTAGACCGTAAGCAAATAACACTTCGAAGGAATTCGCACAACGGCGAATTCAACACCCGAAGTGGCGGAGCGCTAGGGTTCATAGTATTGGCGAAAACCTTTCGTTATGAATCTGATGAAAATGGAAATGTGATAGAATAGCAGTGATGGAAATTCTTCTTTTTCAGCTTCTATTCCATGTTTTCCGTGGGGCTGCGTTGAGTCGAGCCTGATTAATCAATCCCATCGAAAGTCATATTGGTCTGTCAGGATGTCAATTCTCTTGCCGTCAATTTCAATTGTGCGGTCATCAATCCATTTCGGCTCTTCAAATTGATTGCCGCTAATCCAAAACACATTCCGCCGTTGATCGCCATATTCAATTTCTCCGATGTAGCTATAGTCAGACCGCAGCAAAACCCCTCCCATTACATACGTTTTTAGTACATAATGACCATCAGGTGACACACTTTCGGACACTACTTGAAGCCTCTTCGTATTAACGCTTTCAAGGCTGGGATAGAACCGGACCTTTATACCGACGGCGAATGCCAATAAGAGGATAACGATAATGATAGAGCGCCAATGCAAGCGCCATTTCATGTTTCTCACTCCCATTTCCGATATCGTCCAACTCTCCGTGCAATCTCCCTGGCTTGGCCATTTCCCAAAATTACTCCGCAAAAACACCAGACGATCTTTTCATTTGATTGTGATACGTAAAAGGTACTTACATGAAAAGGGGTTCTTCATTTGATTGCTCTTTTTCCTTATGCAGTCGCGTTTTTGAGTCGAATCGTCAGTAAAGTTTGACAGCGAAAAAATGTGATGTGACGACAAGGGAGGTTCATCCAACGTGAATCGTTCTATTACTTTACCCGAAGCCATCGCGCTATATATTACAGCGATTCTTGGCTCAGGGACTCTCTTTTTGTCTTCGAGTACAGCGACTGTGGCGGGGCCCGCCTCTATTGTTGCTTGGATGATGATGGTCCTGTTCAGCTTCCCGCTCGCCTATACATTTGCCGCGTTATCCCGTTCGTACCCCGACGCCGGGGGCGCAGCGACGTTTGCGCGCATGGCTTTCGGGGAGCATGCCGGAAATCTCGTGGGATGGTTTTATTTTTTGGCAGCGGCGGTCGGACAGATTATTGTGTCGTTGACAGGCGCTGCGTACATCGGAGCCGCCTTTGACTTCTCCGCTATGGAAAATGCCCTGATTGCCTGCTTCATGTTGCTTATCGGAGGTCTGTCCAATCATTTCGGTGTTCGGATAAGCGGCAAATTGTCTTTGGTGCTCAGTATACTTTTGCTCCTGTTGTTGTGTATTGCAGTGGCGGTCACATTGCCATACGTTCGCTGGGATCACTTCCATCCCTTTGCGCCAAAAGGATGGTATCCTGTAGGAACAGCTGTGATTATGATTTTTTGGTCCTTTTTCGGCTGGGAGGCAATCTGCAGTCTGGCTGACCGCTTCAAACATCCAGAGAAAGATTTGGTGCGCAGTGCTCTCCTTAGTGCGGTGATCATCGGCATCGTGTTTCTTCTGCTCAGTTTTATGACAATCGGCAGTGGAACGTATGGAAATGTGGAAAGTGATTCATCCCCTATCGGAATCATGATTCATCGCGCTTTGGGATTTGAAGCACAGCTGATTACCGCTATGTTGGCCTTGATCATATGTACGGGTACGGTCAATGCGTATGTTGCCAGTCTGGCTCAACTCGGTTACGCATTAGGGCGAGATCAAGCGCTGCCTGCCTGGTTTCATTATTTACACCCCCGAACCAGGACGCCTACGCGCGTCGTTTGGCTGGTCGTCATTTTTGCCGGATTGGGGGCCATCCTGACCGCGTTTTTACAAATTCATTTTACCCAATTGCTGTACATCCCGAATTCCCTGGGTATTTCTGTTTATATCATCTCGATGCTTGCCGCCCTCACCTTGTACAAAAGAAGAACCACACCATGGATGAGCAGTCTGGTCTCCTTGATCGTGCTTGTTCTTGCCGTTCCTTTTCTGGGTTTTCACTTGTTGGTCCCCGCTGTGGTGTGTGTTGTGTATTTTCTATACAGGAAAGCGACAGGAAAACGTAAAATCCAGTATCGAAATGATATGTAACGCGCAAAGGAGGAAGGCAATGAAGATTCAACGTGAAACCATGTGGGAAGCCGTTGTTCAGTGTAATGCAATGTATGACGGATGCTTCTACTATGCCGTGAAAACAACGGGAATCTTCTGCCGCCCCTCATGCAAATCCAAGACACCCAAACAAGAGAATGTCGAGTTCTTTTTTCATATAGCAGAGGCATTGCAAAAAGGGTATAGACCTTGTAAACGGTGCCGTCCGGATCTGGATCAGTCCACGTATGACCCCAATCACGAAGTCATTCAAGAAGTGCAACACATTTTGGAGAACGAATACGATAAACCTTGGACGCTGCAAACATTGTCCAAACGGATTGGAATGAGTTCGTACCATCTGCAGCGGTTGTTCAAGAATAAAACAGGAATCAGTCCAAAAAAGTATTTATACCACATTCGCATTGAACAGGCGAAACGTTTACTGTTACAGGGAGAGAAAAATAATACGGAAATCTGTTTTTTGGTAGGCTTCAATGATACTGCCCATTTTTATCACGTGTTTCGCAAACTCACCGGCTTTTCTCCGTTAGCGTTTAAACATCAACATTCCTAAACGTTGCGAAAGAGGACGTCATTGCCAGCTGCCGGGTAAAGAAATCCGTGTTATCCCCAAAGCGCATTTCTCTTCGTTGCTGAAAATGTTCGGCTTGCCACACACTCCTCTTCCAAGGATAATATGGTATTACATGTATGTACAGGTTTATTTTGTTTGCAGCTTTTTGAGCAGGAGGTGCAGCTCTCGGATGAATGCTTTTCGAAAAGGTTCCCTTTTTTGGAGGATTGTAAGCGGACTGGCAGGTTTCTTGCTAGCTTTCCTTGTATGGTATTTTTCAGTTGTCCATCAAACCTTAAACGTTTTGGACTTGTTTCTTGTGCTTTATATCGTCCTTCCAGCCGTATTCGCTTTTGTTGTCTTCTTCATTCGTACCCCCATCATCGCGATTCCTTTCATTTTTACGCTCTCGTTAAGCCTTTTCTTGTTATTCAGTTCCGCACTGATCTGGTACGAAGGAACCAAACACCTCATTTTGGAGTGACGTACTGCACTCCAGCGGACATAAGTTACTTGCTCACCAAATTCCATTATTTTTAGATTAAGGAAAAAAATGAGCGTCATCAGCTGTTTGTCGATTTGAAAATCAATAAGAAAACCGGCCCGTTTTCTGATCATTTACGCGAGATGATAAAAACTTTCGAGGATGATGGAAATACAGAAGTGGAAGTACATCAAGTAGTGAAAGTAGATAAAGGTGAATTCCTTATTATCTTGAATGTAAGTTCTGAGGAATAGGAGCACGCTTGGCACCCACGCGGTGCCTTTTCTTTTGGAGGTGGGTGATGTGAAGTACGTTTTATCCGGAACTGATGTGTCAACGTATCAGCCCGAGGACGTGAAGGAGCGAATCCAGGGGCTTACTGCGTTGCACGATTTTACGCCTGCGTTCAGTCATCTCATGACAGAGGAAGAGTTGGCTGCCAGACAGGCGGAATTCACGGCAGTTGAGCATCCTGTGGTTCGCACCCACCCGGAAACCGGGCTCTTCGTGAATCCATCCTTTACAACCCGAATCTTCGGGCTTGATCCAGATGAAAGCGAAAAACTGCTGCAATATCTATTCCGTCAAGCGCATGTCCCCGAGTACCAGGTGCGCTTTCGTTGAGAGCCAAATTCTATTGCCTTCTGGGATTACCGGGCGACGCAACATTACGCGGTATCCGATTGTTATCCTCACCCGTGTAAAGCTGAACGCGTTGCCATTGTCGGCGATCGTCCTTATTAGGTATCCAGCAAACGTGAAGAGAAATGGAACCGTAACTGGTTCCATTTCTGCCTGAATTCAAACTGTTTTTTATTGAGTGTCCGCAAGGAAACGATCTTCCATCGTTTCCAGGCCGGAAGGCCTGCACATTCAAACAGCCGCTCCGTTGCCTTCATTATAGATATCTCCCCCTAGAACGTGACTTCACAGTCGAGAAACCGAACCAGCAATGGGTGCCCATTTTACCCAGTTTCGTGTAGGAGATCAATAAATTTTCTTATCAGCAAGAAAGACTTTTTTTCAACGACAATACGCTTGTCCTGAAGACCTTTTGGAAAGCATTTGAAAAGAAAAAAGGATGTAAATGGACTGATACAGCGATCATGGCTACCAGTACACGTCCCGTGCGTACCACAAGATGCTGGTGAAGGTTGAAACACGAATTAGTATGACCCTAAGGGGCAATTGTTTGGAAAGTTTCCCCTATTAAGGGTTTACAAAATGTCGATCAGCATTATAAAAGCTTCATCCTCGAATGGATAAATTAGGTGATGAAGCTTTTATATTTATCTATTGTTTAAATGGGTTTACTCAAAATGGTTGACAGACTCCATGCTAATTATTCCATTTCGTAAATAGATCCAATTTTACTTCCAAAAAGTTCACCATGTATTTTCTCAGCGTAACTATCAGTCATACCTGCTAGATAATCAGCAACAACTCTCTGCCATCTCCATATACTCTGATTTTCCAGATACCTTTGATACCAATCAATTGGAATAATATCTTTAGCATTTGAATCTTGCATAAATACAGACCATAAGTCTTTTAATATTTTCTCACTTCTTTTTTGGAGACGTTGAACACGTAAATCTTTAACCATGGTAACCCAAGCTAATTTTTTTAATACTATCATTTGTCTTAATAAATCTAAATCTTCTTTGTTATCACTAATAAATGTTACCTTATACCAATCATCTTCTTTTATTATTCCTACTTTAGTTGCAAATTTATGAACCCAGGTTGCTTTCATATCTCTGCGTGCACGAGAAATATCTCTTTCACTTTCCTCTAATGTTCTGTTCCAGTCATCTTGATAATTTTTCAATATGCGCTCTACTGATTGTTTGATATCAACATTATGCCAAACTGATTCATACTTTTGAGCCTCATTCTTTATCTCTTCAACAATACCTTGGATCAGTTTTGTGTCTCTTGATAAATCAGAGGTAATATTTATTTTTCCAGCTTTTATACCATCTTCTATATCATGTGTAGAATAAGCTATATCATCACACAAGTCCATTAATTGTGCCTCAAGAGTTATTTTTTCTGAAGGGATACCCCACTCATCTCTCAATGACTTGATTTGATGCCATTCGGTACTGTATATTCCTTTTTTTCGAGCGTCTTTGCCAATTTCATAAGGATATTTATTTGTGGCCAGGAGAACTGCTGCTGTTAAATTTAATCCATTTCGATTCCCTGTTCTTTTTTCTAAGAACATTAATATACGAAAATTTTGCGCATTTCCTTCGTAGTGTAGACCGTATTCCTTAAGTAGTGAATCTAGGACTTGTTCTCCTTTATGCCCATAAGGTGGATGTCCTAAATCATGTGCGAGAGCAGCGCATTCAACTACTTCTGGATCAATAGTTAAACCGGCATTAGTGGGCCATTTCAGTAATGCCTCATACTCGTTTAAAAGCTTATAAGCCACTTGACGGGCTATTTGTGCCACCTCGATCGAATGAGTTAGTCTGGTCCTAAAGTAATCACCAGATCCAGCCCCAAAAACTTGCGATTTTCCTTGAAGCCTTCTAAAGGCAGGAGAATGAATTAATCTTCCATAATCTCTTTGGAATGGACTCCTAAAATCCTGTCTGGTTCCCTGTTCTTCGTCTAATCTTTTTTCTCTAAGATACCTAATATCTTCAGGTAGACTCATATCTTGTTACCCCCCTGGTTAGTTTATAATTGATTTATTTACTGATTATTTAGAGGAATCACCAATTAAATATAGCCTTTCAACCGTTATAGTTCTAACAATCTATACAAATATTGAATTATGCACTAGCATTTACATAACCAAACCATACTCTTTTTAAATATTCGACCAAGCAACTTGGTGTTTCAGCATATTGAGAAAAACTTGAAACAATGTCAGTGAACCCTCCACTAATACTTCTGGGTTTGTTAAAATACCCTAATCGCGGACGAGCAAGTTCCTCTTGAAGTTTTTCCAAAAAACGTCTTAAAAACTCTATCTCAAACTTGCCTCTGAAAAAGGCTTGAGGATCAACTGATTGTAACTCTCGCATTTTCTTTTCTAATTCTTCATCCGGTACTATATATTTACCTGAAAAACGATCTTCTATTTTCTTTTTATCATACAGAGGTTGGACAGACTCTAAACTAATTTTTACGAAATCCCTTAACTCTAGATTAGAGATTGAAGGACCTTTTTGAGTCCCTATACGTTCAGTTTGTTCCTTTACGCATTTGATCCAGGAGTTTAGCATAAGCATACTTTTATGAAATTCATTTTGCCTCTCTTTAAACAACATTATGCAAATTTCAAACTCCTCATCATCTTCCGTGATTTTAAATCTATTTCTTAATATCTTTATGAATGTGTCAATGGTTGTATAAAAATTTTCTATTGAATAACAAGGGGTTTCATATATTAGTGGATTTGATATTAACTCATCAAAATCTCGATCTACAAAATAAAACAACTTACCGTCTTTAAATTTCATACTTTTATTGATTAATTCATAGGTTTGAATAACTCCCTTTTTTCCATTACATTTTATAAAATACGGTTCTTGGTTCTCACATTGTATTTTGACCCTCAAACCGTAATATGCTTCGTCCTCACCTTCAACAAAACAAATAGGCTTGTCTTTATATTTTGGAAACTTAGTTAGGAATCGATGATATCCTATTGGTACCTGTTCCAACTTTTCTCTCATTATCTCTAATCTCGTCGTCTGTGTATTATTCCTCATATGTAATCTCCTCAATACATAATTCCATACTATCTGCATACTCATCTAAAGAATTATCTGTGTAAATAAATGGCGAGTGAGTAACCGCTAGTAGTAATTTGCACTTTCCGGAATTAACCACATCTGGCAATAATTTTTGTTGCCATTCAATAGATAAGGACAATTCTGGTTCATCAATTAACAAATAAATCTCATCACAATCAGTTAAGTACAATTTAGAAAAAAGTGAGACAATTTGCTTTTCTCCAGAAGATAGTTGGCTTAATTCAACATCTTCACCACTTCTTTGATCTTTAACAGCGATTTTTACGAGGTTCTCGTCGTAAGCTACATACTTATTCGGAAGCATATAACCGCTACATACTTTAGCAAATGTTTTAATCGCGTTATCTTTATCTCTTTGCTGATTATAAATGTTAATTAAGTTATACAAAAAATATATCAATAAGTTATAGTTCCCTTTTGTATCTTGAAAAATATCATTATTAGTGATTAATTGCCTAATTCTCCTTTTATCATCTTCACTTAAGTTACTACCGACACGATCCAATACTATATTCAGAGACTCAATGTTTTTAATACTGTCCCTCATTTCTTCTGTTATTGTGTTTTCTTGGACCAGTTGAGAAATCATCTTACCTGTAACTTCAGAGTACCCTTTAATAGCTGAATCCTTAATTTCTTCGGTAAAATTCTTGATTAAGTTCTGTACATCATCCATACCAAACTGAATAAGTTCAGTGTCAGTAGTAATGTTTTTACGTACAAAATCCACAGTTTCTTTTCCAAATGCATTTCTTGTCACAATTTTTTCAACCTTATTTGTAGAAACTATTAAGCCTAATTTACTTAAATCTTCCTCAATTCTACGATAAGTGGGCAAATAGAGTATTTTGCCATTTAGACGAGCAGACAATACCCTTCTGATATCCTGGAGAGAATCATTTAAAACAATCTCCAAAATACCAATATCAAAATTTTTAGTAATAAATTCAATATCTCTCGAGACGATATGAACCGGAATCTTACGCTCTCTAAATATTGAACGATATTTGTCAAGGAAATTTTGTAAAGACATAGATTGTTTCTTAACCACTTCATTAATTAGAGTTTCTATTTCTTCAGTTGTAAGGAAATTTTTTAGCCTTTTAACAGCACTTTTTACAAAAGAAGAAAAATCTTCGTCTTCTTCAAACATTAGCCACTCCCTCTTAATAAAAACCTTAACAGAGTCGGAAAATACTACTTCAATCGAATCAAACTCTATATCTTTCAACTTATTAAATTGTTGGGAAAGTGTATAATAAAATATGTTTAATATTGTAGTTTTGCCAATTCCATTTTCTCCAACATATATTTTGATATTTGTATTAAAGTCTAAATATACATTTCTCTTCCCATATAACCCAAAGATTTTAAATGATTTTATAGTTGGCTTTGCATTTTGCATGGCCCACACCTCAATACATTATTTGTTTAATTACTAAACTTTCGCAGTTTTCCCGAAACAAAAAGGTTTTGACAGAGAACGTCAGACTGATCCCTTTTATTCCCTTGAACGCCAAGAAAATGCCTATCAGGTATTGCAGAGCATAAGAAAACAGTCCTCCAAACGAACGTGCATCGTTTGGTTGACGACTTTCCTACTTCATCACGAGATGAAGCGTAAACACGAGATGCAATAGGAACAGCCTTTAAACTCCGTAACCAGCTTCAGATACGATCTGGCAAATTTGAAGAACGCCTCGATGCTCCAATGCATGCCATAGATGCGAACGATCTCGGTTTCTTTTAACGCCAGGCCGGTGCTGAGCAAAACAGCTAATCCCGCTGCCGGTTGTGGGAGTATAGCTTGGCGTATGCGCAAAAGCTCTTACATTTCAAAAAAAAGATCCACCGACTTAACTAAGTTAGTATGACAAAGTTAATGGGTGAAAGCGGAAGCAGGCCGATAAAGATACCAAGTCGTATCTACTCAGGGCTTTGTTCCTGTGAAAATAGTACCATGGTAAGATTTTGTATTTCAATGCTTAAATTACGTATATTCAGCAATGTCCGTCTCTTATTCTAACGATTCCATGTCGGTAATACGCCAGATATATCGAGGTCACAAGGAAGATTGCATGTTGCCTTTATGCTGCTTTCAAGCTATGACGAGTATCTACCCGCCTATGATCTGTTACCCCTTTCACAATTACTATTGTTGACCCATAAAAAACTCCTTTTCTAGTACCTTGTTAAAATCGTTTGGCTTTCAAATCTGTCAAACGTAAGTAACCGGGCTTTGTTCGAATACAAAGCGGAAGCCTTTATCCAGTCAGTTCTCCGGGGAACATTTCGTAGATCCTCGATGATGTGTGAAAGAATTGCAAATTAAACGGATAGCCCTTGTGAACTCCTCCTCATTTATCGGCTTGACCAATTGGGCCAATAGGCACGCATCATTTTGAACGCTGTAATGAATTTAGAAGGCCACGGTGTGAAGATCCGTTCCATGACCGAACCCTTTGACACTGGTGACCCATCTGGTCGCTTCCTCTGTGAAGATCAGCGATAAAATCCCCAATAGAATCAGTTGAAAATTCCCCATTTTCATTGACTCTCTCCTTGGAGGAGAGAGAAGTTATGGTAAAGAATGGGGAGTTTTACATGATTCACGAGATGAGGAAACGTGGCATGAGTATTACTCGGATCGCGCAGGAAATGGGGAGGGATCGAAAAACCATTTGCAAGTGGCTAAACAAGAAGGAACCTGAATCCTATCAGCGAAAGGTCACTGGTCTCGGCAAGCTGGATCGGTTCACTGCTCCATGAATTACGGGACAAGCGACGAACATATGTTTGAGCTAAAACGGTAAATTGTCAAAACGCTTGTCCAATCCATCCAGGTTCATACCATTGTGTACGGAACGATTAAAACTAAGTATCCTCCTTTTGCATTTTCTCCGTTTCATCAACCTCAACAATATCCCATGAAGTAAATGAAGTTTTATGCAATGTAAATATGAGAATTCCTCCATAAACTTCACGTATTTGATTATCTTCACCATAATCTATTGCTTGGGAAGTGGCCATTACTTGAGCATTGTCGTTGTTTTCCGCTACTTTCCTAACCTGCACTTCGAAAGGGGCAAACTGGTTAGCGTCTGCAAATTCAAAATAAGAGCGAATGTCTTAACATAGGGGCAACTTGTTGACTCGATTTAATGGTCTCTGGGTGGTAATCAGTTCTTTGCTGACTTTTTCGGTGTATCCGTGGATTACCTTCTCGGTCGTACCGATGATCCGGCATCCATCAACAAAAGCGAACGTCCTTAAACTGAACTAGAGAACCTCTTAACACAACCTTAGTCAATTCACTAGGTTTGTCAGACCGCGTGATTTCAAATAAAGAACCTTTCTTTAATGATATTTTATGTTAACATTACTCCTCTCCATTTTTTTAAATTATGGATTGACTTTTTAGCCATTGCTCGATACACCGTTTCATTTTTTGCCTTTGAAGAACCACCAATGGAGAAAATTTTGTTGTAGTTTGATCTATTAATTTTTCAATTATGATTAATTTGTTTCTTTTAAATGTTAACACGTGGCATAAGTAATCGGTTAATTGTTGTCTCGTTATTGGAGAGATACTTTCAATCCAGATCCAGCCAAGTATTGTTGCTACAAGATTTATCAGGAAATCTTCACTGAATTCTTCTTGCTTAAGATAGTCAAATAAAGCGATTACTTGTTCATTCATTTTAAAATTATTTTTCTTTAGATAATAAGTAAATACCTTTTCATTGACTGGGATTAAGGCATATCCCATCATAACCAGTTTTCCAATGCATTCACTCCACTTGTCATTGTCTATTACCCCTTCAAGTATAAAAACCTCCAGCACATCAAACGTCGTAAAATAATTAACCCCATGGCTTTCTCTTGCGTAACAACCTGTTACAAAACTATCCACTAGCATGGTAAATGAACGGTTTTTGCTCACTCGTATTGGATGATTTAGAAAAGCAATTTTATCATTTTTATTATCAAAATCATTTTCAATCACATTGCCGACCTTTTTGCAATTTTCATTTAACCATTCAATGAATTCTTCCTGATTTTTGACTGACTCCTTGACCAGTTCTGACGAAAATTCACGCAATACCAATCTGTCATTCTCATATGACAAGGTCTTAAGTCCATCGTCACTAATTAACTTAGTATTGAGGTATTCTTGAAAAACTAAATCAAAGTGCTCTTGATGAATGTACAGGTCGTATCTTTCCTTTAACTTGTCCAGTAGACCAAGGTGACGAATCGTAAGTAATGTAGTTACATCGCACAATACCTCTTTTGCATGTTTGGCAGCTTCTGCCCCTCGTAATAATTCTCTTTGATCCCCTTGAAGCATCCAGATACGCATATCCCGTTCATTCATAACATGTCCCCATGTCTCAAAAGGTCCCTTATTCAATGCATTAATCAAAAAACTTAAAGGCAATTTATATCTTTCAAAAACGGTTTTTACATGTAATATAGATTCTGTAGATTTTTTCAGTTCTTCAATAAATTGATTCGAGATTTTTCCTTCCTCGATTGCTTTAAACTCTTTAAATAAGGGTTCTTCATCAGGAAATTTTTTATTAAATTGAGTCGCAACTTCACTATAAGCCTCTAACCATTCTTTTTCCGGATCTGCTATAAACTGACCTAAATGTGCCATTTGCCAGAAAAAGAAACGCCATGCATTCGGGTTTTCTTTTCCCGCAAGGTAGGTTTGATATGCATACTCCATAGATTTTTGATACTTCAACGCATTCATAAAAGCAATGCTTAACAAATTAAAATCTTCCATTGATCCCGATTTCTTAACCCTATTCTCCGCTGACTCCAAAACTTCTAAACAATGATTTGCATTTCCTAATCGAAACAAACAATCAGCATATCTTAATAGATAATGTAACTCTTGGGTCTTTTGGTATAGGTTCAAAAAGTTTACTTTTGCAACTTCATACCAGCCTAAGTTAAAATAAATGGTTGTAACTACATTTAGCAAAAAGTCTGATTTTTCTGTCAACTGATCAATTAAGGAAAGAATTTGTTTATATTCTCCCAACTGAAATAGAGCACGTACATACCGATTGACAAGGATTTCATGTTGCATCCAGTTTGGTATCGACACAATTAATTCCTTCAGCTTTTTTAAATCGGCTTCTGTTCCTCTGTTCAAATAAGCAATGCTAAGTTGTATCTTACACTCGATTACAACTTGTCCATCTAACTGATCAATACATGACTCCCAATTGGTTACTGCTTCTTCCCAATCATGAAGTTTCATCGCGTAATAGGCTTTTAGTGCGTAGATTCCCTCACGGTCTGAGGTTGTCAAGTTAAGTACTTCAATCAAATTTTTTATTTCGCTATGATTCACATTTAGGAATAAGGCATCCATATATGTGAAGTAGTACTTTAAAGGAATCTTGAGTTCTGTCTCAACCAGCGACTTATTAGCCTCTAATAAAGCTAATGCATCATTTGGTCTTCCAGCTTCTACATAAACTTGACTTAAGGTAATGAGATCATTAAGATTTGGGGTTTCAACGGATATCTTCTCTTGAAGTAAATCAATCGCTCTATCCCAATCACCGTCAAATATACAACAAGAAATGAGATTATTGATATTTCCTTTGTCACGATACACTTCTTCATACAATATTTTTGCCTCAGAAAAGCGCTTGTTTCTAAAATATAGTGCCGATTTCAATTCCTTGATCCTGGTCAGAATGCCAATATTATCAATGTCTTGTTTCTCCAAATGATCCAACACTGGCATTACTTCTAGTAAAATTTTTTCAGGATCAACGAAAACGTTATTTGAAATATCATTTTCCATTTTTAGGATTTTTGATTCAATTTTGATTAATAACCAATTGATATTGTTTGGTTCATTATTCAAATAGTAATCAGATAGTTCGGTAACTTGATCGTATTTTTTTGTGTTCAGCAAAACGTGTGCCTTTATTTGATCTAAATCGGAGTCTGGGTTCTCTAGCAATATTTTAAGTGCTTCATCATATTTTTTTTGTTGGAGAAAAATGTTTATCAGAATCTCTAAATTCTTCGTTGTTTTACCTTCAATGTCAATCGCTTCTCTAATATTAGATAAGGCTTTATCTAATTGATTTTCGAAAATGTGTATTAAAGCCAGCAGTCTCTTTTTACGTGCTTCGTCGTTAGAATTTGCAACAGCGGCATATAAATGTGGAATTGCCTCGTTCTCTTTACCGCTCACTATATAACTTGTTGCGATTATGGAATGCAATTCCAAGTATTCTTCTTGCTTAAGGCTTCTTTTTAGCCTCTCTTCGGCTTTTTCACGGGCAACATTTGTTTTTCCCTGTTTTATGAGTTTACTTAAATCCTCGAACCCCACAGGGGTAAGAGCCTGTTTTAGTAAACGATTGTTTTCTTCTGTAATTTGAATAGTCTTTATTTGATTTTGCTCAATATTCTTAAACCCCTCTTTAATTTCGTCCTCAAAATAATTAATTCTATTTAGGATTTGCAAAAATTCAGGTTCCCATTGAGTAACTTTGTATTCTTCTAGTTTCAATAAGATAGTTTGGAAAAAAGGTACAATAAAGTCCTGATAAGAAGGATATGCCTCCATATATGGTTCCAGATTTAGCTGTTCACGAGTAAATTTCTCATATGGGACTCCCTCTAATATCCAACGAAACATTTCTTCTCTGTTAGTTCGGTCTTCTATTAGATCCCGAATTAACTCATCGGGCAAATCAAAAGTAGCTTTCGCATCAGCAAGTGCTGCTTCGAACATTAAGGTCGTTTTCTTGGCATAGTTATCTTTGACCCATTTTGCCTGAAGATCTCTAATTAACTTTGAGTTTTTTATTTTGGGCATCAAAAAGGAAAAAAACAACGGACCAAGCTTTCCCAAAATTGCCCCAAAATCCATAGAAATCACCTCTCATGGAAGTTTAATTCTAAAAAACTTCATTGTAAAAAGAGCCTGCCCATTATTACTAAAGTTTCCTTCCTGAATAAGCGACAACACCTAGCAAAATTTTACACTAGATAGTATAATACAAATAGTTCAATTGCACTACTTTTGATTTTAACGCGAAC
Source organism: Brevibacillus sp. MCWH (assembly GCF_013096935.1). Classification (NCBI taxonomy): domain Bacteria; kingdom Bacillati; phylum Bacillota; class Bacilli; order Caryophanales; family Paenibacillaceae; genus Brevibacillus; species Brevibacillus sp. MCWH. The sequence goes on along the minus strand of NZ_SDLF01000003.1, from coordinate 23,716 downwards.
ACATTCGCAGTCAAGGTGAAGGATCTTGTAACTTACCGTATTCCCCTACTCCGTTGGAATCATGTGTCTCGCGATTCTCCTATCCCTCGGTATTCGCGGGCCCATTGATATAGTTGAGTCCCGAATTGCGAAAGCCTTAATTATCTTTCTTGTGTATAAGGACGTCCCCTCACTGTCATACAAATTCGGACGATTCAGGAGCATTACAATAAAAGGCTTCCTGCCAAAGTTCAACGGGAACGCTTTTACCATATGAGATTTATCATATCCTCCGTCACGCTGGACGACAAATCATGCTGCTATAAGCGTTCCGAGAGCTTCCAGAGTGGGATTCCAGGAATTTCACCCGATATGCTTTTTTGCCATTACATATGCTAAGGATTTTAATTATTGAAGATCTAAGTATTATAAGAACAATTCAAGGTGACACCAGAATTGTGTGTTGAAAGGTTGGAGAAGGTAAAGCAAAAACTAAACTTCTATTCATTATTAATTTAATTTATCCTAAATCAATAACAGCAGATAATCAGAATGGAATGGACTGAAAATTTATAATGAAAGTATTTAATGTACTGAGAGATGAGTTTTTTAGGCTTGCTTATAATCAATTAACTATGGTTTCATTTCTATTGCTATATTTCTGCTTACCATTAATTCCGGGATACGTAGTGCTATTCGTTACATTATTTTTTTTGACTGTTTACTTCTATAAAGTTGCTACCAATTCTACTTTGACTATTGTACCCCGAATTTTCTTTCAAATAGTTATGATTGTACTATTTTCGACTATTATATTTCTATTACATGGTAAACTGCGTGTATTAATTTTTGGGGAAAACTTGACTCTGAACATAGTATTCTTAATTATTTGCTTGCTACCATTTCTTTATTTCGCGATAGTAAATTTAATAGATCTTATTAATCAAATAATTATTGAGTTTGACAATATTAAAGGAAAGAGTTTTAAAAATTTTTTTGCGTCAACAGTTGTGATAATTGGAGCAACCATTTTCATAACTGATTTAGTTTTTTGTTTTATATACTCGTTTGCAATATTGTTAGGAGAAATATTTGGTTATTTAAAAGGTATTCCACATTTCACAGAGATTAGAGATTCTTTTAACACAACAACTCCTGTAGCTTTCTACAATACCTTTTATTTTACTTTTTCAATTCACTTTGCTATTCCTTTCTCAGGTGATTCAAATTTCATTAGGCTTCAAGAGATGATAAACAAGAGTTTTTTGTTAAGTTCGATTCAAATTATTCACATTTTGTTTTCAAAAGCAATAGATCTTCTAATTCTTGGTCTAGTAGCAAATCGATTTGTTGAATTCTTTAATCAAACTAAAAGTAACACATTATAGTCCTTTATGGGCTTTTTTATGAAATGAACATGAACAAATGTTCGTTATTGAGGTGATATAATATGTACAAACTTGCATTTTATTAAGCTCAAACAATCAGGCCGAGCGAGGTTCAATCGAAAACCAGTTGGAGTTTGCACGGAAAAACAGGCATATCGGAGACCGCTGCAAGGAAAGTGCCCATCCAAAAACATTCCCCAAGACTTGGGCGAGGACTTGGTGTGGAATATATTTTCCTTAATAATATTCATTATCCTGGAGAAGCTCTTAAAGACAGCGGTCCATACATTACCATCTACGAGGTGCATACCAAGCGACCACCTGCATCCGTTACCATCAAGTACTCTTTTTCCAAGGATGTTATTCACACGACACGCGTGAAGATATCAACCTATAAACCGCGATTCATCGGGAAAATGATACCGCGGTTGACGCGTTAGATATTCACGCTAGAAAAAACATGATTCTTGCGATTAATATATGGAATATCTGGATACTTTCCAGGCTATTTTCCATTACCATCTATGCCTCTCCCGGATGTGCATAAACTCGTACGCGATTTAATTTTTGATAAAAAACAAGAGGTTGCCGCTATTGCCAAGCAACCTCCTCAATGCACGCAGGGAAATCATTTTTCGGGCTTCCAACAATCGCAGATACTGGATACGCTCGCATCTGTCCGGGGTCAAATGGAACGAGCAGCGACTGCAGCAAGTCGGGATCGTATTTCTCCCGATCAAGCCATAGGTCTTCATCTTCCTGCCGTAAAATGACCGGCATCCGGTCGTGGATGTCAGCGACGACCTCATTGGGCCGGGTGGTAATGATCGTGCAGGTGTGAAGTTTCTGGCCGTCAGGCGCTGTCCACGTGTCAAACAGACCAGCAAAGGCAAACGGTTCTCCGCTCCGCATGGTAATGCGCATCGGCTGTTTTCTCCCGTCCATCTGCTTCCACTCGAAAAAGCCGTCCGCAGGGATCATACAGCGCTTGCGCTCAAACAGCCTCCGAAAAGCCGGCTTCTCCTGCAGCGTTTCGGCGCGCGCATTGATCATCTTGTAGCCGATTTTATCGTCCTGTGCCCAAGATGGAACCAGCCCCCAACGCAATTGGCCAATTCTGCGTCGCCCACCGTCGGCAAGAATGGCCGGGATCTGCTGACCGGGGGCGATGTTGTACCTCGGCTTCAGATCAAACGGGATCTCCTGCAGGTGGAATCGACTCATCAGTTTTTCCGGGTCTGTGACTAGCGTAAACCGTCCACACATGGGCAGCTCCCTCCTTTTACCATGATGCCTCAACAAGCAAAAAAATAATCCCCCACCGTATTGGGGGAATTGAAGGAGGTACGTCTTGACGATATGACTGGTTCAATTTTTTATTATGTTGTGTGAGTCCGTCTTATGACCAAATCATGTGAACGGGACTCCGAAGCAACCCATTTCTGCACCACTTCTTGCGTTCTACCGTAGTCTGTAGCCGAGGCTAGGTAAACAAAGGCGTTGTCTTCCCCCGTTGTTCACAGAGGGTAGAACGCTTGCTTGTGGACGGGCGACTCGCCGCAATTAATGAATCACATCAATTTTTTTCGTATACTAGTAAGAAGGACAACTTGGCTGATACAGGTTAAAGATTCATGCCAGTGTAATAGTCCATACCGCCCCGTTAGCTAGGATTATCTTCAATCTGGAATACTTTCCAATACGAGTGAGTTACTATGAATTAAAATGGAGGGCTGTCTATGACAGTGGAATCGCAGAAAGATATCGATGGTCTGAAGGAAATCGGCAAAATTGTTAGGTTGACAATCAATGAAATGAAGCGTCACGCACGTGTCGGAATGACGACCAAGGAACTGGATGATATTGGAGGACAGATTTTAAAAAAATACGGGGCCGTGCCTGCACCCAAAACCGTATATAACTTTCCCGGCAACACGTGTATCAGCATTAACCATGAAATCGCTCATGGAATCCCGGGAAATCGAAAAATTCAACCGGGTGATTTGATTAACATCGATGTTTCCGCTGAACTGGGAGGATATTTTGCGGATGCGGGTCACTCTTTTGTCATGCCTCCCTACAACCCTGCTTTAACCCGTCTCTGTGATTACACATACAAAACGATGATGAAGGTCATCTCTTCACTCAAGCATGGAGTAAAAATGAATGAAATCGGCAGGATTATTCAAACCGAAGCGAAAAAAGGCGGCTATCAGGTCATTCAAAACTTGTGCAGTCACGGTGTTGGGAGGTCTCTGCACGAATCTCCAAATGAAATTCTCCCTTATTATGACAGGCACGATAAACGTGTGTTGAAAGAAGGAATGGTCATTACGATTGAGCCCTTTTTATCAACAGGGGCGGATTATGTGGTTGAGCAGCCGGATGGGTGGACTTTATGTTTACCGGATCGCAGCTTTGCGGCACAACAAGAGCACACCATCATTATTACAAAGGATCAGCCGATCATCGTGACTGTAGCTTAGATTATCTAAAGGGCGCTTGAATTTACTTGTTGCTGCACGAACACTGGGGCCACGTACCGCAGTTACAGGCGCCCGTAAAGGCTAAATACTCCAAAGCCCGAAGAGCTATTCTTCGGGCTTTTAATACTCGTTCCGTTCCTTTACGATTTACAAAAAATCCTCGTGCTCTTGCACTATTTCACGGCCATGCAAGGCGTCCTGCCTCATTTCTCTTCTTTATCCTGATCGGGGTAGTAAATTTTGTTTCGTCCGCAAACATTAAATTTCATTAAACCTTCTTTATAATTAGCTCTGAAAGGACCAGGGTAGACAACAAAAAACATCCCCCTTTCTCCATTACGCCAGGGGGATGTCTGCAAAACGAGCAGCAAGGTTTTTAACCGCGGTCTGTGCCCTTACCTTTCATATCTATTACTTTTCAAATGTTTTAATAAAGCGAAGGATTTCTTCTTTTGACGGCAAGGCTGAAATTGCCCCTTGTCCTGTTGTGGTGAGTGCACCGCTTGCATTGGCAAAGGTGAGGATTTCGTGATGGTGCTCATGCAATATATCGAGCAAGTTTTCCTCATTTCCTCCCTTTTCCAGGAGTTTATATAAAAACCCGCCGATAAAGGCATCTCCTGCGCCAGTCGTATCCTGCACCGCCACGTTGAAACCAGTGGATTCATATGTGGCATGCTTGGTGTAAAGGGCGGCTCCCTTTGCTCCTTTTGTGCAAATTACGGCTTTGACCTCACCTGTGAATAATTGTTCAATCGCCTGTTGTTCATTCGTGATTCCGGTGATAAACGTCAATTCTTCATCGGATATTTTGATCAGATGCGCTCTTGGAATAAATGCTGCAATCGTTTGTCTGCATTCCTCTGCGCTGTTCCACAATGGAAGTCGAACGTTTGGATCGAAGCTGATCAGCCCTCCTTTTTCTTTCACCAGATGAATCGCTTTTTCATGGGCTTTTTTCATCGGGCTTTCGACGAGATCGACGGAGCAAAAATGTAAAATATCGCCTTTCGCAAACCAGCTTGCTTCAATTTCGTCTTCTGAAAGCAATAGATCTGCAGAAGGATTGCGATAGAAGGAAAAGTCCCGCTCCCCATCTTCGCGCAAGGAAACAAACGCCAATCCTGCATGCGCTTCTGTTGTTCGTTTGATTTTATCGGTCTTTACCCTGACTTTTTGTAACTCTTCAATCAAAAAGTCACTGAAGGCATCCATTCCCAGCTTTGTAATCATTGCCGATTCTGCCCCGTATTTCGCTACAGCTGCCGCCACGTTTGCCGGTGCTCCCCCTGGCTCACGTTTGAAAGAGTGAACGTCCTTTAATGCTTTTCCTTTTTGCAGCGGAATAAAGTCAATGAGCACTTCACCAATGGAAAACAAGCGGCCCATCGTCTGCACCTCCGTTTTTTTGCATCGCGGTTAGATGATAGATCGTCGTATCCAATGAAACGTTTCCGTTTCGAGCAAAGAAGCAAATCTTTGTGCTTTCCGGACTGGGAAAAATCCGGCTTGTGAACACTTCCATGCCGTCATTGATAAAAATTTCGACGGAAGACGTATCAACAAAGAGGTGAAGCTTTACCGCATTTCCTTCCACGCGGCATGTGCTTGTTGTTCCGTATTTTTTCGCCGGAACTTCCCCGGAATAGGTGCGGTCTAACGTCACCTTTTGCTTGTGTCTGTTATAGGAGATGACCGTTTTTTCCTTATGAGATGACCGGAATTCAATCCCCACTTCCTCTGCTTCCATGTTCGTAAATTCACAAATCAGTTCATAGCAGGTCCCGTTGAATCCGTCATACCTTTTTTGCTCATTGTGAAGCGTATCTTTCACATGGACCGCATCTTGCCGCAATGCTTCCAGTTCTTTTACAGGTCGTTGAAGCAGCTTTCCGTTTTGGATGGTCAATTCTCGCGGCAGTGTGAGACAATGAGCCCATCCATCCTGATCTGTTGGATATGGAATGTCGGGAAGACCCATCCACCCGACTAATAAGCGCCGTCCCTTATGGTCGATGGTCGTCTGCGGGGCGTAAAAGTCAAAGCCGCGGTCCAACTTCACAAACTCACCGTGTTCAAAGATTTTTGTCTTGAGATCAAGTCTGTTTCCTGCGATATAACCGGATTGATGCACATATTGAAATTGCTCTCCCGCTGGCACTACTCCTTGCGGGCAGAAGATCAGCACACCGTTTCCATCCAGTTCAAAATAGTCGGGGCATTCCCACATGAATCCAAAATGCTGTAACCGGGTGTGAATCTCACCTTCAAACGTCCAATGCATTAAATCAGGTGATGAATAAAGCACAGCGCAACCCGTTTCGTTTTCCCGCTGTGCGCCGATTACAGCATAAAATGTGTCATGCACTTTCCACACTTTCGGATCGCGAAAATGATCGGTATAGCCTTTTGGCACTTCGTGAATCACCGGCGCTTGTAATTTTTTAATCTGCCCGTTTTCATCCATGAAGGCTAAACACTGATAAGGATGGCGCACCCAATTCTCATCCCTCGTATTCCCTGTATACATGAAATAAAGTGTCTGGTTATGAACAATGGCGCTGCCAGAGTAAACCCCGTGAGAATCAAAATAATCGTCCGGTTGTAACGCGATACCGACATTTTGCCAGTGGACAAGATCGCTTGATTTGGTGTAATACCAATATTTTAATCCATGAACCGGACCGAGCGGAAACCATTGATAAAACAAGTGATATTCTCCGTTAAAGTAAGAAAAGCCATTTGGATCGTTCAAAAGACCTGTGACTGGTTGGATATGATATTTCTGTCGCCACCTGCTGTTGTTCACCTTTTCTTGCAGGGCTGTTAATTCTTCTATCGTTGCTTCTTCGATTCGTCGATAGCGTTGTTCTCTCGTCCATTCCATTGATAGACCCAAACTCCTTCATCTCGTCCATACAGGGTCTGACCGTTTATCGATCAGACCTCATTTATTTTTATTGAGCTGCTTTTTTTGCTGCGCGTTTGGCCAAAATGATCGTCATGACAGAGGTAACGACAAACGAAATGACCATGCCGATGACATATGGAACGATGGAATCCGGGCGAATGGAAATAATCCCTGGCAAACCGGCAGCGCCAAGCGCAACCGCTTTGACCTTAAAGATGGTAATAAAGGCCGTTGATACAGACGCCCCGATGATCGCGGCAATAAACGGATAACGAAGCTTCAGGTTGACACCGAACATCGCAGGCTCCGTAATGCCTAAAACGGCCGAAATGCCGGCAGCGGAGGCAATCCCTTTCACTTTCTTGTCTTTCGTCATCAGGAAAACCGCCAACGTTGCAGCGCCTTGGGCAACGTTTGACATCGCGGCAACAGGAAAAATAAATGTTCCGCCTGTTTTCACGAAATCGGCCAGCAGCTGGGTTTCAACAGCAATAAAGCTATGATGCATCCCGGTAATCACGATCGGGGCATACCCCAACCCGAACAGCGCACCGCCGATAACGCCCGCTGTGTCATACAACCAAACCAGTCCGTCCGTTAGTACGTTGCCCGCAAGACGAGTCAACGGTCCTACGGCTGTAAAGGTTAAGATGCCTGTAATAAAAATCGTGAATAGGGGTGTCAGCAAGTTCGCAAGCGCAGAAGGGATATATTTGCGTAAAAATTGTTCGGTTTTTGCCAGAATAAAAGAAGCTGCTAATACAGGCAGTACCGTCCCTTGATACCCCACTTTTTCAATTTCCATGCCGAAAATGTTCCAGGCAGGAATGCTGCCGCTCGTCAAGGCGCTGCCGTAGTCATACCCGTTTAATAAGTCCGGGTGAACCATCAGCATGCCAAGCGCAGCTCCCAGGTACGGATTGCCGCCAAAACGCTGGGTGGCGGAAAAACCGATTAAAATTGGCAAAAACACAAATGCCGCATTGGCAAATGTATTAATAAGTGCGGCCAAGTCACTGATTTCCGGATACGCTTCAATGAGCGACTTGCCCTCGAAGATCAAGTCTTTCGCGATCAAAATATTATTGATCCCCATCAGCAGCCCGCCGGCAACAATAGCCGGAATGATGGGAACGAAAATATCAGAAAGCAGTTTCACGAAACGCTGGAGCGGGTTTAAACGTTTGGCTCCGGCGTCTTTTACATCTGTTGTCGACATTTCCTGAAGTCCGGTTAATCGGGCTAATTCATGGTACACATTGTTTACCAGACCTGCACCAAGAATAATTTGGAATTGTCCGCCAGTTGAGAACGTTCCTTTTACCGCGTCCATTTTGTCAAGCGCTTCTTGGTTTACTTTGCTTTCATCATGCAAAACGAGCCGTAAACGTGTGGCGCAGTGAGCCAAGGCAGAAAGATTCTCTTTTCCGCCAATCGCTTCCAACAGTTCTTTGGCAATCTGATCGTATTTCATCGCATCTCCCTCACCCATCGATGGAACCGGTTCCAAATTCGTTGTAATAAGAACCGGTCCTAATCCTTGTGATTTGGAACCGGTTCCAACCCAATTATACGTGACGAGGAATGATACTGTCAACGCTTTCTCGTTCAATGATTTCAAATTTTGATAATGTTCGTTTGGGGACTTCCTCTTCATTGATCAGCTTCACAATGTGCTGTGCAGCCATCTTACCAGCTTCTTTAAAAAACAATTTAACAGTTGTTAAACCAGGATGGATAATTTCGGTCACATCATATCCGCCAAAACCTGTAATCGAGACGTCTTGCGGAATGCGCAATCCCTTTAATTGGGCGGCTCTTAACGCTCCCAGTGCAATGTTATCTGTCGCGCATACGATGCAAGTGGGGCGAAATTGTTCCAGTAGTTCTGCTGCTGCTTGCTGTGCAACAAACATGTTAAAACCTGTTTCAAAATAATGGACCTCACACCCTTCCGCTTCCGCTATCGCCCGTTTAAATCCTTCCTTTCGTTTTACGCCCACTGCGACATCCTGTTCGCTAACACCCAAGTAGGCAATTTTGCGATGGCCTTTCTCTACTACATATTTTCCAATGGCATAGCCTGCTTCCACATCATTGTGAATCAGGCTGTGTACGTCGGGATGTTCTTGCCCAACAAGAAGAATCGGGATGTTCACCTTTTCAAACGCAGCCAAATGTGCCGGAGTGATTTGCGTTGCCAGCAAAATAATTCCCGCCACTTTCTGGCCAGCCAAGCTGTAAATCATTTCGATTTCCCGTTCAATTTGCTGGTTCGTATTAGAGATTAACAATTGAAAATGCAATTCTTTTAATTGTTCATCAATCCCGATGATTGTATGCGATGCCGCATAGGAATCCAGTCGCGGAACGATCGTGCCAATAAAGGCTGTTTTCTTCGCCTTTAAACTTTGGGCAAAAGGATTCGGTGTATATCCTGTTTCTTTAATAGCGCGTTCAATTTTTCGTTTGGTAGCTTCACTTACAGAACCGCCATTTAAGTAGCGAGATACGGTGCTTTTGGCCACTCCTGAAAGTTTGGCTACATCTGCAATGGTTTTATTCATTTTCTGGCCCACCTCAAACACGAGTCATCTTTTTTATTATAATATGAGGCCTATTTTTCATGCATAGGGTACGAGAGGCTGTTTGGATCATGTGAGGAACTGACAGGAACGAAAAAAGAATAGGAGCGACAAGCTCACAGCTTTCGCCCTTTACCAGCAGTGTTTGACATGGCCAGTTTTGCCGAGCTTACACCCGCATCAAGCCGTCCGTTGCTTTTTTACCTCACCTCGCTTCACGTTTCTGCTTTTTGAAAAACGTCTGGAGGGTGGGACATGAGCTGCCGGATTGGAAAAAGACAGTATTACGTTTGCAAAACGGACCAGCGTTTGACATGCTGTTCTTTGGCCATTTGCAAATAAAGACGTTGATCGTGGGTAATCACCTGTGTCGGCAAATGCTGAAACGTGGGAGCGAATGGGTCTTCTACCACGCTTCTGATGCCGGTCAACGCCTCGATCACCCGAAGCGTGCAAAACGGAACGTAGGCCGCGCTGTACCCGCCTTCGTGACAGGCAACCAGCCTGCCCTGACAGCATTGATCCGCCAGCGCAAGCATTTCCTGTGCCATCTGATAAAACCCTTCCGCGGTCACCATCATTCTGCCCAACGGGTCAAACAGGCTGGCATCCTGCCCTGCAGAGACGAAGATCAGCTCGGGGCCAAACTGGCGGATCACAGGCGCGACGATGGTGCGGATCGCCTCCAGATAGCCTGCGTCAGAAGTACCGGCCGGCAGTGGAATATTGATCGTGTATCCTTCCCCCGCCCCGGCTCCAGTATCAGACAAGCTGCCTCTGCCGGGAGGGTAGTTGTTTTCCTGATGCAGCGACACAAACAAGACCCCAGGGTCATCGTAAAAAATGCTTTCCGTTCCGTTTCCGTGATGGACATCCCAATCGACGATTGCGATCCGTTTCAAACCATACGCTCGCTGCGCGTATCTGGCTGCGACGGCGACTTTGTTGAACAGGCAGAATCCCATGCCCTTGTCCCGCTCCGCATGATGGCCGGGCGGTCGGTGCAGCACATAGGCGTTGTCCACCTCGCCGCGCATTACCGCATCGACAGCACGCAGACCTCCCCCCGCCGACAGACAGGCGATTTCAAACGATCCGTACCCGACAACCGCCAGTTCACCTGCATCGCCCGTCGTCTGGCTCAATGCTTCCACCCGCTTGATATACGCCGGATCATGCACAGCTGCGATCTCTTCTGCTGTTGCCGCCCTGGGCGGAATCGACACCAGTTCACGGATAAAACCGGAACGCTCCAACAGGTTTTTCACACGCCGTTTGGTCGCCGGATTCTCTGAATGCACATCCGTTTCAATCCAGCCGCCAGCGGGCAAAAACAATGCGCCATTCCCGGTATTGTGCCAAAAATAACTCTCATCGCAAACGAAAGCGGTTCTTCGCTTCATCAGACATTCTCCTTTCTGTAAAAAGAAGGGCTTCGCCCGTCGCGTCTATCCATCCTGGACGGGAGAAGCCTGATTCTCAAGCTTGCGCCTCCGCCCATATCGGGCGGTATACCAGACAATCATGGCGACGGGTACGAGGCTGAGAACCGTGAACACGCCAACGACCACTTGCGAAAACCCGCTTGCCCACACGATGGGCGCAACCGGGGCACCGGACGCTTTCAGGCCTGCCAGCCATTCATTGGCGGGAACTCCGCCTGTGTGCAGCGATGTATCGACCATCCTGCGAAAGAGGCTGGCCGAAAGCGAGCTCCCGATGACAGCGCCGACCAATCGCAGCATGTTCAATATGGCCGAGCCCAACCCCAGATGATCGTAGGTAAATTTCTTCATCCAGGCCGACGTAATGGAAATGATGGCGATCCCAAGCCCAAGTCCGGCCAGGAACGATGCTCCGATGTACACGTACAGGGGCACTTCGCGAATCATGTACAGGCACAGGCTCGCCAGCAGACAGAAAAATCCTGTGCTGACGACAATCTCCAGCGGCATTTTTCTCTCCAGCCGCCCGACGATTCCCACGGATACGATGATGGAAGCGCACAGAGGTGTGACGGTGTAGGCGATTTGCAGGCTGTCGTAGTCGAGAAAATTGCCCAGCATAAAAGGCAGTACGTACAGCAGGCTGTTCAGAACAAACCCGGCAAAGAAGTTGCCGAAAAGCAACAGGTACGTTTCACTTTCCTTCCACAGATTCGGCATAGGGACGGCCTGCGTCTCCTGGTCCTCCTCAGGTACAGCAGACGATTTGAGCGAGGCAATCATGGCCATCAACGCGAGCAGCACCAGCGTACCATTTGCCAAAAAGGTGAACCTCCAGGTCGCAAAATGACCGATCAACCCAGCACTGATGGGGCCGCAAGCCGCTGCAAGCGCACACGTGGCGCTCCAGGCGCCGATCGCTTGCCCATAGCGCTGTTTCCCAAACCGCTTCAGCAAGATCACCAGACTGACGGGCACGAGAATGGAAGAACCGATACCCTGAATGAAGCGGCAGGTCAACAGGAAAGGAAAGGAATTGCTGAAATACCCGAGGAAAGAACCTGCTGCATACAGTGCCAACCCGCTGAGGAACACCCGGATGTGTCCAAAACGGTCCGCCACTCTGCCCATGAATACCATGAGCAGAGCGAACGGCAGAATGTACAGATTCATGATCCAGATCGCTGTGGACAGACTGGTTGCGAATTGTTCCTGGATCTGCGGCAGCAGGACGTACAGCAGCGTTCCATCCTGCATCACAGTGAACAGGCTGACGATGACTGACAGGATAAACAGTTTTTTCATCGCGCGTCACACCGAAGCGGTTAGTTCGCTCACGGAGCGTTCCTTGTACAGCATTTGCTGCAAATGTGCAGAAGCAAGGGCGAGAGCAACGATGCGCGTCGGCTCCTCCTGCTCCATGCTCTGTGTCAGCACTGTTCGCACCATCCGGCGTATCCGTTTTGCCGACTCGGTCCACATGTCCTGCGGCAGGGCTTCCCCGGTAATGATCAAGCCAAACGACAATGCCGAACCCGCGTTGACCATAAAATCGGGGAGCACGATCACGCCTTTTTCCCGGAGGATTTCATCGGCTTCATTCGTAGTCGGCATGTTGGCCGCCTCGACAATGATTTTTGCCCGGATCGAGTGTGCATTCCCCTTATGGATCACCTGCGAGACAGAAGCGGGGATCAGCAAATCGACCGGCAGCTGCAGCAGCTCTTCGTTGGTCAGCTGCTTTACCGCCTGAGCGATCTTCTCGCGATCGATGCAGCCGTTTGGCTTGCGGATGGACAGCAGCTGATGGATGTCCAGGCCCTCTTCCCGATAGATTGCTCCCTCGGCATCGCCGACTGCTGTAATTGTGACGCCGCGATCGTGCAGCAGCTTGGCGATTTCACTGCCCACCGTGCCGAATCCATGCACGGCAGCAGTCGCCTGCTCCAGCGGAAGCTGAATCAGTTCGGCCGTCTCCAGCAGGCTCTCCATCAGGCCAAAGCCTGCTGTCGTCTCCATGTTTTGATCAGACAACAAGTCATGTGCCCGGACACCCTGACCAATCTCGTACTTTACGCCCCGCTCCTGCAGCCGGTTCAGCACTCGCTCCAGCGGGTCAAGCTGTATGTGGGCGTACATCGCTCTTACATCTTTCGCGTAAATCCCCATGTCCTCTCCCAACAACAGGCAGCTTTTCAACAGCGGTTCAGCCATTCGGGCAAAGGCCTGGATTTTTTTCTCCTTGTCAGGCGCTGACGGATCTCCGACAATTCCGGCCTTGGCTCCTCCCAGCGGCAGGTTCATCAGACCGTGCTTGTAAGTCATGACTTCCGCCAAATCCCGCACTTCTTCCAGCGTGACCGTCGGAGACATGCGCAAGCCTCCTGTGGCAATCCCTCCGATCAAGCGATCGATAACGATAAACGCCGTCGTGTCCGTTTCCGGGTCATGCATGGTAATTTCATAGTACGTATTCATCCATTACTCCTCCCGTTTTTTGAGTACTTCAAACGTAAAGGCAAAGGCCAGGTCTTCGTGATTCAGCCGCTCGATCATATCCACATCACGCTCATAGAGGGGCAAAAGCTCAGGGTTTACCATACGTTTCGCCAAAAAATTCCGATAACAAATGATTCCGTTTTTCCTTAGTTTTTTCGTGATTTCCGTGAGGATCTGTTGGAACGTTTCATTGGGAACCCAGCCGGATATGTCCGAAAGCGACACCTTGTCGATAAACGGCTCCTTTGCCCGGGCCAGATACCGGTCGATCAGATCCGTCACAATCTCCACTTTGTCCAGGTTTCGCTTGATCATCTCGTAGTGCTGCTTTTGCAAGTAGACGGGCATTGCCTCTTCGTTCATGTACTTTCCGCAGTACAAAAAGGTAAGAAAGTGGTTTTCCCGCACCAGATGATTTTCGAACGTATGGGTCAGCCTCTGCAAAATATAGTTGCCGATGCTTTGCTGCTGGCCGACCTCGTTGTCATAGCTGGGGTCCCCGAGTGTCCACTTGAAGACGGTGCGGCGGCACAGGTTCTCGATGGACCAGCGCCATAGCAGCGTGTTGAAATGCTCACGAAAATAGGCCCTCTGTTCTTCCAGGGAAGTGAGCGAAAGCATGTGCAGGAACTGTTTTCTCTTGGGTCGAAACAGCAGCGACCCGATATATTTTTTATAAAATTGCTCGTGTTTCCCCAGGAAAATCAAGCCTTCCTCGATTTTGTCGCGATAGCGGCTCCAGTACGCCTGGGCCTGGGGCGTCAAATTGGATTCAAACTCCCGGTATACGTCCATCCTGGAAAAGGTGGACGGTTTCACGCCGAGGAATTGCAGATACTCGTCATGCTGCAGCAGGCGCATGGCTTCGATTTTCAGTTCCAGCAGATAGTTTTGCGTAGGGTTGGCATCTACAGAAATCAGTCGTTTGGGTTCGTCGACGAGCAATGCGAGACTGCGGCAGCCGCTCCCCGTAATCACCAGCACAGTGTCGCTGGGACGGATGCGCAGCGCTTTTAATTCGGAGTACGAATCTTCATCACTGGTCGTGTACAAAATCCAGTCTTTTTTGTAAATGCTGTCTTGCTCGGAATAAATGATTCGTTTCGAGGCTGGCTTTTCTTTGATCGCTGTTGCCATCCACGGGACACCCCATTTACGAAAAAGTGTGGTTTGCGCAAGCTCGCCTGTGAAGCCAACCAGCCTCCTGATTTCCCGAAGGTTCCGTGTTCCGAGGCACAGGAGACTGGGGCAACCGTTGGCTTTGCGTTAGTTCAAATACTCAAGTCCGATTTTCTTCAAGCGCTCCCGATGACCGTTGATAATATCGCTCAGCACCATGTTCACCTGATCCACTACCGGCGTGTCGATCATGCGCATTCCTGGCGCAATCTCGGCATCTCCCACCAAGTCCTTGTGCTCCATGCAAGCTTCCTGATACAGCCCGACGAACTGATTGAGAAAGCTTTCAAACGCTTTTTGCATCCGCACCGAACATTCGGTAGCCAGGCGCGACAGCCGTTCTTTTTCTTCCGGACGCTGCTGGATCGCATCCGCCAGTTTTTTCTCGGCAAATCCCACATGGCGCGTCTCATCCTTGAACGCTCCGATAATAATCTCGGTCAATCCGGGATCAAACGGCTTCCAGAACCGGGCTTCGTAGCCGTACAGCGGGAACGCCATGCCTTCCAGGATGATATTGAGGGTGACCAATCCGCCCAGCAAATCTTTGTTGTCCACCTGCTGGAGCATGATCTGTTGGAAGGCGCGGTATTCCGGACTGGCCACTTCCTCGACCAACTGGCCGATCGCCTCATCGGACAGCCCCATCTCGCGCATCCGTTCCACGAACACCTCGTAATGACGTGCTTCGTCAAACGTCTGCGTCGCCAGAAAAACGCGGCTCCAATCGTCGTCGGCGATGCTGGTCAGACCGGAAGCGGTGGTCACGGCAATCTTTTCGGCGGAAGCGAAAATTGCCAAATCGTACAAGCATACCTGGCGCAGCTTGCCTTCCTCCTGCAGAATCTCGGGCACGTCGTACTGCGGAGAGCGGCCGTAAATCATGCCCTTCAGATAGCCGTGGGGTACGATCTCCAGCCATTTTTCAGCGGTAAAGTTGCGGACAGAGACTCTTTTCTTGCTGGAAGTTGTCGTCATGTTCTTTTCCTCCTTTTATATCTAGAAAATTATGAAACAACTTGTTTGTTGGCCGCCGCTTTGACCCGCGCGATGTACTCGTCATCGATTTCCTTCTCGAAGCTGTGCAGGCTGGCCAGTGTGAAACCGTGTTTTTCGGCGAGCCCCTGGATGTAGTACATGTCGTCCATCGTGATGCGTCCACCGATGCCCATATTGCGGTTGCTATTTTCCAAGGTTAAGAGAATCGTTTCCGAAAGGCAGGCCAAATTGACCCCCGGCTTGTAACCCAGGTTTTGACCAAATGCGAGATTTTCCGGAAATTTGACCAAACCGCCTTCGATCACCAATACATCCGGCCGTTTTTCCTGCACGATTTTGCCTACGTTGGCAGGACGGGAGACATCGCAGATGACTGCCCCAGATTTGATCAAATCCGGCTGCAGGAGTTCTCCGATGCTGCTGGTAGCGACCAGGATGACATCAAGCTCAGGCAGGAAGTAATCGATATCGACGCCGTAATCGATCGGAGGCTTGTGTCCGGCTTGTCGGAACAACAGCTCGATGTCGTCAATGATGTTTTCACTCATCTGCTCTTCGAGATTGTCTGTCTCCGCCGATTCGGCCGTCTGGAACAGTTCATACAGCCGTTCGCGTGTCTGATACAGACCGTCGCTGAATACGAGCTCGTTTTCCAGCAGCGATAACAGCTGCTTTCGGATCCCCGATCGTTCCTTGTGGTAAAAGATGGCATGCAGGTAGATTTCATTGGCCAACTCTCGCAAACGCTCCATATTTACTCTTTCATTACTTTTTCTACCGATTAATACGATATTTTCCATCTTTTGAGACAAAAGAATGGCACACAGCCGTCCGATCGATCCATTTGCGCCGATCACGGCTCCTCTGCACGTTTCGAGAGAGATGTCCATCTTGGCTGCGCCTGTCAGCAGCGCGTTGACGGATGTAATGACGGTAAACGTGTTGCCCGTCGTTACGATCTCATGATCCAGTATCATATCGCGCACATCGATTCCGCCGCGTGTGACGATGGAGGTGTACGCACCAATCCGAACACGGTGGCTCCCATTTCGCGCCCTTTGCGGATCGCAGCGCGAATGGCGGAAACGACTTCCTTTCTGGGACGCTCCAACACTTTTGGTCCCCCGAAGGGAATGGCGATGATGCTGCCGGCAGCGACATCTCCGTGTTTCGAGGAGATTTTGGAAAGTGTGCAAACTACTCCCGGCTCTCCGTAGTCAGCCTGCCATTCCAGTATCTCGGACAGCTCTGTATCATTGAATTGTTCAAATGACGGTGTGTTTATGACCAAGTCTCTCGTTTGCGGGTAGTGGGCAATAAAAGCGAAGCTGCGATGAGGTACTCGAGTGGTCGAAGAAACAATAATTTCTCTTCTTTTTGAACGATAGTCAGTAATTGTTTCGGGGATGGTATTGTCGTGAATGGTATAACGGTACAAATGATAGAAATCGCGATAGTAGAGAATCTCGCACGTACGGTCGATGGCGTGCAGCAGTTTGTCGATCTCTTCCCTGGAAATCGTGAGCGGCGGTTCAATCCGCACAGCCATCTCCTGGTTGAGATACGGCATGATCCTCAGTTTGTAGACATTGAGCAAAAAGCCGCTGATCAGGTATCCGAGACCGCCTTGCGAACAGAGAATCGCAAATTCATACGAATCTCCTGCATCGATCTCTTCAAACTCGATGGCTTGCAAATAGGCTTCACCGCGTACTTCCTTGATGACACCGGGCCACTTTTGCTGAATCTGCAGCAAGCGTTCGCGCATGTACGCGCCGTTTTGCTTCACCTGTTGGAACAGATGCTGGTTTTGCTCCAAATACTTGAGATAAGCCAGGCTGATTGAGCAGGTAAAATTGTTGTTGGCAAACGTGGCGCTGTGGTTTTTCCCGAAATCGTCCTCCTCCCAGAGAGCAGACGTGCTCATACATACACCGATCGGGACAATTCCTCCGCCCAATGCTTTGGACAGCAGCAGGATATCCGGCTCCAGGCCCTGCTCCACACACACGGCCCAATTGCCCATCCGGCCCAGACCTGTCTGAATTTCATCGAGGATAAACAGGACACCGTACCGGCGGCACAGCTCCTGCGCCTTGTGCAGATACGTGGGCAACGGTACGTTGACCCCGCCTTCTCCCTGCACAGGTTCGACCAGGAAACCGGCGATTTGATCTCCCTGCTCCTGCAACACCTTTTCCAAAGCAGCCTCGTCGTTGTAGGGGATCTTGATGTAGTCAGAGGTATCGATGAAAAACGGCTTTTGATAGACTTCCTGCCCGGTCGCCGCCAACGCTCCCGCTGTTTTACCGTGAAAGCTTTTCCATGTGCTGACGATCTTGCGTTTTCGGGTAGCGGCTCTGGCGAGCTTGATCGCGGCTTCCACTGCTTCCGCCCCGCTTTGGCCAAACGTGCAGACCGAGAGATTTTTTGGCATTTTGTCTAACAGGAACTGGGCCAGCTCTACCGCCTTAATCGGTGTGGATGGCTGACACAGGCTCGGAAGCATGTTCGCCCTGATTTGATCTAGGGCCGCCCAGATCGCCTCGTGGTTGTACCCCAAGGGGATGGCGCCGTACTGGGCGATGAAATCGGTATACCGCGTTCCGTCTGCTTCGTACAGATAGTACCCTTCACCCCTGACAAATTTCTTATCCATCTTGAAAATGGTGAGCAAATCCGCGATAACGGGATTCAGACGCTTCATCGACTTCTCCTCCAAAGATTAATCTAAAATGAATTACTTGTTCTCTTTTCGCATGAACAGCGGGATCAGCAGATAGAGTCCATAGGCAAATGACATCCAGATCGTAAAGGCGAGCAGCTGTTCACTGGACAATCCCGAAAAAAACACGTCGCGGTTCCACAACACGAAGGCATCGATGATCAAGCCGACTGCACTGCCGATCAGCCCCAGCTTCACCACCGCATACGGACTGGGATCCAGCTTGCGAAAGATCACAAAGACGATGTACAAGACCACTGCTGTCGCGATCTCCAACAACAGGAACCTCATGAAAAAGTCTTGTTGATACGGGTCGACCAACACCATGCTGCCGAAAAACACGAAGAACAACGTCGCCCCCAGCCAGACCAGGATCGAGAACAGCAAGGTCAGGCCCAGTTTTTCTGAGAACATACCCTCATCTCCTTTTCTAAAGTTTGAGGAAATATATTGGAAAAAAGTCTTTGGAGGTAAGTGTGGAAGAACACACGATGAAGCCAGCCTCCAAGACTTGATGTGGCTGCTCAATCCGATTTGTTTTCCAACAGCTTCTGAAAGAATACGCCCAATTCGGCAAACACTTTATCCCGGTCAAATTCGGGAGAGACCAGGCATTGAACCGCCAGGCCGTCAATCAACGCATTGATGAGGACCGCCCAGGTCTCGGTGGAAACCCCCATCAGCCGTTTTTCCCGGCCAGTCTGAACAGCAGTCCCCTCCACGCTGGAATCGGCGTGGTTGTCTGCGATCAGCTCCAGGATCTTTTCCGAAAGCACCTTGTTTTCAAACGCGAGCAGCTGGCCCAATTCCTGCCTGATTTCTTCGTTGTTGAAACTAAACACAACCAGCGACAAAAACAGCCGGTGGAAAAAAGAGTCCGGTCGGCACCGTTCCTTGGCGGCATTCAAAGCCTCCGGGACGGCGAATTCGACGGATTGCGTATGAGACATCTCCTCCCAGGAACGAAGGCACACATCTTTTACCACGTCCAACATCAGTTGGTTTTTGGTGTGAAAATGGTAATAGACGGTCCCCTGCGATACATTTGCCTTGTCAGCCACCATTTTCAGCGTGAGCTTTTCCAAGCCGTTTTCCACGATGCACGCCTTGGCTGCTTCAATCAGTTCCTGTTTGGAAACGACGTTCGGTTTTGCCATTCATCTCAGTCCCTTGCGTGTATTCCAGTGTGTTTCCTTACTCCACCCCGAATGATTATGTATGGAAGACATATTATCGAGTTAGTCATTCAACCAACTAATTACACTATATACCATTTCCTGCAAAAAAAGAAGATGATTTTCCATCATGTTGTCATTAATTTTTTGTAAATCGTCCCAAAAGGTTTTACAGGCATCACGTTGCCCGTACAGGAGGTTGGTCTGGACCAACATCCTGCACCAGCGCCGCTGCCTGACGATAAGTCAATCTGCCTGCTTCTGTTCGAAATAAAAATGCAGAAAATCAAAGGTACGCTCCAGCGCCTGTACAAATTCATCCCGGTTTTGAAACAAGAAATGAATCGTTCTGATATCGACCGGCAGGATGTCTCTGTGTTCCACTAAAAAATCTTGTAAGGACCTTTTCCCTGTCTCCTCGACCAGATACGTAACGATACTGGCTTTCTGAGGAAAATGTGTAAATTCAATCTGCATCCGATTGCCTTGGTAGATCGCCTTGCCGCCAAACAGAATACGATCATCCATATGTATGCGTTGAAACGCGTATTCCGCCATGAATCGATCAGCCATCTCTGCATAGAGGGCGTTGGCATCAAAGATCTCGATCCTGTTCGTTTTCAGCCACGCATCACCTGTTTGCTGAAACACCCGCACGATTTCCTCAAGGTGCTGGCGCAGCTCAGCTTCATTCGCATACTCAAAGCTTTTTAATCCCTTCTTAGCGATGTAGAACAGGTTTGCCCCTTTGCTGCGAGGCGTAAAGAGTCTGGGCTCGATGGTATTCTTCTTATGCATATCGATGATCAAGCCGTAATCAAAGCCGTTTTCACGTTTGACAAAGTACAGCCAGTCACTCCTTTCTGGCCGTTCTTCGTAGGCATATCCCATGTGACGCAGCGATTCATTCAGCATCTCTACAATAATTTTGTCTGCCAAGAATCGCTTTGTGGCGGCCGGTTTGCTGAAGCTAGCCCCTATTTCGTCAAGCTGGCGTTTGGACATCGTGGACACGTACTCATACGATATCCAGGAAATCTTTTCAAATCCCATCGCCTGCTTGAAATGCTCAACGCTGTGCAGCAGATCTTCCGTCTGAGGAGTCCGGGCGCAAAGGACGCGTTCCAGGCGTCCCAGCGCTGCTTCATCGACAGCCAGTTTCTTCAAAAGAGGAACATTCGCTTCTTCAATGCTGCTGTGATCGTATGTTTCGTAGTTGACCTCCAGCGTTCCCTTTCGCTCGCCATTTTCATACAGTTCATAGTGCCATCCGTAATCCTCTGCATGGACGAAGGAAAACGTATGGGTCTTCAGCTCGGTCGATAATTGTCGCGCCTGTTCCGATCCGGCTTCCGCTCCATCCTGCGTGACCACCGCATGCCATGTTTCGTTGGCGGGAAACAGGCACGATGGTGTTTTCCATTTCCGGACCGCGCTGCTTATCTTCCTTTTGCTTGCTTCCTTCACAAGCATGGCAAACGTGAATTCGCTCAAATGAATTCCCTCCAAAAAATTTCCCGGCAAAAGGTACCCTTGGCACAACAAAAGAAGACGCCAGAACATACCCATAGCAGGTGTGAATCTGACGCCTTCCGTATCCGGGTATCAGGCTTTGGGATAATCAACTGCGAAACATTTCGGGATTTTTGACTCTAATGGATATGACCTCTCCGCAGTTCAAACAAAACGTATACACTTTGGGAGAGCCAAACGACATTTTTTTGTCAATGGGCTTTATCGGCATGAAATCATCGCCTTCCGCGAACTCCGAACCATTGCAATTCGGGCATTTTCTTTGCTCAGTCAAGACACATCAACTCCAATAAGAATTACAGGAGACGTGAACTACTCACTTTCCCAATCATCCGCCTTGGCAATCTTTCCCTGACAAAATAGTACCACGATTTCGCCATACTCTGCCAGTGGGGCCAACTTGTCTTTTCTTTGTTTCGGATTCACCAGGACTATGGCTGGCTTTTTTCCCGTTGGGACCGGAATCGGCTCTTGCTAGCTGCTAATCTTCTAATCTCCCTATCAGATGTGCTCGTGTTATAATTTCCCTGGTAAAGTTATTCAGCTATGGCAAAGGGCTGCTTACTTATGAGGTGTTTCATATGAGTGAGGAACTGAAAAACTTCTTGCACGATCTTAATCGGATCATCCAGGACAGATACAATGATTCTATGGAAAGAGTGCCAGGTGAGAGCAGCGAAGATCGGGCCTTTCGGTTGGGCCAGAACTTTGCATATTACAGCGATCTTGATCTCATTGAGTCTCAATTAAAGTCTTGGGGATACGATATTGCTGACCTGGGCCAAATCACACCACAGTTAGGGAATAAAATTGTACGATAGCAGGACAGTTTTCTTTACTCCCGAAAATTTCGTGTAGCGTTACAAATGACTTATCGACATTAACGCAAATACTTATGTCTTATGTCGGTTTCCCCTAAATCTCTTTACACATTTTGTTAATGAAACAGAAACTCAATCCACGTAAGTACGTAAATACCAGTAAGTCTATAAACCTTGGAGGATTGACCTTGATGGAAAATGAATTTTTTGTCGGGTGGGGAACTCTGTCACTCATCAATGCTGGACTGGCTCAAGCAAAAAACCGCAGTGGTCTGAACTGGTTCTTCCTTTCATTATTTCTTGGGCCAATTGCGACACTCATTATTGTTGTTTCAGATAAGCTGCCTGACAATCAACATTGATCAAAACAAGCGTTGAAGTAAATGGTCGTGGTACTATCTGAGACAAAATTCTTGATATGGAGGTCTCCTAATGTCAAACCCAATCCAGGGCACTGTCATAAAACGTCATGTGACCAGTTATCCCACCCCCATTGTTTGTAACGCAGGAGATATACTTCAAATCATCAAAGAAGATGAACAATGGACCGGATGGGTCTGGTGCAGGAATGAAAGCGGACTGGAAGGATGGGTGCCCAAACGTTATTTGCAGGTAAATGGGAACCTTGGAACCGTACAACACGAATACAACTCGTATGAACTTACTGTGCACATTGGGGAAGACGTAACGATCACGTGTGAAGAGAGCGGATGGTTTCTCTGTATCAATGCAGATAACCAGGTTGGTTGGGTGCCTTGTGAATGTATTCAGATCAATGCCGGCACGCACTGAGCATGGTGGTATTCGCGGTAGTGCTCTGGCCGGATGGATTGCTGGATGCATTGCTAGCAACCACTGCGGGATCATGGTTCGTTGTGATATCGACACTGCCCCCCATTGAAAGCTCTATTCCCGTGCTTGCCCCCGCTTCACCGTTGAAAAAAATTGCCCCGTTTTCCGGGGCAACCAGACTGAAGACAAACTGTACTTTTTCATTGAGGTTCCGCAAGGAAACGATCTTTCCATAGTTGTCAGGCCGAAAGGCCTGCACATTGATCAACCGAAGGTGGAGATAAAGTACGGGCATGGAGTGATGGGCCAAGCGAGCTCCTTTGACGACCTGCTCAGCGGAAAAACGAAAGACGCGGGGAAAACAGGGGGCACAAGTCTCACTTCATCGAAATACCCAGATGTTTGCCCCCTGCCCGCGTCGCGTTTTGAAGCGGACGCGATCCGCTTCTTTGCTGGTCGTCAAGAGAGCGAGCGGGCCCTATCACCCATGCGCCATGGACTTTGTCTACACACTGATTGCCCCGTTTTCCGGGGCAACGTGTACTACTCTTCAGGTAATTTCAATACCTCAGTTTCAAATTGCTGGTAAGCACTCTGGATGCCAATGATCACATCCTTTATTTTGAAGTACCCTTGAGAATAGGCAACCGTATCCCTGATTTCTTCCCACATATAGTGGTATTGTTTCATGTCCTTGGTCTCACAGATTACAAAATCCGTATATCTGCCGCCTAATGCATCCGCATCAAAGAATTTTACTTTCACATGGTCTTGATACTTACCAATAATGTGGTACAGATCTTTTGCCAATTCTCTTCTTTTTTCACGCGGCAAGGCCAACCAGGATGGATAAAATTCAAGCAGTACAACAATTCCGTAGTTGAAGTCGCTCATATAATCCCCCAGAGAAAATTTGTCATTTGATAAGAGTTCGACCAGGCGTGTATATTTGCCTGCGCATGTATACAAAAAATGTTTGTGATGGTGAGTGTGTGCCTATCGCCTAGTCGCGATACATTAAATAAGCTAGGTGTTATATTCGTATGCGTAAATTATTGGAGTTGTCCATTATTGTCAAGATCAAAAGAAAGTTCCTCAAAAAAATCAAGCGAAAATTCCCCAGTAAGAGAAAGAGAATACTCAAATGCCTCTTAGGTGGTAATATAGACAAGACTACCCACTTGTGTTGTTCCCATCCC